>DASXNR010000123.1:0-6176 GCA_036494925.1 Acetobacteraceae bacterium
CCTCGGTCCAGATTTCCGGATTTTCCTGCACAAAGGTGCGGAACAGCTTGATGATCGACTCGCAGTGCAGCGACTCGTCACGCACCGACCAGGTGATGATCTGACCCATCCCCTTCATCTTCCCGAACCGCGGGAAGTTCAGCAGGATCGCGAACGAGGCAAACAATTGCAGCCCCTCGGTAAAGGCACCGAATGCCGCGAGTGTCTTGGCGATCTCGTACTTCGAGTCGACCGTGAAGCTCTGCATGAAGTCGTACTTGTCCTTCATCTCCTTGTATTTGAGGAAGGCCTGGTACTCGAGTTCCGGCATGCCGATCGTGTCGAGCAGGTGGCTGTAGGCAGCAATGTGGACGGTCTCGATGTTGGAGAACGCCGACAGCATCATCAGCACCTCGGTGGGTTTGAACACCCGCGCGTAGTGCTTCATGTAGCAGTTGTTCACCTCGACGTCGGCCTGGGTGAAGAAGCGAAAGATCTGCGACAGCAGGTTGCGCTCGGCGTCGCTCAGGTTGCGGTGCCAATCCTTCACATCGTCGGCGAGCGGCACTTCCTCGGGCAGCCAATGCACGCGCTGCTGCGTAAGCCAGGCCTCATAGGCCCAGGGGTAGCGGAACGGCTTGTAAACCGGGTTCTCGGTCAGCAAATCAAACCGCACCGGATGCTCGTCAGCTGGTTGAGTGATGCCATCCATGCCGTGCCTTTCCGCCTCCTAAAGCACTCTGATACCACATTTCGTGGCCTCTTGCCACAGTACCCTACAAGATACCGCCTTCAGCTCGGCGCGCGTGGCACCGCCACAATATACGCGGTGGTCGGCGTCCGGCCCGGCGGCAGCGCCTCTGGGGCCGCAGCGCCGGCCGGCCCCAGACTACGGATATAGGCATACATCGCGCGAAGGTCGCTCTCGCTCATCACCCGCATGTTGAACCACGGCATCGGTGGCCGCGGCTGCATCACCGCCACGTACCGCACCCAGACATCGGCGGTCATCGTTTGCATCAGCAGCCGGAGATTGGTCGGAAACGACGTGCCCCATGGGCCGTTCCAGCCGACCGGGCTGCCGGTGAGGCGCTGGGCGACCGGTATATCGCCAGGTCTCTGGTTCCAGCCCACCGTATGACAATCGTTGCAGCCCCCGATCGCAACCAGGTACTCGCCGATCGCGACCGGCGACTGGCCCGTGACCGAAGGTTTCTCCGGCGCGGCGCCGCCGAGCAACAGGACGATGGCGGCGGGCAGGAGCAGCGCAGCGCCGCCTCGACGGAGCGGTGTGGATGTCATGCGCGATTACTTCCTGTGGCGAATCGGCGAGCAGCCACAGCATAGCGCAGCCGCAATGACGCTATGACCGCTCCTTGCCGGGTCGAGAACGCCGGCAATGCTTCGGTCCCTCGTCAGCGTCGAACGCCGGACGCGATCACCGCTGCGATCGGCACCGCGATGCCGTGGGCGTTGCGATAGCCGTTGGCATTCGCCGCGATGTCACAGACGATGGCGTCCCTGGCATCCGGCTGCTGTGCTTCGAGCATCGCCGCCATGCGTGCGGTTCCGGCCTGCAACGCCGCCACCAACGCCTGCGCGTCGCGGTGCTGCCAGGTCGCGCGCATCAGCCGCGTCGTGCACTCGACAAAGCCGGCCTCGCGCAGCGCATCAGCGCACTGTGCCTCGGTGGCGAATCCGCCGCCAGGCGCGGGGGCCTGTATCGCAGCGCGATCGCCGTGCCGTGCAACCGCGTCGAATACCAGCTTCCAGGCGACGTTCTCGCCCGGTTCGGCCCAGAAGCTGAACGCGACGCGCCCGCCCTCGCACAGCACGCGATGCGCCTCCCGCAACGCGAACAGCGGCCGCGGCACGTGGTGGATGCCGAAATTCGCGACCGCCGCGTCGAAGGCGGCATCGGCATAGGGCAACGCTTCAGCATCGCCTTCGTCGAACCGCGCCGCCGCGTCGCGGGCCCTGGCGACGGTCAGCATCGCCGGCGAGAACTCGAGCCCCCACGCCGCCGCACCGCGCACGCGGCCACTGGATGCGACGAGGCCAGTCCCGCAGGCGATGTCGAGCAACCGCGTGCCGCGCGCGACCTGCGCCGCATCGAGCAGTGCTTCGATGAACGGTGCGGTCGCACCGGCAAATGTCGCGCCATAGACGCTGGCGGCACGTTGCCAGCGCGCATGCTCGAATTCACGAACCGCTTCCGGATCGAACGTCGCCGCCGTCACCTACACCACCGGCCCCGCCAGATGCTGCTTGTAGGCCGGCCGCTGCAGCAGCCGATCATACCACGCGCGCAGATGCGGCACCTCGGGGCGCTCGAAATCCATGTTGAACCAGCGGTGCAGGTGCGGACCCCACGGGATGTCGGCCAGCGTCAGATCGTCGCCGGCCAGGTACGGATGCCTGGCGAGCTCTGCCGACACCATGCCCCAGATGCGGGCAGCATCCTCGATCCCCTGCTTGATCGCCGCCATGTCGCGCTGGTCGGGCGGCGTGCGCACCAGGCCCCAGAACACCACGCCGATCGGCCGACCCAGCAGCGTCTGCTGCGCGTCCATCCAGTGGTCGACGTTGGCGCGCGCGTGCGGTTCCTGCGGCCACAGCTTCGAGTGCGGCGCATGCGCATGGCAGAGATAGCGGCAGATCGCGTTGCTCTCCCACAGCGTGAAGTCGTCTTCCTGCAAGGTCGGCACCAGGCCGGTAGGATTCATCGTGCGGTATTCCGCCGTGTCGGTCCTGCCAAACGACCCGCCAACGTCGATGCGTTCGTAAAGAAGCTGCAGCTCCTCGAGCGTCCAGATCGCCTTCATCACATTGCTGGACGTGGCGCGACCCCACAGAATGCGGCGCATCGGGTTTCCTCCTGCCTGGATGCCGTAAGCCTAGGCCGCGGCATGGCGAGCGGCAACGGCTTGCGCGTCCGGTCGAAGCAGGGCACATCGCCAGCATGACGCTGCCTGGCATCCGCGGCATCGCCCTGCTGAGCGCACTCGCCGCGGCGTTGGCGCTGGGGTTGGCGCTCGCGTCGGAGCGCTGGGAGGGCCTCGTGCCATGCGCCCTCTGCCTGCTGGAACGCTGGCCATATCGGGTGGCGATCGTATTAGGCCTGCTCGCGTCGGTGGTGCCGCATCGATGGGCGCGGGCGCTGCTCGTGCTGGTGGTGCTGTCGATGCTGGTCAGCACCGCGCTGGCCTTCGTGCATGTCGGCGTGGAGCAGCACTGGTGGCCAAGCCCGCTGCCGGAATGTGCCGCACCGAGCTTTACCGGCGGGACGATTGCCGAACGTCTGGCGCACATGCCGGCGCGGCCGGCGAAGCCGTGCGAGGATCCGGCGTTTCTGATTCCGGGTCTGCCGATCTCCATGGCGGCGATGAATTTGCTTTACGCGCTGGCGTTCGCGGCGCTGCTTGGCACAGTGCTTTGGCGCGACAGGAGCATTGCATGAATTCCGCGCAGCGATCTCTGCCCGGCGATCCGTCACCTGAAGCCAGCGTGGCACGCATGCTCCGCGTGGATCATGCCGGCGAGTACGGTGCAGTGCGCATCTATGCCGGCCAGCTCGCCGTGCTGCGCGCTGGCGCGGCCGCACCGGTGGTGCGCGAGATGCAGACGCAGGAGCAGCAGCACCTGGAGCAGTTCGCCGATTTGATCGTACGCCGCCGCGTGCGCCCGACCGCGATGCTGCCGCTATGGCACCTGGCCGGCTTCGCCCTCGGCGCGGCAACCGCGGCGCTGGGCGAACGCGCGGCAATGGCCTGCACGGTGGCGGTGGAGGAGGCAATCGACGCGCACTACGCCGATCAGATCGCAGCGCTCGACGACGATGATGTCGAATTGCGCGACACCCTGACACGGTTCCGCGACGACGAATTGCAGCACCGGGAAATCGCGCTGCAACACGGCGCGGAGCAGGCGCCTGGCTACCGGCTGTTGTCGGCGGCGATCAAGGCTGGCTGCAAGATGGCGATCCGGATCAGCGAACGCATCTAGGGTGTACCATGGGGATCGAGCGGCTCGCCGTGCGTGGCATCGACCTTGAAGTCCTGCGTAGCGGCGCGGGGACGCCGATCCTGCTGCTGCATGGCCTGGATACGGTGGACCCGCAGGCGCCGTTCCTCGATCTGCTCGCCGCGCAGCATGAGATCATTGCGCCTTCGCATCCGGGCTTCGGGCACTCGCCGCGGCCGGCCGACTTCGACACCGTGTATGACCTGGTGCATCTGTATCTCGACCTGCTCGAGGCGTTGCCCCACGACAAGGTGACGCTGCTGGGGTTTTCATTCGGCGGTTGGCTGGCCGCCGAGATCGCCGCCACGTGCTGTCATCGGCTGCAACGGTTGATCCTGGTCGATCCGCTCGGCGTCAAGCTCGGCGATCGCGAGAGCCGCGACATCCTCGATCTGTTCAATACCGCGCCGGCCGAGGTGCAGCGCTGCGCCTGGCATGATCCGGCCAAGTGGTCACCCGACTTCAACGCGATGACGGACGACGCGATCGTGGTGCACGCGCGCAATCGCGATGCGCTGTGCCTGTATGGGTGGCAGCCGTTCATGTACAACCCGAAGCTGCCGCGCTGGCTGTGCCGTGTCGCAGTGCCGACGCTGGTGCTGTGGGGCGCCAGCGACCGCGTGGTGACACCGGATTATGGCCGCGCCTATTGCAATCTCATTCCCGGCGCACGGTTCGAGTTGATCGAACAAGCCGGCCACCACCCTGAGATCGAGCAGCCTGCGGCGTTCGCGGCGCGCGTCGCGGCGTTCGTTGCCGCTGACGGTTGATCGCTGCGGCGGAATGATGGGTTTCGCTGCGCTCTACCCATCCTACGGATCGACCCGGCTTACCCGGCTTCTCGGCGTTCTGCTCATTCTGCTGCTGCTCCCCGCCTGCGCTGTGGCAGAGGAGCTGAAGCTCGCGACCTGGAACCTCGAGTGGCTCACCACCAGCGATCGCGATCTGCCCGCCGATGTTCACCCGAAGCAGCCGGAGGACATCGATCTCCTGCGTCGCTATGCGGCGGAACTCGATGCCGATGTGGTTGCCGTGCAGGAAGTCGATGGCGCCGCGGTCGCAGCCCGCGTATTTCCGCCCGACAAGTACTCGATCCATCTGAGCCACGACGATGTCGTGCAACGCGTGGGCATCGTGGTGCGTCGCGGCATTCACTACAGCCTCAATCCCGACCTCACCGGTCTGGACGTCAGCCGGCAGTTGCGCAGCGGCGTCGATATCACCCTTCGGTCCCAGCCGCCGCTGCGTATCCTGGCGGTGCACCTGAAGACCGGCTGCTTCGACGCTCGGCTCAGCAGCCGAACCCGTCGCGCCTGCGTCGAACTGCGCGAGCAGATGCCGCCGCTGCTCGACTGGATTCGCGCACGACGTGCCGATGGCGTGGCGTTCGCCATCCTCGGCGACTTCAACCGCCACATGGATGGACGCGATCAGCTCTGGTCCGCGCTCAGCCAGGCCGCGCCGCTGACCCGCGCTACCGCCGGCCTCGCCAGCCCGTGCTGGGGTGGCGAGGCGTTCATCGACCACATCATATTGGGCGGCGCCGCGCGCGACTGGTTGCAGCCGGACACGCTGCGCGTGCTGACCTATCGCGAGACCGGAGCGGAATGGAAACAGCGTCTGTCGGATCATTGTCCGGTGTCGGTGCGCTTGCGCCTGCCGGACTGAAGACGTTGAATGCAGTGGGCGGAAGGAGCAGCGCCATGAAGATCACCGGCATCACCACCAAGGAATTCCGCTGGCCACGACACAAGCCGATCGCCAACGGCAAGCACACCTACACACACGTGACCTTCGCCGTGGTGGAGATCGCGACCACCGAGGGCATCACCGGCATCGGTCTCGGCGGCGGCGGCGAGATCGAGCGGGCCACCATCGCGCGCCTTACGCCGATGCTGATCGGCGAGGACCCGATCGACGTCGAGCGCCTGTGGCAGAAGATGTGGGAGCCGAAGCTGATCGGCCGCCGCGGCCTGACCACGCGCGCGATCTCCGCGATCGACATCGGGCTGTGGGACATCCGTGCGAAGTTCGCCAACCTGCCGCTGTACAAGCTGCTCGGCGGCTTCCGCGATCGGGTGCCGACCTACATCGCCGGCGGCTACTACGAGGAGGGCAAGGGGTTTTCCGAGCTTGCGCGCGAGATGGAAGACAATGTGCGCATGGGCGCGAAG
>DASXNR010000124.1:0-16493 GCA_036494925.1 Acetobacteraceae bacterium
TACGAGTTGCTCCGCATCTTGTTGCCGTAGGATGGGTAGAGCGCCGCGAAACCCATCATCCCGTCGCGATACCACTTTGCCTGAAGCCGCTCGAGCCGCTCCCTCGCCCACCGCTGCACAATACCCTAGGTTTCACACATACCAACGATCACCCAGCAAGGAGCACAGCCATGGATTTCGGCGCGTCGATGTTCTTCACCGACTACTCCATGACCTCCGCCGAGTTGGCCCAGGCGCTCGAGGCGCGCGGTTTCGAATCTGTCTGGGCACCGGAGCATTCGCACATCCCTACCTCGCGCCGCTCGCCGTTTCCGGGCGGTGGCGATCTGCCGAAGCAGTACTACGATGCGATGGACCCCTTCGTGACGCTGACCGCGGCGGCGATGGCGACCAAGACGCTGAAGGTCGGCACCGGCGTCTGCCTGGTGAACCAGCGCGATCCGATCCAGACCGCCAAGCTGGTCGCCTCGATCGATCAGGTCTCGGGCGGCCGCTTTTTGTTCGGCATCGGTGTGGGCTGGAACGCGGAAGAGATGGAAGACCACGGCACGGCGTTTGCCAGCCGCGCCAAACTGGTGCGCGAGCGCGTCGAGGCGATGAAGGCGATCTGGACCAGGAGCAAGGCCGAGTACCACGGCGAGTTCGTCAACTTCCCCGAGATGATGGCCTGGCCGAAATGCGTGCAGCAGCCGCATGTGCCGGTGATCGTCGGCGGCGCGTTCCCGCAGGCGGCCCGGCGCGCGGTGCGTTACGGCGACGGCTGGATTCCGCTGGCCGGCCGCGGCGACATCCTCACCGCGATGGCAAAGTTCCGCGAGATGCTGAAGGAGGCGGGGCGCGACGCGGCGTCATGTCCGATCACGCTGTTCGGCTGCGCCGATGACGCCGACACGCTGAAGCGCTACCGCGACCAAGGCGTGGTACGAGCCTGCGTCAGTCTGCCGGCGGCCAAAAGCAACACCGTGCTGCCGATCCTCGATCGCTGGGCGGGACTGATCCGTCAGGTCAACGACTGAGAGAAGAGGAGAGCTACCATGCAGTTCGGCGCGTCGATGTTCTTCACTGACTACTCGATGACCTCCGCCGAACTTGCGGAGGCGCTGGAGGCGCGGGGCTTCGAATCCGTCTGGGCGGCCGAGCACTCGCACATCCCGACCTCACGCCGTTCACCCTGGGGCGGCGGTGGCGAACTGCCGAAGCAATACTACGACGTGATGGACCCGTTCGTGACGCTGACCGCTGCGGCGGTGGCGACCAAGACGCTCAAACTCGGCACCGGCGTCTGCCTGGTCAATCAGCGCGACACCATCCAGACCGCGAAGCTGGTGGCCTCGATCGATCAGGTGTCGGGCGGGCGGTTCCTGTTCGGCATCGGCATCGGCTGGAACGCCGAGGAGATGGAGGATCACGGCACGGCGTTCGCCACGCGGGCCAGGCTGGTACGTGAACGCATCGAGGCGATGAAGCTGATCTGGATCAAATCCAAGGCCGAGTACCACGGCGAACTGGTCGACTTTCCCGAGATGATGGCGTGGCCCAAGCCGGTGCAGAAGCCGCATCCGCCGGTGATCGTCGGCGGCGCCTATCCGCAGGCGGCGCGGCGCGCGGTGCGTTACGGCGACGGCTGGATTCCGCTGGCCGGGCGGCCGAACCAGTACGGCGACGTGTTCGACTTCGTACCGAAATTCCGCACGATGCTGAAAGAGGCCGGGCGCGACGAGGCGTCCTGTCCGGTGACGCTGTTCAGCGTGCAGGAAGACGCGGATCTGCTGAAGCGCTATCGCGATCTCGGCGTGGCACGTGTCGGCGTCGGTCTGGCGGCAGCGAAGGCCGACGCGACACTGCCGGTGCTGGATCGCTGGGCGAAATTGATCCGGGAGGTGAATGGCTGATCGCGTGGCAGGACAACCGCCGCACGCTACTCAGGCGGAATGTTCTGGTTCACGCGGAAGAAGTTGGTCGGATCGTATTTCCGTTTGATCGCGACCAGCCGGGCATAGGCCTCGGCGCCCGCCGCCGCCCGCACCAGCCCTGGGTCTTCGCCGTGACCGGCGAAATTGAGATACAGCCGGCCGTCCGAGTGGCGCTGCATATCGGACCAGAAGCTGCGCGCCCATCCGATGTTCGCAGCATCGTCCTCGGCCTTCGACCACACCGCATCGATGCTGAGCATGTACGGCATGCTGCGATCACCGAACGCGGTCGCTTCAGACGCGACGCGGGCAACAGTGCCGCCGAAATGCCAGATCGAGGCGAATGTCATCTCGGATGGCCGGGCGTCCAGCTGGGTGACGACATCCCGGATCACCGTATCATCAAGCCCCGTAAGGTATAGCGACTTGAAATAGCTGCGGTCACGACCCTTCGGAAACAATTCGTCGTAGATGCTTTGAAGGACGCGGTACGGCATCTTGTCGCTGAAGTCGATCACTGGCGTGCCGAGTTCGCGCATGGGCCGCAACAGCGCCTCCCCCTGATCGGCCGGGCCGTCATACACGGCACCCACCGAGATGACCCGCTTGCCGCGCGCCTCCTGCGGCAGGCTCGGGTCATCCGGCAGGGTCGAGAATTCGACCAGACTGCCGATCTGCTCAGGGGCCGTGGCCATGAAATCGCGCCATGCGGCAATGACGTCGCATGCACGGGATTCCGGATAGGCGATCAGGCAGGCCATCAACGCGGGCTGGATCGGATGCAGGCGGAACTCGAACGACGTGACGATGCCGAAGTTTCCGCCGCCGCCACGAACCGCCCAGAACAGATCGCTGTTTTCAGTCTCGCTGGCCCGCAGCAGGCGGCCATCGGCGGTCACGACATCGACCGACAACAGATTGTCGATGCACAGGCCGTGACTGCCGCGCAGCCAACCGATGCCACCAGACAAGGTCAGGCCGGCAACGCCGGTCGCGGAAATGAGGCCGCCAGGCGTGGCGAGCCCGAACGCGGTGGTCTCCCAGTCAACGTCGCGCCAGGTCGCACCGCCCTCGACCTGCGCGGTGCGTGCCGCGGGGTCGACACGAACCGCGCGCATCAGCGAGAGATCGATCATCAGGCCGCCGTCGCAGGTGGCGTAACCCGCGACATTGTGGCCGCCGCCGCGGACCGCGACGAGCAGCTTATGCCTGCGTGCGAAGTTGACCGCAGCGACGACATCCGCGACGCCGTGACAGCGCGCAATGAGACGCGGGCGGCGATCGATCATGCCGTTCCAGACCACCCGCACCGCGTCATACGCATCGTCCGAAGGCTGCAGCAGCGTGCCTCGCAGCGACGCCGTTAATTCCGTGATCTCCTGCGCGTCCGCGTTCATGACCCTTCCTCCCGACACTGCACTCTCATCACGGCGAGGCTAGCGGTGTCCGGCGTACCGAACTAAAGTCTGAATCGCAACTTTCCGTCCATTTCTGCCATGGCTGACTCAGGACCGAGGGTGAAGGTCGCGATTCTGGCAGTGCCCGAGGTCACCGCCTCGGCGGTCTATGCCATGTACGACCTGCTTGCTGCCGCCGGCAGGGACTGGGCCTTCATCACGACCGGCGTGCCGGGCGAGCAGCGTATGGAGCCCTACGTCGTTGCCCGCGACAACACTCCTGTCCTGTCAGCGAACGGTATCTCGATCACACCGGACCACACGATCGACGACTGCCCGGAGCCGGCGATCGTCTGTATCCCGGACTTCTCGCATATGCCGGGCGAAAGCTGTGCCGGCCGCTTCGAACCGGAAGTCGCCTGGATCCGTCGATGCCACGCGGGCGGCGCAACGCTGACTTCGGTATGCACCAGCGCCATGCTGATGGCGGAGACGGGTCTGCTCGACGGTTACGACGCCACGATCCACTGGGCCTACTCCGAGTCTTTGACGCGACATTACCCGACGATCCGCTTGCATCCGAACCGTGCTCTTGTCGTTACCGGTGTCGGGCAGCGCATCGTGATGGCCGGCGGCGGCACCAGCCATCTGACCTGGTGCTTTATTGATCGGCCGGTTCGTCGGTCTGCAGGCTGCGCTCGAGGTCGCGAAAGCCTATCTCATCGACTGGCACGATGCCGGTCAGCAGCCGTTCGCGTCGCTGCTGGTCGGCCGGCAGGCCAATGACGCGCTGATTGCGAAGTGTCAGACCTGGGCGGCGGAGCATTATGACGATGCGTCACCGGTCGCAGCGATGACGAAGCTCTCGGACCTGCCGGAGCGTACCTTCATCCGGCGGTTCGCCAAGGCCACCGGACTGTCGCCACTGGAATACGTGCATGCGCTGCGGCTCGAGGAAGCCAAGCAGATGTTGGAGACCGGCGACAACCCGATCGAAGCGATCGCGCGAGGTGGGCTACGAGGACGCGAGCTTCTTCAATCGCCTGTTCCACCGCAAGGTGGGGCTCACGCCGGCGCAGTATCGCAGACGGTTCGGGTTCATCCGACGGAATCTGGCTGCCTCCTCGCCACCGCCGCAGGTTCAGCGAAGGTGATCGGCTTCGCCTGATGGACGCCATCCGTTGGCGCGCCTAACCTGGCGATGCCGACCAAAAGGGAGATCGCAGTGTCGGAAACCGTCGATGCACTGCTGTGCGACCTGCTCGCCTGGCTCGCGCCCGGCGCGAGGTCTTATGACGAGGTGATGGAGGCCTGGCGAACCTCGTGTCCACGCCTGCCGGTCTGGGAAGATGCCAACGAACTCGGCTTTGTCGAACAGACAAGGGCTGACGGCCACGCGATGGTGCGGATCACACCGGCCGGCGGCGAATTCCTGGCACGGCGGCGCTGACGCAACACGCATCGCCGGCGGGCTGTTACCGCACGTTTTTCAATACAGCCTGTCGCGATAGGACGCCGCCAGGAGCTGATCAGCGGCTTCCGCACTCATCACGGCGGTCTGCTCGGCGACGATCTGCCCGAGCGAGGGAAAGCTGTCGCGCGGAACATGACGTGACGGATCCCAGAGCTTCGAGCGGATCAGCGCTTTGCCGCAGTGGAAGAACACCTCGGTGATCGAGACCAGCAACCCGGTCGCTGGAATCTTGCCCTGCGCTTCGAGCGGCGCGAGAAGGGCAGGGTCCGTCACGAGGCGCCCGGTCCCATTGACGCGCAAGGTCTCATCGAAACCGGGCACAAAGAAGATCAGCCCGATCCCGGGGTGACGGATCACATTGGCGAAGCTGTCGACGCGGCGATTGCCGGGACGGTCCGGGACAATGAGGGTCGTGTCATCAGGCATGGCGACGAAGCCTGGTGCGTCGCCGCGAGGGCTTGCGTCGACGCCACCGTCGCCGTCGGCCGTCGCGAGGACCAGGAACGGCGAGAGCGCGATGAACGCGCGGCTGTACCGATCCAGCCGGGGCATGACCTTTTGTGCGGACATCGTGCTCGTCGCGCCGAAATGCGCGTGAAGTGACTCGAGATCGGCGATGGCATCCATTCTATTGCTCCCTTCGGAAACCAATCTCTTATGTCGGACAGTCCGCGGATGGATGGCCTATCCAGCAGGAGCCTATCAGCCATTTTAGGCATTCCGCAAAGATTGTTTTAGCCCGCCGGTGAGCTCCACTCCTTTGAAAGCGGCCATTGGTGGTCTGAAGCTTTTGACACGCGCCAATTTCAGTTCTGCCACTGGTAGATCGACCTTTAGCGGAATAACCTACTCTACGAGAGGTCACCGCTCCTTCGAGCGGAGGGTCGCCGCATGGACGTAACGGCGTGGCTGCGCGGGCTTGGCCTCGAACAATACATCCAGCTTTTCCGCGACAATGACATCGATGGCGAGACCCTGTGCGGGATGACCGCAGAGGACCTGAAGGAGCTGGGCATTAACTCTTTTGGCCACCGCCGCAGGCTCTTCAAAGCGATCACCGTCCTGCGGAGCGAGACCGCGACTGGTGATATGGTTCGATCGGCGACGCCCGCGACACCTGCTTCCAGCTCACCTCCGCCAATCGATGCTGAACGCCGGCAGCTGACGGTGATGTTCTGCGACCTTGTCGGCTCGACGGCACTGTCGACGCTTTTCGATCCGGAGGATCTGCGTGAGTTGATCGGGAACTACCACCGCGCGGTGGCCGATACGGTCGGCCGGTTCGATGGCTTTGTCGCCAGGTACATGGGCGACGGCGCGCTGATCTATTTCGGCTATCCGCAGGCTCATGAGGACGATGCTGAGCGGTCGGTGCGAGCCGGGTTGGCGGTGATCGAGGCGGTCGGCCGACCGCCGACCCGTCAGGATCTGCGGGTGCGGCTGGGTATCGCCACCGGTCTCGCCGTGGTCGGGGATTTGCTTGGCGAGGGTGCCGCGCAGGAGCGTGCAGTCGTCGGCGAGACCCCAAACCTTGCCGCTCGGCTGCAGGCGCTTGCTGCGCCCAACACGCTCATCATTGGCGAGGCAACGCGCCGGCAGGTCGGCGGTCTGTTCGAGCTCGCCGATCTCGGCCCGCAGTCGCTTGCCGGCTTTGCCGAGCCGCAACCGGCGTGGCGGGTCGTTGGAGAGAGCAGGATGCTGAGCCGCTTCGAGGCCCTGCGCTCGGAGGAGACTCCACTCGTCGGTCGTGACGAGGAAGTCGAGTTGCTACTGCGCCGATGGGAGCAGGCGAAGAGCCGCGAGGGACGCGTGGTGCTGATTTCCGGCGAGCCGGGCATCGGCAAGTCGCGGCTCACCGTGGCGCTTTCCGAGCAGATCGGAACCGATCCACATACCCGCCTGCGCTATTTCTGCTCGCCGCATTATCAGAACAGCGCGCTCTATCCCGTGATCGTTCAGCTCGAACGCGCCGCCGGTTTCGAGCGCGACGACGGGCCTGAGGAAAAACTGGATAAATTGGAGACGCTGCTCGAGCCGTTAGCCGAGATCGGCGATGTGTCCCTGCTCGTCGAGCTGTTGTCGGTGCCTGGCGGTGGTCGTTTTGCGCCACTGGCACTGACACCACAGCGCAAGAAGGAGCGCACCTTTGCGGCTTTGCTGCGGCAGCTCGAAGGGTTGGCCCGAACTCAACCGGTGTTGGTGATCTTTGAGGATTTGCATTGGATCGATCCGACCTCGCGTGAGTTCCTCGATCTCGTGTTCGCACGGATCGACTGTCTGCCGGTCCTGCTGGCAGCCACTTTCCGTCCCGAGTTCCAGCCGCCCTGGGTGGGCCAAGCGTACGTCACGGTGTTGGCGCTGAACCGGCTCGGGCGGAGCGACGGCGCGATGATGGTCGAGCGTCTCGCCGGCAGCGCCGCGTTGCTGCCGCCGGACGTCATCGCGGAGATCGTCGAGCGCACCGACGGAGTGCCGCTGTTCGTCGAGGAGATGACCAGGGCGGTGCTCGAGGCCGGTGCCGAGCGGGGTAAGGAGGTTGCTGCGTCGGTGCCCGCGGCCAGGCTGGGTGTGCCGGCGACATTGCAGGCTTCGCTGATGGCGCGGCTCGACCGGCTCGGCCCGGCAGCAAAATCAGTCGCCCAGATCGGCGCCGCGATCGGCCGCGAATTCTCCTACGAGCTGGCAGCCTCGGTCGGTGAACTGGTTGAAGACAGGCTCCAGGACGCGCTCCAACGCCTCGTCGATGCCGGTCTGGTCTTCCAGCGCGGAACGCCGCCGGAGGCCGCTTACCTGTTCAAGCACGCCCTGGTCCAGGATACCGCGTACGGCACCCTGTTGCGCGGGCCACGACGGCAACTGCATGCCCGGATCGCCGCCTCCCTCGAAGCGCACTTTCCTGATCGGGCCGCGCGCGAACCCGAACTGTTGGCACATCACTTCGCCGAGGCCCAGCAGACCGAGCGTGCGATCGAGCATTGGTTGAAGGCAGGCGAGCGTGGCACCGAACGCTCGGCCAATCTCGAAGCAATCAGGCATATGGACCGAGGCTTGGAGGCGCTGCAGACACTCCCGGAAAGCCCTGAACGGGACCGGCTGGAACTCGCGCTTCAGCTGGCCATGGGTGCGCCCTCGATCGCCGTCTACGGGTATTCAGCTCCGCAATCGGGTGCCGCCTACAGCCGGGCGCGCATTCTCTGCGAGCGGCTCGGTGAGGTGGAACCTCTGTTCGCTACGCTAAGCGGCGAGTTCGTGTATTCCCTTGTGCGCGGCGATTATCAGGTGATGCGGCGACTGACCGATGAGGCTCGGGGCGTGTCTCAGCGCCTGTCGAGCCCGGTGCTTCGCCTCACGGCACACCGCCTGACCGCGATCACGGCCATGTACCGCGGCGCGCTCTGCGAAGCGCGCACCGAGTTCGAGGCGATCTTGCGCCTCTACGACGCAACCCACCACCGCCCTCCGCCGGTGCACTATGTGCACGACCCGCAGGTTTCCGCCCTCACCTACCTTGCCCCGGTCTTCTGGATGTTGGGTTTTCCCGATCAAGCCAGCCGTTCCAGCGTGGCGGCCTTTCAGTGTGCGGCGGAATTGGACCAGGCGAACCTCGCGGCCCATGTGCACAATTTCGCAGGCGCCGGGTTGGCCGAACTCCTCACCGATGTAACAGCGGTGCAAGCGCACGCCGATGCGATCATCGATCTGGCAGAACGGCATAGTCTGGGATATTGGCGCGTGAACGGCCTGATCCTCCGCGGCTGGGCAATGGCCCGACAGGGCGATGCCGAGGCGGGGATCGCGCTCATGCGCAGGAATTCCGCCGATCGCGCCGCGCTTGACGTTGGGTGGTACCAACCCCGCTACCTCTGCATGCTGGCCGAAACCTACGCTCGGTCCAGCCAGGCTGAGGCCGGGTTGCGGGTGCTTGCCCAGGCGAAGGATCTGCTTGCGCGCAATGATGAGCATCTTTGGGGAGCGGAACTCGACCGAGTTGAAGGTGAGCTGCGTCGAGTACAAGGTGCACCGGTTGCGGACGTTGAGTTCTGCTTCGCGCGGTCTATTGCCAGAGCCCGCCAGCAGAATGCCAGGTCGCTGGAACTGCGCGCGGCAATCAGCCTGGCACGGCTGCGGCGTGACCGGGGCCAACGCAATGACGCCCGCGATCTTCTCTCGCCGATCTACGGGTGGTTCACCGAAGGCTTCGATACCGCAGATCTGAAAGAGGCGAAGGCACTGCTGGACGAGTTGACGTGAGCCGGCCCGCCGGCACGACCAAAGTCCGGCGAGGCCACAAGCGACCTTCGGCTCTTGGTCGGGGCATAATTCGTGACACGACGTGATGGTTGTCACGTCAGATGACTGAGGTAAGGACGACGCATCGGGTGGTTGGCGCAGAATCAGTTAGAGACCGACGCCAGACGGATCGACGGCAGGCTGGCG
Source organism: Acetobacteraceae bacterium (assembly GCA_036494925.1). Classification (GTDB taxonomy): domain Bacteria; phylum Pseudomonadota; class Alphaproteobacteria; order Acetobacterales; family Acetobacteraceae; genus JAMXLO01. The sequence continues at coordinate 9,222 of DASXNR010000124.1, forward strand.
GCAATTATTGCCCGATCCCGACCGGCCCGCTTGGCCTCGAAAAGGGCGGCGTCGGCAGCGCTGAGTGCAGCCGCGAGCGCCACCTCGGGTCTGTCCGGCCCCGCGATGGCAGCTACGCCGGCACTCGCCGTGACCGCTTGATCGGTGCCCCCTGGGTGGATCACGTCGGTGCGGACGCGCGCGCGCAGACGCTCTGCGGTTGCCAACGCCTGATCCGGACTGCTCGCCGGAAGCAGCAGCGCGAACTCCTCCCCGCCCAGCCGGCCGAGGAGGTCGCCGGCACGCAGGCCGCTGCTGATGATGGCGGTGAAGGCGCGCAGCACCGAATCCCCCGCATCGTGCCCATGCGTGTCGTTGATGGTCTTGAACCGATCGATGTCGAACATGATCACGGCCGCCGGCATGACGCGGCGGCGCGCTTGTGCGATGGCTGTCACAGCCTGCTCGAAGAATCCGCGCCGGTTCAGAGCCCCGGTCAGCGGGTCGGTGACGGTCAATCGTTCCAGGCTGGCTTGCGCACGGTCGCGCTGGCGCCAGGCGTGGATCAGCAACAGTGCCCAGAATGGCAACAGAATATCGAAGCCGAACAGCCAGAGCCAGCTGGCCAAGGGAATCGGATCGTGCGGCCGAAGGACAACGTTATCGATGGCATCATGGGATGACAGCACCGCGGCCACTGTAAGCAGTGCGCCGCCGACGCCCGCGGTGTGCCAAGGACGACCAAGAGCGCGTGCCACCAGCGCGTAGCGTAGCGTTAGAGCGACCGCCATCAATGAGAGTGCCGCCAGTGCGGCTCGGACGACCAGGTAGGTGACATCAAGAGGTTGCATCATCTGTTCAGCGCAATTTCGGTGTCCTGCCGGATCGGATTATGCTGACAAGCAGCGCGGCGTCCAGGCATCGGCGATTCCGCCGAGACGCGCGGTGCAGCTGGACCCGAACGGCAGACCCCAACTACATAAGCCTCACATTGCGGACTGACCATCAGTTGCCGTCGGGGAAGTTGCGGTCGATGCGTTCATACTGGCTACTGATCGCTGCGGCTCTGCTCGTTCCCGCGACCCTGTTCGTCGGGGCAGCATGGCAGACCAGAGCAGATGCGCTACGGGACGGCGAAGCAGAGGTCGTTCGTTCGGTCGCCGAATTACGCGACGATACGGAGACGATGCTCGATGCCGAGAAACGCACGCTCGCCATCGTTGACGAACATATTCGAGGATTGACCTGGGAGGACATAGCCAAGCCCGAGACGAGCGCCTTCCTCGGTACGCTGGCCTCCGGTATGGAGGGAGTTGGATCGATCTGGATCGCCGATCCCGATGGATACGTCAGGGCCGCGAGTGAACCTCTGGGCCGGGGCGTCCGCGTGCCGGAGCAAGGGGTTTTCGCAACGAACCAGCACGACGACACGGGCATCTACTTAAGTACCGTGATAGAAGGCGCCCCACCTCGCGCCATTTCCATTGACATGGTGCGCAGTCGATCGGCGCCGAACGGCACTTTCAATGGCACCATCCATGCTGCCGTGAACGAAGCTTATTTTGCGCATCTTTTCCAAATGGCCGCGCCGACTGCGGATGATGCCGTGCTGGTGCGCGGCGACGGGGAGGTTCTCGCCAGCGGTTCCAAGGTCGCGAACTACTATCTGAACCCCGGCACACCGTTGATGCAACATATAGCTGCGCAACCGGGAGGTCAGAACTTCGCCGATCGGGAACAGCTGTACTCGTACCTGAAACTACCCGACCTGCCGGTGTATATCGGCCTTGGCGTCAACCAATCAACGATCCTGCAGCGCTGGTATGAGGACCTCATGGTTTATGGCGTTGCCGCTGCGGCCGCGTCACTGGCCCTGTTCGGCGTCTCATGGATGGTGATCCAACGCGCGAAATCGGAGCGAGAGGCACTGGAACGGCTCAATTCCGAGACGCAGAAGCGTCTGGAGGCTGAACGCCGGTTGCACGTCGCGCAACGGCTGGAAGCTGTAGGTCAACTCACCGCTGGCATTGCACACGACTTCAACAATCTACTGGCGGTCATTTTAGGTAGCCTCGAATTGCTGACGACAGCGGCAGATCACGAGAGAATACAGCAGTTGGTGGCACGCGCACGCCGTGCGGGTGAGCGGGCGGCTCGTCTTATATCGAGTCTGCTGAGTTTCGCGGGAAGGCAAACATTGCAAATTCAGACCGTGAACCTGAATGATCTGCTCAGAGAGCTGTTTCCGCTTCTGGAGCAGAGCGTGGGCGGGTCGATTCGGATTGCGTCGGCTTTCGATCCCGCGTTGCAGGACTGCCGTACGGATCCCGGCCAACTGGAGACTGCACTGCTGAACCTCGCCTTGAATGCAAAAGACGCCATGCCGAAGGGTGGCACCCTTTCTATTTCGACTCGAAACTTCCGATCAGCCGAAGCCGGTTTGGCCGACAACATTGGTTCAGTGGCCAGGTCCTGGGTTGCCATTGCCATGCGCGATACCGGGGGTGGCATGTCTGATGAAGTCAAGGCGCATGTTTTTGAACCATTTTTCACTACCAAGGAGGTCGGTGAGGGCAGCGGTCTTGGACTAAGTCAAGTACTTGGGTTTGTTCAGCAGGTCGGCGGACGCGTCACCGTTGATAGCGAACCCGGCCACGGGACAACGGTGACACTCCATTTCCCGCCGGTCGAGTCGGACCCGGTAGCACCTGCTTGACCTAGTTGAATTCACTGACCGACTCCCGTCAGTGGTCGCTGGTGCGGCCCCTGGACCGGCCTGCCCCCCATGGGTAGCATCCCAGCCACAACTAAGTTGGGGAGGAAACCGATGCGCGCCGCCGTCATGCACGAGGCCAGGCAGCCGCTGGCCATCGAGACTCTCGAGGTCGCGAAACCGAAGGCGCACGAGGTGTTGCTCCGTACCGCCTATGCCGGTCTGTGCCACAGCGACCTGCACTTTATGGAAGGCCTCTACCCAATGCCGACGCCGTGCGTGCTCGGCCATGAGTCATCGGCGGTGGTCGAGGAGGTGGGCAGCGAGGTCAGCTACGTGAAGCCCGGCGACCGCGTGATCACCTGCACCTCGGTGTTCTGCGGCACCTGCTACTATTGCACCTCCGGTCGCCCCAATCTCTGCGACAACGTGACGGTGAAGATGCCGCCCGGGGTGGCGCAGCGGCTGTTCTGGCAAGGCAAGCCGATCGTGCAGTGCTTCAACCTGTCATCGTTCGCCGAACAGTTGCTGGTGCACGAGAACGCGGTGGTGAAGATCGCCGACGATATCCCGCTCAATATCGGCTGCCTGGTGGGTTGCGGCGTCATCACCGGCGCGGGCGCGGTGATCAACACGGCGAAGGTGCCGGCCGGCGCCACCGTCGCGGTGTTCGGCTGCGGCGGCATCGGTCTTTCGGCGGTCAACGGCGCGGCCATCGCGGGTGCGGACCGGATCATCGCGATCGACACCGTGTCCTCCAAGCTGGATGTCGCGAAGCTGATGGGCGCGACCGACGTGATCAATGCCAGCAATGTCGATCCGGTGGAGGCGCTCAAGGAGATGACCGGTGGCGGTGTAGAATATGCGTTCGAGGCGGTCGGGCTGAAGAAAACGGCCGAGCAGAGTTTCCAGTGCCTTCGCGCCGGCGGCACCGCGACGATCATCGGCATGGTGCCATATGGGATGAAGATCGAACTGCACGGCTACGACTTCCTGCGCGAGCGGAAGATCCAGGGCTCCTCGATGGGCAGCAACCGGTTCCGGGTCGACATGCCGCGGCTGCTGAACTCGTGGAAGAAGGGCGGGCTGAAACTCGATCACCTGATCTCGTCGCACATCAAGCTGGACGACATCAACGAAGGCTACGCCAGGCTGAAGGGCGGCGAGGTGCTGCGGCAGCTGATCGACTTCGGTGTCGCCAAGTAGGTCCGTCTCCGTGGGAGCGGGATTGACGCGATGTGCGAGGCGGTGATTCGGCGCTAACCTAGCCCGAGAGCCTTGCGTAGGGCTGCATTGATCCGCGACTGCCACCCCGGACCGGCGGCGCGAAAATGCGCCAGTACATCGGGGTCGAGCCGTATGCTGACCGCCTGCTTCGGTGCAGTCCTTTTCGGCCGACCGCCACGGCGTACCGACTTGTTGCCCGCATACAGATCCGCAGTCGCGAACCAATTCTCCGTCAACTCCGGCGCATCGTCCGGATCAGTCCAGGTGGCCTTGGAAGCGCGCTTTTTCCCGGTCATGTCCGTGCCTCAAGGAGATAATCAGTCTTCTTGCCAACCGCCAAAGATGGTCACGCATTTGACACCGTCCCCATCCCACCCCATGCTGCCCGGCTACCGAGGGGAGCCCCGCCGCAGGGGGCTGAGAGACCGCCAGGACCGCGCAACGCGGCGGCGCGGTGACCCTTGAACCTGAACCGGGTCATGCCGGCGTAGGGACGGGTGCCTCCGCAATCGCTCCACCCGTTCTCCGTCGCACCGCCCGCGAGCGCGATTGAGGAGACGCCCATGACCGTCCAGTCGAAGACCGCCGCCCGTCCGAGCAGCGTCACCACCGGCGCGATCGCCGGTTCCCGCAAGATCTACACCACGCCCGCGGGCCGCCCCGACATCAATGTGCCGTTCCGCGAGATCGTACTGGACCCCACCGCGCGCGAGGAACCTTTTCGCGTGTACGACACCTCGGGCCCGTACTCCGATCCCGCCATCACCGTTGACCTTGAAGCCGGCCTGCCGCCGGTGCGCGCCCAGTGGATCGCCAGGCGCGGCTTCGAACGCATCGCCGCCCGCGCGGTGAAGGACGTCGACAACGGCGGCGCATCCGGTGACCGCCTCGTCCCCACCTGCCCGGCCGAACATGTGGTGCTCGGCGGCAAGCCCGGCCAGCCTGTCACCCAGCTCGAGTTCGCCCGCGCCGGCATCGTCACCGAAGAAATGATCTACGTCGCGCACCGCGAGAACCTGGGCCGGCAGAAGGCGCTGGACGGTGCCGCCGGACGCCGATCCGACGGCGAGGACTTCGGCGCCGAAATCCCCGAATTCATCACCCCGGAATTCGTCCGCGACGAGATCGCCCGCGGGCGCGCCATCATTCCCGCCAACATCAACCACCCGGAACTCGAACCGGTCATCATCGGCCGCAATTTTCTGGTGAAGATCAACGCCAACATCGGCAACTCCGCGGTCACGTCAGGCGCGGCGGAGGAAGTGGAAAAGCTGGTGTGGGCGATCCGCTGGGGCGGCGACACCGTGATGGACCTCTCCACCGGCCGCAACATCCACAACATCCGCGGCTGGATTCTGCGCAATTCGCCGGTGCCGATCGGGACCGTGCCGATCTACCAGGCGCTTGAGAAGGTCGACGGCGAGCCCGACAAACTGGACTGGGAAGTGTTCAAGGACACGCTGATCGAGCAGGCCGAACAGGGCGTCGACTACTTTACCATCCATGCCGGCGTGCGGCTGCCCTACGTGCCGCTGACCGCCCGCCGCGTCACCGGCATCGTCTCGCGTGGCGGCTCGATCATGGCGCGCTGGTGCCTGTCGCATCACAAGGAAAGCTTCCTGTACGAGCGCTTCGACGAAATCTGCGACATCATGCGCAAATACGATGTGTCGTTCTCGCTCGGTGACGGGCTGCGCCCCGGCTCGCAGGCGGATGCCAACGATGCGGCGCAGTTCGCCGAACTGGAGACGCTGGGCGAACTGACCAAGATCGCCTGGGACAAGGGCTGCCAGGTGATGATCGAAGGCCCCGGCCACGTGCCGATGCACAAGATCAAGGTCAACATGGAGAAGCAGCTTCGCGAGTGCGGCGAGGCGCCGTTCTACACGCTCGGGCCGCTCACCACCGACGTCGCCCCCGGCTACGACCACATCACCTCGGCGATCGGTGCCGCGATGATCGGCTGGTTCGGCACCGCGATGCTCTGCTACGTGACGCCGAAGGAACATCTCGGCCTGCCCAACCGCGACGATGTGAAGGTTGGCGTGATCACCTACCGCATCGCCGCGCACGCCGCCGACCTGGCGAAGGGCCATCCGAGTGCCCGGCTGCGCGACGACGCGGTCAGCCGCGCGCGGTTCGAGTTCAGATGGCAGGACCAGTTCAACCTGTCGCTCGACCCCGACACCGCGCGCAACTTCCACGACGAGACGCTGCCCAAGGAGGCACACAAGGTCGCGCATTTCTGTTCGATGTGCGGGCCGAAGTTCTGCTCGATGCGGATCACCCAGGACCTGCGCGTGGAGGCGGAGCGGATGGCCGGGCTGGAGCAGAAGAGCAAGGAATTCGCCGAAACCGGCAAGGAGATCTATCTGCCCGCTGCTGAATAATGGGCGTCGCCAACCCGGTGAGGCGGTTCCCGCCGCAGTAAAGCCACCGTCCACCGGGATATCGACGGCTCGGGCAACGGGGATCGTCCGGTTCGCCGGACAGCTCGGCTGGCCACTCTTCACAACGTTCGACCAGCGTGGGCACTCGCACTCCCGGCCGGTCGAGTTCGCGACCCGCTTGTCGCGCGACCAGAAGCTCGCTGCCGCGATTGCGGATCGGCCGCGGACCAGCCATGTTGGAAGTGGCCTTTTGGGAGACTGCGGCGGCAGATGCGAGATCCCCCGAACTGGTTCCTTGACCTGGCGAATGCCTCGGCCAGCGGTGATCGGTGCGTGCCGCGCGGCGTCGCAAAGGCATTGCGGTTCATGCGAAACAACCTGGCTGCACACCTCCGTGATAGCGTGATTGCGACAGCGGCCGGCGTCCCCCAGCGTACTTTGCGCCGGCAGTTTCAGGCCTTCACGGGACACGCGCCGGTCGCGCTCCACCGCAATATGCGGTTGGACGCGGCGCGCCGAGCATTACAGGACGACCTGTCCGGAATGGACGTGACTCCCGTCGCTGCAGCGCACGGCTTCAATAACTTCGGTCGTTTCACGGCCCAGTATCGACGCCGGTTCGGCGAAGTGCCGTCGGAAACGGTCGGGAAGCGCCGGCTGAGCCTGGTGCAACTGCCACCGCAGGCGCTCCGCGAACGAGTGACACTTGCGGTTTTCCGTTCACCTGTAGCGATGCATCCGTCGACCCAACCCTTGCCGGCGTGACGACCGACCGTGTCATCTCGGCGCTTGCCAGAACGCGTTGGCTCAATGTGCTGGGGACAGAGGGCAGCCGGGCCGCCAGCCACCAGCCCGACGTCACCGCTTCACGGAGTGCGCAGTATGTCGTGCCCCCCCCACAACCCCCCCAACCACACCCACAACACCACACCCACACAAACACCCACCCCCACACCCCCCAAC
>DASXNR010000125.1:0-6546 GCA_036494925.1 Acetobacteraceae bacterium
CGAAACGACCGGTGCTCGGCGTGTTCCGTTCGGCAGTGGCGGTCGCGGTGGCGCGCGCCGAACGGTTCGGCGTGGTTGCGATCGTCGACGCATCCAAGGCCCGCCATGTTGCCGCACTGCGCGCAATGGGGCTGGAGAACCGACTGGCCGCCGAGATCGCGCTGAATGTGTCGATGGAGACTTTGCTGGAACCCGAGGCGGCGCGCTCACGGCTGATCGCGGCTGCATGCGCATGCGCTGCAGCCGGCGCCGGAGCGGTGATCCTCGGCTGCACCGGCATGGCGCATCACCGCGCCGCAGTCGAGGACGCCGCCGGAGTGCCGGTGATCGAACCGTGTCAGGCGGCGGCCGCGATCGCGCTGACCGTGTAGCTACGCTTCGACGTTCACCTTGTGGTGGGCGACCGCACGGGCTTCCTTCGCCTGTTCCATAACCGGATCCGGCTTATTGTGGTCGTGATCGCCGTCGCGATCGACCGGCTTCGTCGCCTGGCCGAGCTGGGCCATCTGGGGGACGGCAATAGTGGAGACAGCACCGATAGCACTCATCACACGCTCCTCGGAGGAGGGGGGCGCCGTTTTGCCGCATCCATCGCCGCGGCGGCCTCCGCCAGGGCGTTGCCCGATAATGGCGCCGCAATGGTTACAGTACTGCTAATATCGGACCACGTAATGGTTGATGTTGGGTCGTTTCGGCCTGATCGGAAACTCGTGCCGTCCATTTGTTCGATGGGTTTCGCTGCGCTCTACCCATCCTACGAGTTGGCGCGCGAACGTTACCCTAACCCATCATCCCGTCGCGATCCCACTTTGCCGAAGCCGCTCATGGTAGGCGCGGGAGCCTGCCACTGCAGCAGTACGAACGGCGGCACATACCCGGTTTCCACAAAGCCGACGCGGCCAAACAGTTTCAGCGACCGAGCATTCTGTGCCAGCACGCTCACCCGCGCCGGCAAGCCCAGCCGACGCGGTTCGTCCAGAAGCTGCAGCATCAGTGCGGTCGCCAACCCTCGCCCCTGCACAAACGGCAACAACGCGAGATCGACATAGGTGACGCAGGCATCCCCCACATCGGTGACGATTCGCCCAATCGGCTCACCGGCAAGTTCGATCACTTCGAAACGCGCCGCGGGATAGTCGCGCCGGTAGGTCGCCGTCATGGATGCATACTGCATCCGCAGCAGGAAGTCCTTGCCGGCTGCGTCGATCGGCATCGTCGCCATGTCCGCTGCCTTTGTGGCTGCGAACAGCGCATAGTGAAACGCCGCATCGGCTTCGGTATCGCGCATCGGCCGCAGCGTCAGCACACCGTCCGCGGTCGGCAAAGTCACATCCACCGGCATCGCCCGGCTTCGCCGCGCTCTCGACAACGCCACAAGTCTCTCGCATCGTTAGCTGCTCTGCGAGGGCAGGACACGACAGCATGACCGACGCGCCAGACGCCAGCAGCTTCGCGCCGTATATCGGCGAGACGGTGTCCCTGCGCGATGGGCACGCGCTCACTCTGATGGCGGTGGACCAGCGCGACGCCCTTGCGCCGGGGACGGCGATGCGCGCCCCGTTCAGCCTGAAGCTGCGTGGCCCGCCCGCGCCGATCGTGCCCGAAGGCGTGCACCGCCTCGTCTTCGGCGATGGCGCAGGGTTTGAACTCTATCTGATTCCCGTCCACACGCCGTCTCGCGACCATCAGGACTATCAGGTCGTTTTCAACTGATCGCGGCGCGTCCGCAGCCGCTTCAGTTGCGCGACGGAAAGATTCCGAACAACGCGATGCAGTAGTTAAGCCCGAGGAACGGCATGCGGTTCTCGTGCGGCTGTCCGCCGGTGACGCTCAGAGCCCCCATGGCGACCGTCGGCGCGGCCGAACTGTAGATGCTCACCCCCGGCGAGCCGGTCTCGTTGGCGTAGCCGCTGCCCAACGTGACCGAACCACTCGGCACGTTGGTGCCGCCTGTCGTCCCGTTGTTCACCGCCGTGATCGTGTGGCTATGGCTGCCGGACGGCATCTCGGACAGCGTCAGCGTATGCGATTCCTGGCCGCCCTGTTGTCCGAGGGTGTACGATGCGAGGCCCGGACCCTGGCCAAAGCCGTTGGCGATGCGCCCGCGCAGATCGGGCAGCGCGAAGTTCGACACGCCGTCGCCGCCGAACGTCGTTCCCAGCAGGGAGAACAGCGCGGCATTCTGCGCGATCGGCAGCAGCTGTCCGGCGCAGAAAGCCCAGCCGTTCGGAGCGAAGTTGTACGGAAAGGCTTCGATCTCACCAATGAATGGCTGTGCCATACTCGCATTCTCCGTCCGCGCGCCGCGACGGCGCGGTTTCACTCGATACTAGTTGCGAGACGGGAAGATCCCCTGCAACGCGATGCACCAGTTCAGCGTCAGATACGGCTGAAGATTGTTGTGGGCGACTCCGCCGCCAGGCACCGACGCAACCTGGCCGGCCGCCAGGTTCACCGAGGCCGCAGGGGCCGTATAGGTGTTGACCGCAAACCCACCGCCGCGCCCGGTGCCGTGCGCCTCGGCCGGAAGCGCGCCGTTCGGCGCGTTGGTCGTCGCCGAGACTGCAAAGGCGATCAATCCGTGGGTGTGTGCAGGAGTCGTGGCCGTGACCAGAGTGACGTGTTCCGCGCCCTGCATGTTGCCGACGCTATAGGGCGACAGACCCGGCCCCTGGCCTTGCCCGTTCGGTACCCGGCCTCGCAGGTCGGGCAGCGCGAAATTCGAAGTGCCATTGCCGCCGAACTGTGTCCCCAACAGCGAGAACAGCGCGGTGTTCTGGTTGATCGGCAGCAACTGGCCCTGGCAGAACGCCCATCCGACCGGCGCGAAATTGTACGGGAACAGGGTTATCTGCCCAAGGAATGGTGTCATCCGTTCCGCTCCTGCCTGGCCGTGGCCAGAACGTTATGACCGCGAGGGATAAACCCCGGTGAGGCTGATGATATAGGTGACCGTCGCCGTGGACTGCCGGTTTTCATGCGGCGTGCCACCGCCCGGGCTGTTCGCGACCGTGCTGCCCGCCAGTGTGGCCGACGCGCCGGCACTGGCATACATCGACGTTCCGGTCGCAGGCGTGCCGAGTACCGCCCCCGTGCCAGGCGTCGGCGTCGTGGCGGTCGTTGCCCCTGCCAGTGCATGCGTGTGGCTCGCGAACTGGCCGCTGATGAGCGTGACCGATTCGACGCCGGCGATCTCGCCGAGCTGGTATGACTGAAGTCCGGGTCCCTGGCCCGCGCCGAGCACGGTTCGCCCGCGCAGATCCGGCAACCCGAACGTCGTCTGGCCGTCGCCGCCGAATGTAGTGCCCAGCAGGGAGAACAACGCAGTGTTCTGGTTGATCGGCAGCAACGATCCATCGCAGAGGTGCCAGCCGACCGGGGCGAAATTGAATCCGACTGCAATCACCTGACCAAGAAATGGGTCGCTCATGCGTGTACGCCCCCCTTCCCCATTTCACCCTGGTGCGAACCACCGGACCACGCCGATGGTCACCTGCATCAACCCGAAGCGGCGGTGCCCGCAAGGGCCTGATTTCGCACGCGCCCAGTTGTAAAGCATCGGTATCCGTATCGCCGAATACCTAACAGCACGCTCAGATACGCGCAACGATTGTTTTGCGAACCGTCAGAACAGCCGACCAAGGTGCGGTTGCCGACCGCTCCATGACGGCGCGATTCGCCACGCTAGGCCTCGAGGTCCAGCTTGTGTGGTTGCACCTCGACCAGGTCGGCATCGGGCGGCGGTTCGCGAGGACGGCGCGGCGGCGATCCCTTGCCGCCGTCGCGCTCCGACGGCTGTCGTCCCTCGGCGGGCTTGCGCTTGTCGGCCGGGGCGACGGCACCGATTCCGCTCATCGGGTGCTCCTGGCACAGCTGCGGTTAGCGCCGAGTTAACGCCGTGGCTACCGCTCGCGCGGCAGGCGTACCGTGAATTCGGTAAATGCACCGGCCACGCTGTCGACGGTGATGCTGCCGCCGTGCTGCTGCGTCACGATGTCGTAGCTGATCGAGAGGCCGAGGCCGGTGCCCTCGCCGGTCGGCTTGGTGGTGAAGAACGGCTGGAACAGCCTGTCCCTGATCTCAGCAGGAATACCGATGCCGTTGTCGCGCACACGGACCTCGACCGCGTCGCCGAGTTCACGCGTCGTGACCTTCAGCGTGGGCTCGTACCCGGGCGCTGCCTCGCCCGGCGCGCGCCGGGTGGCGGCGTAGAAGCCGTTGCTGAACAGATTAAGCAATACCCGCGTCACATCCTGCGGCACCAGCTCGACCGGCGCGATGCCCGCGGCGAAATCGCGTCGCAACGTGATGTTGAAGCTTTGATCCTGCGCGCGGGCACCGTGATAGGCGAGGTTCAACGCCTCCTCGACCAGCGCGTTGAGATCGACGCGCCGGCGCTCGCCGGACCCGCCGCGCGAATGTTCCAGCATGCTGCGGACGATGCCGTCGGCACGCCGCCCGTGCTCGGTGATCTTCTCCAGATTGCTGGTCAGCATGCCGACGACTTCGTCCACTTCGGCACGCCTGGCGTCGTCCAGCGCCGCCAGCGCCGGCGCGGCGGTCTCCTTCAGTTCGCCCAGCAACTCGACCGACAGGATGGCGAAGTTGTTGACGAAGTTGAGCGGGTTCTTGATTTCGTGCGCGATGCCGGCGGTAAGCTCGCCGAGCGAGGCCATCTTCTCAGCCTGAATCAGGTTGGCCTGCGCGGCTTTCAGGTCGCGGTAGGCGGCCTCGATGGTACGGCTGGCCTGTTCCGCCGCGTCGCGGGCGGCGCGGATTTGCTCCTCACTGCGTTTCCGCTCGGTGATGTCGGCGAAGATCAGCACGAAGCCGCCGCCCGGGACCGGATTGTGGCGGACCTCGATGATCCTGCCGTCGGGGCGGGTGCGTTCGAACACGTAGTGTTCGCCGGCTCGCTGCTGGAAGCGACGAAGCTGCGCCTCCGGATCGACGCCCGGGCCGTACTCTCCGCGTTCGGTGAGATAGCGGATATAGTCTGCATAAGTCTGCCGCCGGGCGAGGATGTCGTCGGGCACGTCGAGCAGTTCCTGGAACTTGCGGTTCCACTGCACCAGTCGCGGCGTCTCGTCGAACATGGCAACGCCATCGCCCATGTTCTCGAAAGTAATGCGGAGTTCCTCCTGGCGTTGGCGAACCTCGTTCAGCAGTCGCGCGTTCTCCATCGCGATCACAGCCTGGGAGGCGAAGTTCTCCAGTAGCGCGATGTGAGTTTCCGAAAATGGCCGCACCTGCTGACGGTAGAACGAAATCATTCCCAGCACGGTCGCGTCCTTGACCAGCGGCACGTTCAGAACCGTCCGCGCGCCGCCGAGATCCGCGATCGCACGGCCACCCCGGGTCCCTGCCTTGTAGGCGGGCTCTTCCAACCAGTCGACGACATGGACCGGACGCCTGGTGTCGAAGGCACGGCCAAACGGCGTCCCGGGAGCCGGGACCGGCGGATGTTCCGCTCTGAAGGCTGCGAACTGGGCGGGGACGCCGCGCATGACCACCGTGCGAAAGGACGCTCCGTCATAGGCATTGAAGATTCCAAACGCGGCGTCGCAGAGGCGCATCGATTTCGCCAGGATGGCATCGAACACCGGCTCCAGTTTCCCCGGTGACCCGTTGATCACCTGCAGCACCTCGGCAATGGCCGTCTGGCGTTCCAGCGCCTCGCGCTGCTCTGTGATCAGCCGCGCGTTCTCCATCGCGATCACCGCCTGGGCGGCGAAGTTCTCCAGCAGCGCGATCTCTTTCTCGGCAAACGGACGCACTTCCGTGCGGTTCGCACTGATCAGACCGAGCAAGGTGTCGTCCTTGCGCAGCGGCACAATCAGAACGGTCCGTACGTCCGTGTACTGCAGCAATGCGCGGAAGACCTGATATTCCGGAGCTACCTCGATCGCCCGGATATCCGCGATCTGACGGAAGCGTGCCCCGCTTATCAGCTCCTGCGTGAAAGCATTGGGGGGTAAGGGATGCTGCATCAGCGCGGCAACCTGTTCGGGGAAACCATGCGTCGCCAGCGCGTGGAAATATCCGTCTCGGTAGATCGTCAGGTTACCCACGGTCGCACCGCACAGGCTGTGCGCCTTGTCGAGTATCGCGTCGAATACCGGCGTCAGATTGCCTGGGTTCGCGTTGATCACCCGCAGCACGTCGGCGGTCGCGGTCTGCTGCTCCAGCGCCTCGCGCTGTTCGGTCAGCAGCCGCGTGTTCTCGATCGCGATCACCGCCTGATCGGCAAAGGTGCTGACGAGTTCGATCTGCCGTTCAGTAAATGGCTCCACTCTTTGGCGGGCGAGGAGAATGGAGCCGATTGGTTCGCCTGCACGCAGGAGCGGCACACCAAGCGAGGTTCGTTGCCGGCCCAGTTTGATCGGCTCGACGGCATAGCCCAAAACCGCGGTCACATCGTGAACATGCACGACGCGGCGTTCGGTGATTGCCCTGTATGAGACCATCGGCGCGTCCACGACAAGTCGATGAGGCCCGAGCTCATTCAGACGAGCCTCGTATTCTGGCGAAAATCCAAAATTCGCC
>DASXNR010000126.1:0-23418 GCA_036494925.1 Acetobacteraceae bacterium
GGGTCGCACCGTGCTGCACGACGTCACCCTGACCGTCGGACCTGGCGAACTGGTCACGCTGTGCGGACCCAACGGCGCCGGCAAGTCGACGCTGCTGCGCGCGCTGGCCGGGCTGCTGCCGGACACCGATGCGCCGGATCCGCGTCGGATCGCTTGGCTGCCGCAGGGTGCGCGGTGTGCCTGGGGGCTTACCGTCGAGCAGGTGGCGGCACTCGGCCGCATCCCGCATCGCGACCAGGCGGCGGCACCGGTAACCAGAGCTTTGCAGCTTTGCGGTATCGAGGCGTTGCGCACGGCGCGGGTGGATCGCATCTCGGGCGGTGAGGCCCGGCGCGCCATGCTGGCCCGCGCGTTCGCCACCGAGCCGGAGGTGTTCCTGCTGGACGAGCCCACCGCCGATCTGGACCCGGCCGCGTCGCACGCGATCATGCGTCTGCTGCGCACCACGGCGGATGCCGGCCGTATCGTGGTCGTGGTCCTGCACGCGCTCGATCTGGCGCTGCGCTACGCGCACCGCGTGGTGGTGCTGGCGGACGGACAGGTAACCGCCGACCTGCCCGCCGATCAGGCTCTGCCGGCAGCGGCGGCGGCATTCGGGATGCCGTTCGGCGCCGATCCGGCGCCGCGATTGCTGCCGCCATGCTGATGCGGCTGCCTTCCCTCCCGTTGTTTTCGCGCCAGCGCGAACCCGGGGCCGCGCCGGCAGCGGCGTCGCTGCGTTCCCGCGTGCGCAGCGGTTATGGGAAAAACCTGAGACTGCGGCTGGCAGGTGGGTTGTCACTCGGGCTGCACGCCGCCGTGCTGGCCGGACTGCTGCTCCGGTTCCAACACGCACCGCCTGCCGACAGCGCTCCGGAGACGCCAGGAGCGGTTGAGCTGGTGATGCTGGAGCATCAAGGCACGCAGGCGGCTGCGCCTCCATCCGAGCCCCTTCCTGTGACCGCCGTTCCGGCACCGCCACCGCCGCCAACACCGCCGCCACCGCAACAGCCTGCACTGCCGGAACCGCCTCCGCCGGACGCTGAGGCGGCGGACGAGTCGCTGCCGCTGCCACCGCCGCCCGTTCCACCGCCGGCTGTCGCGCCGCCAACTGTGCCGCAACCGCCCAGCCCGCCGGTGCAGCGCGCGCCCGAGGCGCCACAGATCGACCTTGCCGGCAACGACAGCGAGACCAACGCCATCGTGATCGCCGGTCCGAACGTGATCCCGGCCAGCATCGACGCAAAGTCCCGCAACCGCGAGCCGGTCTACCCACTGGAGGCAGCACGCCGCGCCGAACAGGGTGCCGTGATCCTGCTGATCCATGTTTCGCCGGACGGTCTGCCCGCCGGCGTGGACGTTGCACAGAGTTCGGGGTACGTGCTGCTGGACCGTGCGGCGCGCGACGCGGTGTGGGGATGGCACTTCCTCCCGGCGGTGCGGGATGGTCGGCCGATCCCGTTCGACATGCAGATCCGCGTGGTGTTCCAGCTTGATTGAAGGAAGCCGGATGGTACGGATCGATGTAGTGGTGACGCGTGGCGGCGATGCCGGCGAGACCTCGCTGGGCGACGGTGCGCGGCTGCGCAAGGACGCTGCGCGCATCGCAGCGATTGGCGCAGTCGATGAAGCCAACGCCGCGCTCGGCGTGCTGCGCCTGGCAACGCGCGAGACACCGGATGTGGATGCCATGCTGGCGCGGATTCAGAACGATCTGTTCGATGTCGGCGCCGATCTGTCGGTGCCGGGCGAGGGCGGCGATCGGCTGCGCCTCACCGACACGCCTGTGGCGCGGTTGGAGGCCGAGGTAACGACGATGAACGAGGCGCTGCCGAGGCTGACCAGCTTCGTACTGCCGGGCGGCAGCGTCGGGGCCGCACACGCGCACATGGCCCGCACGATCGTCCGGCGGGCCGAACGCGATCTGGTGCGGCTGGCGGCGGAGGAAGCGGTGACCCCAGCGTTGCTGCGCTATCTCAACCGCCTGTCGGATCATCTGTTCGTGCTGGCGCGTATGTTGAACGGCAACGGCGCGGGCGATGTGTTGTGGGTGCCGGGTCGGAACCTGGCCGGTTGACTGGACCTGCGGATGGGTCGTCACTTGGCGAGACGATGGGTTTCGCTGGCGCTCAACCCATCACCTCGACGCCCCCGGTCACCCGCAACGGGAGAGAACGATGAAATTCGGCCTGATCATCCGTGGCCAGTATCCGCAGGGCGACGACATGCAGGTTCGCCTGCGCGAGGACCTCGAGGCTGCGAAGCTCGCCGAAGAGCTGGGCTACGACCTCGTCGCGAAAGGCTCGCACTACAGTTCGCATCCGTTTCAGTACATCCAGCAGATCCCCTATCTGTGTCAGGTCGCTCTGATCGCACCGAAGCTGCGGCTGGTGCCGGGCGTGGTGCTGCTGCCGCTGCACAGCCAGTTGCACGTTGCCGAGGAGCTGGCGTCTCTGGATGTGATGAGCGGCGGCAAGTTGGTGTTCGGCGCCGGCATTGGCTACCGCGAGGTGGAGTTCCGCGCCTTCGGCACCACGCTGAAGCACGCCGGCCGCCGCTTCGAGGAATGCCTGACCGCGGTGAAGCGGCTGTGGTCCGAGGACTTCGTCACCATGCAGGCATCGTACTTCGTGCTGGAGAATGCGAACTGCACCGTGCTGCCGGTGCAGAAGCCGATGCCGCCGGTGTGGATCGGCGCCACCATCGATGTCGGCATCCGCCGCGCGGCGCGCATGGCGGATGCCTGGTTCGTCAATCCGCACAACAAGCTGGCGACGATCGCGCAACAGATGGAAGTGTACAAGCGCGAGCTCGATGCCTGCGGCAAGCCGTTTCCTGCCGAGTTCCCGATGGCGCGCGAAGTGTTCATCGCGCGCTCGCGCTCCGAGGCGATCGAGCGGGCGCGGCCGTCGCTCGAGGTGAAATACAAGGCATATCGCGACTGGGGCCAGGACAAGGTGATGCCGTCGAGCGATCACTTCGATCTCGACTTCGACGAATTGGTGGACGACCGGTTCCTGATTGGCTCGCCGGCAGAAGTCACCGAACAGATCCTTGATCTGCGTCGCCGCTTCGGCGTCACCACGCTGATCGCCGGCGTGCATTGGGTCGGCATGCCGAAGAGTCTTGCGCTGGAGCAGATGCAGTTGTTGGCCGAGGAGGTATTCCCGGCGGTACGACAAGCGGCGTAGCCTCGCGAAGCAACTTCGACGGTCGTATCATGGGAATTCTGACCGACGATATGAAGCGCGTGATTGCCGAGCAGAAGCTCGGCTTTGTCGCGACCGTGGGCGCCGACGGCGCGCCGAACCTGTCGCCCAAGGGCACCATGCAGGTGCTCGACGACGACCGCATCATGTTCGCCGAGATTCGCTCGCCGGCGACCGTTGCCAATCTTGCGGTCAACCCCGCGATGGAAATCAACTTCGTCGATCCGTTCAGCCGAACCGGCTATCGGTTCAAGGGCAACGCCACGGTGGTGCCGCGAGGTGCCCGCGAGTTCACCGCGCTGATCGAGCGCTTCGCCGGTTCCCAGTTGCTCGAGCGCATCCGCGCGATTGTCGTATTGCGGGTCGCCAAGGCCGCGCCGCTGACCTCGCCGGCTTACGACATCGGCGCCACCGAGCGCGACCTGCGGCGCCACTGGTGGGCGCATTTCGAGTCGATCCAGCCGCGCTGATTGACGCCGCCCATCGGCTGGCCGTACATCGGTCGTGGCGGAGCAACCGGAACAAACAGGCCGCCGACGGGGAGAACATCCATGCCGCGATTTGCCGCGCCAATGGCATTGCTTGCGTGTCTGCTGTTCGCGTTCGCGGGATCTGCCGCGGCGCAGGGTACGTACCACGAAGCCCCGGCGCTCGCCGATCAGGTGAAGGCCGGCAAGCTGCCGCCGGTCGAACAGCGTCTGCCCGAGCAGCCGCTGGTGGTACCTGTGGTCGAGAAGGTCGGCGAGTACGGAGGCGTCTGGCGGCGCGCGTTCCTTGGTCCCGCCGACGCCAACAACTACGTGCGCGTCGCCTACGACGGCCTGTTCCGTTTCACCCCGGACGGATCCGAGATCGAACCCAAGATCGCCCTCGGCGCGAAGTCGTCGCCGGATTTCAAGGTCTGGACGATCCTGTTGCGCAAAGGCGCCCGCTGGTCAGACGGCGTGCCGTTCACCGCCGATGACATTGTATTCTGGTACAAGGACATCCTGCTGAACAAGGATCTGATGCCGGCGCTGCCGACCTGGATGCAGAATTCCGATGGAACGGCGGCGAAGGTGGAGAAGATCGACGACTATACGGTGCAGTTCACATACGACCGGCCTGCCACGCTGTTCGTGTCGGAGATCGCCAACCAGGACGGCTCCGACCAGTCCTACGCGATGTTCCAGCCGGCGCATTATCTGAAGCAGTTCCATCCCTCCTACACGCCGAAGGAACAGATCGATCGGCTGGCACAGGCCGGCAGCTATCGCGCATGGACCGAGCTGTTCGCCGCGAAGGCGACACCATATCAGAATCCCGAGCGTCCCACCATGGCGGCATGGATGTCCGTCACGCGGGTCAGCGATCCGGTGTTCACCTTGCGGCGCAATCCCTACTACATCGGCGTTGATAAGGCCGGGAACCAACTGCCCTATATCGACGAGGTCCGGTTTACCTACTTCGCCGACCAGCAGGCACTCAATCTCGCGGCCATCGCCGGCGATTTCGACATGCAGGCGCGGCACATCCTGATGACCAACTATCCGGTGCTGAAGGAGCAGGAGAAGACCGGCAAGTACCACGTGCTGATCTGGCCGACCTTCGGCGGCTCGGACGCCGTGATCGCGATCAACACCACCTACACGGCCGATCCTGTGATCGGCAAGCTAATGGCAACCCATGACTTCCGCGTCGCGCTGTCCTATGCGATCAATCGCGACGAGATCAAGGAGTCGGTGTTCCTCGGCCTGGGCGAGGCGCGGCAGGCCGTTCCGGCACCGTCGCATCCCTATTACCCTGGCAAGGAATGGGCAGAGAAATACACCGAATACAATCCCGATCTCGCCAACAAGATGCTCGACGCACTCGGCCTGACCAAGCGCGATCCGCAGGGCATCCGATTGATGGAGAACGGCAAGCCGGCGACCATTGAAATCAGCGTCGTGCCGGCATTCGGCGCCTGGCCCGACGTGGCGCAACTGGTCGCCAGGAACTGGCAGGAGGTCGGCATCAGGACCGTGGTGCAGATTCGCGAGCGCGCGCTGCACACCAACATGCGGCTCGCCAATCAGCTCATGACCGAAATCTGGAATGAGGACACCACGGCGTTCCCGTTCACCGGCGGCGCGAAGTTCGATCCGCGCAATTCGCCGCTGCAGACCCTGACGATGGGTCCGCTCTACTATCGGTGGCTGAGCTCGAACGGCAAGGAGGGCGTGGAACCGGTCGAGCCGCTGAAGCGGATCATGCAGCTGATCGACACGGCACGCAGCGTGGGGCACGACGGGCAGGTGAAGGCGGCGCAGGAGCTGTTCCGCATCTGGGCAGACAACCTGTTCGAGATCGGCACGGTCGGGCTGACGCCGATGGTACAGGGCGTCGTCGTGGTCAACAGCAAAATGCACAATGTGCCGACGACGATTGGGAATGACTGGCCGTTGCGCACGCCGGGCAATGCACGCACCGAGCAGTTCTTCTTCTCCAAGTGACGCGCACCATCATACAGCGGCTTCTGCTGCTGCCGTTCCTGCTGCTGGTCTACTCGTTCGTGATCTTCGCCATCATCCATGCGCCGCCTGGGGACTTCCTGACGGAGTACGTGGCGCAACTGTCGGCGACCGGCACATCGATCACCGCCGACCAGATCGACGCGCTGCGGCATGAATATGGTCTGGATCAGCCGTTCGTCGTGCAGTACCTGTACTGGCTGAGCGATCTGCTGCACGGTCATCTGGGACTGTCGCTGGAATATCAGCGGCCGAACGCCGAACTGATCGGCAACACGCTCGGGCTGACGGTGGCGCTCGCCTTGATGGCCTTCGTGCTGACCTGGCTGATCGCCGTGCCGGCGGGGATCTATTCGGCGACCCATCCGCGCTCGCTGCTCGACCACGTGATAACGGTGATCAACTACGTGGGCGTCGCCACGCCGAACTTCATGCTGGCACTGATCCTGATGTGGATCGCGTTCGCCTATTTCGGCGTGAGCATCACAGGGCTGTTCTCGCCGGAATACGCCGATGCCCCGTGGAGCGTTGCGCGCGTCGTCGATCTGCTGCAGCACATCTGGCTGCCGGCACTGGTGCTGGCCATTGCCGGCACCGCGCGGCTCACGCGCATCATGCGGGCGAACCTGCTCGACGAGCTGCACAAGCCTTACGTGGTAACGGCGCGGGCGAAGGGATTGCGCGAGTCGCGGCTGGTGCTGCGCTATCCGGTGCGGCTGGCGCTCAATCCACTGATCAGCACGATCGGCTGGTACTTGCCGCAATTGTTCTCGGGCAGTCTGATCGTCGCGACGGTGATGAACCTGCCGAACATCGGCCCGCTGCTGCTGCGTGCGTTGACCGTGCAGGATATGTACCTGGCCGGGGCAATTCTGCTGATCTACTCGTTCCTGACAATAGTGGGCACGCTGCTGTCCGACATCCTGCTGGCGCTGGTTGACCCGCGCATCCGGATGGAGCGTTAGCCGTGTCGGATGTGCAGACCATCCCGGTTGCGGCCGCTGTGGCAGAGGAACGGATCGCGGTCGCTTCCAACTGGAAGCTGGTGTGGTGGCGGTTTCGCCGGCATCATCTCGCGATGATCAGTGCCGGCCTGCTGATCTGCCTCTACCTGGTCGTGCTTTGCCCCGATTTCTTCAGCACGCAGGACCCCGAGCGGACCGATGCGCGGCAGGCCTTCATCCCCGTGCAGATGCTGCATCTGTTCGATGACGGCAGTTTGAATCCCTGGGTTCCGAGCATAGTCGGGAAACGCAATCCCGTGACGCTGCGGATGGAATGGACCACGGATCCGCGCCGCAGAGTCCACGTGGGTTTCTTTACGCGCGGGAAGCCTTACCAATTGTTCGGACTGTTTCCCGCCAATATCCACCTGCTCGGTGCCGTCGATCCCGGCCAGCGCATTTTTCTGCTCGGGTCGGATCGCCTGGGTCGCGACCAGTGGTCGCGCATCATGCACGGCACGCAGACATCGATGACGGTCGGTCTGGTCGCCGTCACGCTCAGCGTCATCTTCGGCGTCGTGCTGGGCGGCATCTCCGGCTATTTCGGTGGCATGATCGACCTCGTGATCCAGCGGCTGATCGAGCTGCTGCAATCGGTGCCGACCATCCCGATCTGGCTTGCTCTGTCGGCGGCATTGCCGCGCGACTGGACGCCGATCCAGGTGTTCTTCGCCATCACCGTGATCCTGTCCCTGATCGGCTGGACCACGCTGGCGCGCGAAGTCCGCGGCCGCTTCCTGGCATTGCGCGAGGAAGACTTCGTGTTGGCGGCACGCCTCGCCGGCTGCGGCCGCATGCGTATCATCCTGCGTCACATGGTGCCGACCTTCCTGAGCCACATCATCGCCACCAGTTCGCTCGCCATTCCGGTGATGATCATCAACGAGACCTCGCTGTCGTTCCTCGGTCTCGGCATCCGCCCGCCGGCGATCAGCTGGGGCGTGCTGCTGCAGGAGGCACAGAACATCCAGACGCTGGCCCTGGCCCCGTGGCTGCTGATCCCTGGCCTTATAGTCATCGTCGCGGTGCTGGCGTTCAACCTGGTGGGCGACGGCCTGCGCGATGCCTCCGATCCCTACAGTCACTGAACCGCTGCTCAGCGTGCGCGACCTGCGCGTTTCGTTCCGGCTGGACGAAGGCACCGTCCGGGCGGTCGATGGCGTCAGCTTCGACGTGTTCCCCGGCCAGGTGGTCGGCATCGTCGGCGAAAGCGGCTGCGGCAAGAGCGTCACGATGCGCGCGATCCTGCAACTGATCGATCCGCCCGGACGCATCACCAGCGGCGAAATTCTGTATCGCCAGGACGCGACGCCGATCGACCTTACCCGCCTGCCGCCGCGCGGCCGCTCGATGCGCGACCTGCGCGGCGCCGAGATCGCGCTGATCCCGCAGGAGCCGATGGCGGCCTTCAGTCCGGTGCACACGGTGGGCTCGCAGATCATCGAGGCGATCATGCTGCACGAGCGCTGCGGCCGCGAGCAGGCGCGCGCGGCCACCGTGGAGCTGTTCCGCGATGTCGGCATCTCGATGCCCGAGCAGCGCATCGATGCGTATTCCTGGCAGTTGTCAGGCGGTTTGCGCCAGCGCGCGATGATCGCCATGGCACTCTCGTGCAAGCCGCGGCTGCTGATCGCCGATGAGCCGACCACCGCGATCGACGTGACCACGCAGGCGCAGATCCTGGCGCTGCTGCGCGAGCTGCAACGGAAATACGACACCGCGATCATCTTCATCACCCACGACCTCGGCGTGATCGCGCAGATGGCGAACTATGTGGTGGTGATGTATCTCGGCCGCATCATGGAAGAGGGTCCGGTGGACGAGATCTTCCATGCGCCGCTGCATCCCTACACCAAGGCGCTGCTCCGTTCGATCCCCAGCCTCAACAGCGAGACCCGAACCGCGTTGCCGGTTATCGCCGGCACGCTGCCGCATCCGTTCAACCGGCCATCGGGCTGCCCGTTCCATCCACGCTGCGAGGACATCATTGCCGGCTGCTGCGCCACCGCGGTTCCGGCGCTGCATACACTCGGGCCGCGCCGGGCGGTGAGCTGCTTTCTGCACAGCGACGCGGCCGAACCGGCATGACCGCGCCGCTGCTCGACGTCCGCGGGCTACGAAAATTCTTTCCGATCGCCAAGGGCATGATGCGCCGTGTCACCGGCCAGGTACGCGCGGTGGATGACGTGAGCTTCACCGTGCGGGAAGGCGAGGCGCTCGGGCTGGTGGGTGAAAGCGGCTGCGGCAAGACCACCACCGCCCGCTGCATCCTGCGTGCGATCGATCCCACCGAAGGCCAGATACTGTATCGCATGCGGGACGATGCGATCGTCGATCTGGCGCCGATGTCGGCAGCGGATCTGGGGCCGCTGCGCAAAGACATCCAGATGATCTTCCAGGATCCGTTCGGCTCGCTCAATCCGCGCATGACGCTGTTCGACAATGTCGGTGAGCCATTGCTGGTGCACGGCATGCGCAGCCGCCGCGAGCGCATGGATCGGGTGGCGGAACTGCTGCGGCTGGTCGGGTTGCGGCCGGAGTTCATGCATCGGTTCCCGCACGCGTTCAGTGGTGGTCAGCGGCAGCGGATCGGCATCGCGCGTGCTCTCGCGACCGGCCCGCGATTGGTGGTGGCGGACGAGCCGGTGTCCGCGCTCGACGTGTCGGTACAGGCACAGGTGCTGAACCTGTTGCTGGAACTGCAAACGCGGCTGGGTCTGACGTTCCTGTTCGTGGCGCACGATCTGTCGGTGGTACGACATATCTGTGACCGCGTGGCCGTGATGTATGTCGGACAGCTGGTCGAGCTCGCCCCGACCGATGCGGTGTTCCGCCGGCCGCGGCATCCCTACACGGCGGCGCTGATGCGCGCGGTGCCGGTGCCGGATCCGCGTGTGTCAGGGGCGGATGCGATCCTGAAGGGCGAGGTGCCGAGCCCCGCGTCACCGCCCTCGGGATGCTATTTCCATCCGCGCTGCAGGTTCGCCGAGGAGCGGTGCCAGCGCGAGGCGCCGGTATTGCAGGAGGTTGCGCCGGGGCATTTCGCGCGATGCCATTTCGCGGCACAGTTGGAATTGGGGGTTGCACAAACCGTATAACGGTCCGTATTCGGGTTTCGCGATCGCAGAGCGTATGTGCCATCACTCGAGGGGTTCGCATGCTTTGGCCAGTTTCATCCCGTCGCGCTCGATCGATGATCCGTTGCTGCGGCGTGCTGGCCCTGGCCGGCTGCCAGCCGGCGGTGCTCGATCCGCAGGGCCCGATCGGCGCGGCCGAGAAGACCATCCTGATCGACTCGCTCGCCATCATGCTCGCGATTGTCGTCCCGACGATCGCCGCGACGCTCGCCTGCGCCTGGTGGTACCGCTCGTCCAACACCCGGGCGCGCTTTTTGCCGGACTGGGCCTATTCGGGCCAGCTCGAGCTGATCGTCTGGGCAATTCCTCTGCTGACCATCATGCTGTTGGGAGGTGTGGCCTGGGTCGGATCGCACGACCTTGACCCGGCGAAGCCGCTGGCCTCGCAGGACGCGCCGCTCAATGTCCAGGTCGTGTCACTGGACTGGAAATGGCTGTTCATATACCCCGACCACCACGTCGCGAGCGTGAACCACCTGGTGATTCCCGCCGGCGTGCCGGTCCATTTCGCCCTGACATCGGCAAGCGTGATGAATGCCTTCTTCATCCCCCAACTCGGCAGCATGATCTACACGATGAACGGCATGCAGACGCAGCTCAACCTGCACGCTGACGCGCCCGGCGTGTTCCCCGGTCTGTCGAGCCACTACAGTGGCGATGGCTTCTCGGACATGCACTTCGACGTGGAGGCCGTGGCGCCCGACCGCTTCGCCGCCTGGGTCGACGCAACACGCGGCAGCGGTTCGGTGCTGAGCGCGCAGAGCTACGCGGAGCTCGCCAGGCAGAGCACGAACGTGGCGCCGTTCACCTTTCGCGACGTCGAGCCCGACCTGTTCCAGCGGATAGTTTCGCAGGCGCTGCCGCCAGGTCCTGGACCGGTGGAAGAAACCAATCCGGGCGCATCCAGGCGGGCGGAGAACTAGTATGCTGGGCAAGCTGACCTGGGCGGCCATTCCGCTCGACCAGCCGATTCCCCTGGTCGCGGCCGGGCTGGTCGGCTTCATAATTTTCTGTGTGCTGGTCTACGTAACCCTCAAGGGTTGGCTGCCGTATCTGTGGCGCGAATGGATCACCAGCGTCGATCACAAGCGGATCGGCGTGATGTATGTCCTGCTCGCCGCGGTGATGCTGCTGCGCGGCTTCTCCGATGCGATCATGATGCGGTCGCAGCAGGCGCTGGCGTTTCAGGCGCCGGGCTACCTGCCGCCCGAGCACTACGATCAGATCTTCTCGGCCCACGGCACGCTGATGATCTTCTTCGTCGCGATGCCGTTCGTGATCGGGCTGATGAACGTCGTCGTCCCGTTGCAGCTCGGCGTGCGGGACGTGGCATTTCCCACACTCAACTCGGTCAGCTTCTGGCTGACGGCGACGGGCGCGCTGTTGGTCAACGTCTCGCTGGTGGTGGGCGAGTTCGCGCGCACCGGCTGGCTGGCCTATCCGCCGCTGTCCGAGCTGACCTATTCGCCCGGCGTCGGCGTGGATTACTACCTGTGGTCGCTGCAGATTTCCGGCGTGGGCACGCTGCTGACCGGCGTCAATTTCGTGACCACGATTCTGAAGCTTCATGCGCCGGGCATGACCTATATGCGCATGCCGATGTTCTGCTGGACGGCGCTCGCGTCCAGCCTGCTGATCGTCGCCGCCTTTCCGATCCTGACCGCGACCTTCGCCATGCTGCTGCTCGACCGCTATCTCGGCTTTCATTTCTTCACCAATGAAGCCGGCGGCAACATGATGATGTTCATCAACCTGATCTGGGTGTGGGGCCATCCGGAGGTGTACATCCTCGTGCTGCCGGCATTCGGCGTGTTCTCCGAGGTGGTATCGACCTTTTCCGGCAAGCCGCTGTTCGGCTACCGGTCCATGGTGATGGCGACGCTGGCGATCTGCATCCTCGCCTTCATGGTCTGGCTGCACCACTTCTTCACCATGGGCGCCGGCGCCGATGTGAACGCGGTGTTCGGCATCGCGACGATGATCATCGCGGTGCCGACCGGCGTGAAGGTGTTCAGTTGGCTGTTCACCATGTACGGCGGCCGCATCGTCTTCACCACGCCGATGCTGTGGTCGATGGGCTTCATGATCACCTTCGTCCTGGGCGGCATGACCGGCGTGCTGCTGGCGGTTCCGCCGGCGGACTTCGTGCTGCACAACAGCCTGTTCCTGGTGGCGCACTTCCACAACGTCATCATCGGCGGCGTGCTGTTCGGCGCGTTTGCCGGCTACACCTATTGGTTCCCGAAGGCGTTCGGCTTCCGCCTGCACGAGGGCCTGGGCAAGGCGGCGTTCTGGTGCTGGTTCATCGGCTTCTACCTGGCGTTCATGCCGCTCTATGTGCTGGGGCTGATGGGCATGACCCGCCGGATGCAGCACTACGACGTTCCGGCATGGCACCCCTGGCTGCTGGTGGCAGCGCTTGGGGCAGCCGTGATACTGGCCGGGATCGCGCTGCAGATCGCGCAGCTGACGGTCAGCATCCGCCGGCGCGAGCAGCTTCGCGACGTGACCGGCGATCCATGGAACGGCCGCTCGCTGGAATGGGCCACGGCTTCGCCGCCGCCGGCGTTCAATTTCGCCGCGCTGCCCCATGTCGAGGCGAGAGATGACTATTGGCGCACCAAGCAGCGTGTCCGCCAGCAGGCCAGGCTCGACGATGAACCGCGCTATGAAGACATCGAGGTGCCGCGCAACAGCGCGACCGGCTTCGTCTGCGCATTCTTCGCGACCTTCATGGGCTTCGCGCTGATCTGGCATATCTGGTGGCTGGTGGGCGCGGCCTTTCTCGGCGCGTTCGCGACCTTCGTCGTGTTCGCCTGGCGGGATCGTACCGAGGATCGCATTCCGGCCGACGAGGTGGCACGCATCGACCGGGCCAATCGCAGCGCCCGCAGCGCGGAACTGACTCAGATGCTGCCCGCGCAATGAGCGCCGTGCTCGACCGCCAAACGGCCTCCCTCGCGACGTTGGACTTGGCTTCCAGGCGGGTCATCGTCGGCTACGGCTTCTGGATCTTCCTGCTCAGCGACATCATCATGTTCTCCGCGTTCTTCGCGACCTACGCGGTGTTGTCGGGGGAGACCGCGGGCGGCCCGAGCGGCGCCGATCTGTTCAACCTGGACATCGTGGCACTCGAGACGGCGTGCCTGCTGCTGTCCAGCTTCACCTGCGGTGTCGCGAGCATCGGCGCCCGCGCCCACAAAGCCCTGATGTATTACGGCAGCATGGCGATGACCGCAGTGCTGGGAGCGGCGTTCCTGTTTCTGGAGATCCGTGAGTTCGCCGGCCTGGTCGCGCGGGGTGCCGGACCGAGTCGCAGCGCCTTCCTGTCGGCCTACTTCACCCTGGTCGGCTGCCATGGCCTGCATGTGACGCTGGGAATGCTGTGGCTGCTGACCATGATGGCGCAGGTGTTCGCCAAGGGCTTCCGCGCCGACATCCTGCGCCGGGTGCTGTGCTTCGCCCTGTTCTGGCACACGCTGGACATCATCTGGGTCGGGATCTTCACGGTGGTCTATCTGATGGGAGTGGCGCAATGAGTGGCACCGAGCAGCGTCTGCATCTGCACGACAGCGACACTGCCCCTGGCGATGAGCGAGCCGACGGCCGCGACATCGCGGAAGGCCTGTTCGGCTACCTGATCGGCCTCGGCCTCGCGACGCTGCTCACGGTGGTGGCGTTCTTCATCTCCGGCACGTCACTGGTGTGGCAGCCCAGCATTCCGATCGCGCTGTTCGTCCTGGCGGTCGCGCAGATGGGCGTTCACCTGGTCTTCTTCCTCCACATCACGACCGGTCCCGACAACGTCAACAATGTGCTGGCACTGGCGTTCGGTGTCCTGATCGTGCTGCTGCTGATCGTCGGATCGCTGTGGATCATGAGCCACCTGAATCACAACATGATACCGATGGACCAGATGATGCAGATGCAGCGGTAGGCGCGTGTCACCCTGACGCGAGCGACTTCGCGATGTCCAGCGCGCGACGGATCAGGTTCTGCGACGCCTCCGGTGTGCGGAACGCGCTGTGTGCCGTCAGCGTCACATTCGGCAGCGTCGCCAGTTCGTGTCCGGGCTCCAGCGGTTCCTTGTTGAACACATCCAGCGCCGCGTGCCGCAGCCGACCCGAGCGAAGTGCAGCGATCATCGCCGCCTCGTCCACGATCGCTCCGCGCGCGGTGTTCACCAGCACCGCGCCAGGCCGCAGTTGCGCCAGCCGTTCGGCGCCGAGAAATCCGCGTGTCTCGTCGGTGAGCAGCAGATGCACCGACAGCACGTCGCTTTGCGCCAGCAGCGTGTCGAGATCGACGAATGTCACCCCTGGCGCCGTCTTCGGCGAGCGGTTCCAGGCGATCACCCGCATCCCCGAACCCGCCGCGATGCGCGCCACCTCGGCCGCGATGCCGCCGTAGCCCAGCAGGCCGAGCGTCTTCCCGGTAAGCTCCATGCCCTCGGTGCGGAACCATTCGCCGCGCCGCATGCCGCCATCCATGATCGCCAGCCCGCGTGCCGCCGCCCACATCAGCGCAATGGTGTGCTCGGCCACCGCGGTGTCGCCGTAGCCTTTGATGATGTGCACGGTGATGCCGTGCTCGGCCAGTTCGTCGGGGTGCATGTAGCTGTGTGCGCCGGTGCCGAGAAAGATGATGTGCTTCAGGCCGGTGCAGCGCCGCATCACCTCGGTCGGCATCTGGCTGTGGTCGTCGAACACGAAGTCGTAGCCGGCCAGCATCGCCGGCAATGTCTCGGGCGGCACCTCGAGCTGTTCGTTGACCGTCACCGGCGGATCGTCGGGGCGCACCACGCGGCGGAACACGTCCGCCAGGTCATCGACAGCGTCGAGAAACAGCCCCTTCATCGCAGCCCCCGTCAATTTGCGCCGCCAATCTGCGCAAGCCGCATGCTATCTGCAACAGCGGGTCGCGGTTCGACCGAGGAGCATGGCATGGCGTATTTCGGTATCTATCGGGGCATCGTGATGAACACGGCGGACCCGTTGATGAGTGGCCGAGTGCAGGTCAATGTGCCGGCGATCAACAACGTCGGAGCCGATTGGGCGCTGCCTTGTCGTCAGAACCCGGCGCTTCCCATGCCACCGGTCGGCACGCAGGTCTGGATCATGTTCGAAGGCGGCGACGTGAATCACCCCGTGTGGATGGGACGCAACGCCTGACCGTTGAGGGCGCCCGAATGCGCTTCCGCGAAACCGGTGCAATGCCGTATGGATGATGCCCCGGATGCCCCGCACTCCTCGATTCGTCCCGGATGATCGCCAGGCCCCGCGTCGTCTGGCTCCGGCCGGGCAGCCACACGGGTCCCGGCAGCGATCCCGCATCGCGGCGCCACGACGGCGACGCTTCCGTCTGCTCGGCTACGCCATCATCGCCGCGATATGGGGCACGCTGGCGCTCGCCGTCGTCCTGCTGTGGTTCGCGCGCGATCTGCCGCGGCCGGACGCCGCGCTGGACGCCGCACGCCGGCCCAGCCTGGCGCTGGAGGACCGCACCGGCCACGTGTTCGCCAGCTTCGGCGACATTGTCGGCGATCCGCTGCGGCTGAGCGACCTGCCGCCGTACCTGCCGGCTGCCGCGGTTGCGGTGGAGGACCGCCGCTTCTGGCAGCACCCGGGCATCGATCCGATCGGCCTCGCGCGCGCCGTCTGGGTCAACCTGACCAGCGGGCGAGTCGTGCAGGGCGGATCGACCATTACCCAGCAGGTCGCCAAGAACCTGTTCCTGACCAATGCGCGAACGCTGCGCCGAAAGGTGCAGGAGCTGTTGCTGACCCTGTGGCTGGAGCACACGTTCAGCAAACGCGAGATCCTCGAGATCTGGCTGAACCGTGTCTACCTCGGCTCCGGAACCTGGGGCGTGGACGCCGCCGCTCGGATGTATTTCGGTATTTCTGCGCGCCATGTGACGCTGTGGCAGGCAGCGATGCTGGCAGGACTGCCGCGCGCGCCGTCGCGGTTCAACCCGCGCACCGATCCTGCCGCAGCCGCGGCGCGCGCCCGCGAGGTGCTGGCGGCGATGGTGAACACTGGCGCGATCACCGCCGAGAAGGCCCGCGCCGCCGCGGCACAGATCGCGTTCCCGCCGGCTCCGCCGCTCGCCACCGGCTGGTTCGCCGACTGGGTGGCGGAACAGGCGCAGTCGCTTGCGCCGGAGAATGTCGACACCAAGCTGCGCACCACGCTCGATGCGCACCTACAGGCGATCGCGGAGGCCCGGTTGACTGCGATGCTGGACGGGCCCGGCGCTGCTGCCGGCGTGTCGCAGGGCGCCGTGGTCGCACTGGATGCCGCGACGGGAGCGGTGCGTGCGATGGTGGGCGGCCGCGACTACCGGCAGAGCCTGTTCAACCGCGCGGTGCTGGCGCGGCGGCAGCCCGGTTCCGCATTCAAGCCGTTCACCTGGCTCGCCGCTCTGGAGAAGGGTGTGCGGCCGGATGACACCGTGCTCGACGCACCGATTCGCATCGGCAACTGGAGTCCGGCCGATTTCGAGCGCCAGTATCTGGGCGAGATCACCGTCGAGGAAGCGCTCGCGCAGTCGATCAATACCGCATCGGTGCGATTGCTGTTGCAGGCCGGAGGGCCTCGCGCGGTGGCACATGAGGCGGCGCTGCTCGGGATCGCCGACAAGCTGCCGAACGATGCGTCGCTGGCACTCGGCACCGGCGAGGTCGGACTGCTGGAACTCGCTTCGGCCTACGCCGCGTTCTTCAACGGCGGCGCGCGGGTCACCCCGTTCGGGGTCGAGGCCCTGCGCACCCCGCCGCAATCCGTCGTCGATCCTGATGTTGCCGCGATGATGGTGCGTATGATGACGGCGGTGGTGACGCGCGGCACCGGGCGGGCGGCCGCGGTACCGGGCCACACGGTGGCGGGCAAGACCGGCACGACGCAGGACTATCACGATGCCTGGTTCGTCGGCTGCATCGATGGCGAGGTCATCGGGGTCTGGCTGGGCAATGACGATAACCGGCCGATGAAGTCGGTGCAGGGAGGCGGTCTGCCGGCACGGCTGTTCCACGACATTGCGGTCGGGCGGTGAGGTCTGCTTCTCCTACCTGTCAGGCTCGAGCTCCAATGCCACCCAGCGTGGACCCATTTCGCCGCGGACCAGCAGTGGTGCCAACGGCACGTGCCGGTCGGTGATCGCCTTCAGCGCCTGATGCACATCATCAGGTGTGCTTACCGGGCGGTCGCCGATCGCCTCGATCAACTCCCCCGCGACGATCTGGTGCCGTGCGGCGGCGCTGTCCTGAGCGACCTCCGTTACCACCACGCCCTGCTCGCCGGGTTGCAGACTGAACTTGGCGCGCATCGGCTCGCTGAGCGGCGCCAGCCCGATGCCTGGTCTCGATGGGGTTGCAAATGCCATGCGCTGGGCCATCGGATGGCCCAGTATGGCCATCCCGACCTTTGGATCGTCGGTTGCGTTCGCCACGTTCAGGGCGACGGTCTGCTCGGCGCCGTCGCGCAGCAGCCGAACCTGCAGCGCCTTGCCGGCCGGCGTTATGGCAACAAGGCGGGCAACCGCTGGCATGTCCGAGGCGTCCTGATCGTCGACCCGAAGAACAATGTCGCCTTTTCGTATCTTGCCCGCGGCCGGGCCGGTCGGATCGACCTCGGTAACGATCGCGCCGCGCGGCGCGTCGAGGCCGAACGCCGTGGCAAGGTCGTTGGTAATCCGTTGCGCGCGCACGCCGAGGGTGCCATGACGCACCTGGCCGGTCTTCATGAACTGGTCGATCATGAACTTCACGTCATTGATCGGCAGCGAATAGCCGATGCCGATCGAGCCGGTGTTGCCGGGTGAGCTGGTGAGCCCGGTGCCGATGGCGATCACTTCGCCGTCCGTGTTGAACATCGGCCCACCGGAATTGCCATGGTTCAGCGCCGCATCGGTCTGGAAGAAATGGTCGTACATCGTTTCGCCGATGTCGCGGTTGAGCGCGCTGATCACGCCGGTGCTGAGCGAACTGCCAATCCCGAGTGGGTTGCCGAGCAGCAGCACGGAATCGCCGACCCGCACTTTGTCGCTGTCGCCGAGCTTCACCGGCGGCAGCGGCCGGCCGGCATCGACCTTCAGAATTGCGACGTCGATAAGTTCGCTGATGAACACGGGCTTGGCAGGCAGCGGTGGGAAGCCCGGGACGATCGCGTTGATCTCGAAGGCGCCGGCAATGACGTGGCGATTGGTCACGATCAGGCCCGACGGATCAATGACGAATCCGGCGCCCTCGAAGAACCTGCGCCCCTGCGACGTATCCGCGATCGTCTTGATCTCGGCCACGCTGGGCATCAGGGCAGTGACCCGTGCGGCGAGTCCGGGTGGAACGTCGAAGGTCGCGGCAAGCGCCGGTCGAGCGGCCAAAGCCGACGTGAGTACGAGCGCCGTTGCCACCGACACGGCTCCAAACCATTGCAAACGCATTGCCACCATCGATCTCCATGACCGCCAGCTTAGTGGGCGACGGGATTCTCAGTATCTCGCCTCATTCTGCCTGTCCAACGCACCATGGGTCGAGAGGCCGAGCGAGCGACTCCGCCGGCGGCACCGGCGCGACGATGAGATCATCGGCGTCTGGGTCGGCAATGACGGCAACCGGCCGATGCAGTCGGCGCAGGGCGCGGCAACCTGGTGGCACGGCTGTTCAATGACATCGTGGTGTCGCGTTAAGCCGGGCGGCGAACCCGCAGTGCGTCACGGCAGAGGAACAGCGTCAGCAGACCGGCGAGCGCCGCCGCAAACACTGCGTTCATCGCCGCCATCGACAACGGCAGGAACGGGATGAGGTAGGTGGCGCGGTCGCAGGGCTGCGGCGGCCGGCTCGACAGGTCGAGGATTCGATCCAACAGCGAGACACCGCCGAAGTGTGGCGCGGCACATTCGTTGACCGGATTCTGCCATAGATGCTGTTCCACGCCGACGTGGATGATGGCCAGGCCGACATTCGCCATCATGGCGAGCACGACCAGCCACAGCAGCGGCTGGACCAATGGACGCGGCGCAACAATGGCCAGCGCAGCCAGCACGATCACGACGCGATATGGCCAGCGTTCCAGCAGGCAGAGCGAGCATGGCAGCAGTCCGCCCCAATGCTCCGCGATCAGGGCAAGGCCTAGCGCGAAGCCGGCCGCCAGCAGTGCGACGGCGACGACCATGCGGGGCGATAACTGGCCAATGCGCGTAACCGCCGCATCGATCCGGGCGGGTGCCGTCGGCAGAGCAGATGCGTGGGTCATGGCGTTGGATCCAGTTGCGATTGGTGCAGAAGGCCGCACCGGGCTTAACGATCGGTGACGATTGCGTATTGGAAACGGTGGGCCCCGCTGCGGCTGCCTTTGCGCCATTCCGGCCGGCACATCGACCGAGCGCAGCGGGGATTCTCCTTGCGGGAGCCCAGGATCACATACCGCACTCCTGTGCGACGTAAACCTTCGACGCCTCGGTGGTTGGCCGCGCGCGCGCGCACCACTCTGGCCTTGGAGCCGCCGGCGCGGTCGTTGCCGCCGCAATCTGCACTGGGGCAATCCGCGCCACCGGTGCAGGAGCCTGCGCCGCCGCGGTATCGGATGAGCATGGCTTGCCGCCGACCTTCATGGCCGTGCGCACATTGTCATCCTGGCACATCAGCTCGAGTGCGACCTTTTGTTCACCCATGTTGAACAGCAGGGCGGCCTGCTGCCGGCGTTCGCATGCACGATCCGCCCAGGTCGCACCTCCGGCGATGCCGAAGCCTGCCAGCGAGAGACCTGCCGAGGCGCCGACCGCACAGGCATTGCCGCCTACGATGCTCGGAGGGATGACCTCAGGCGTGTTGCGCACGGTGTAGCTGCCACCGTAGCCGATATATTGATCCGACCGCGTGTAGCCAGACGGGTCGGAGGCGCTTGGGTCGGAGGCGCTGCCGGTGCTGTTGCCAGAACTGTCGACCCCGGCATAGCCCTGCACGGTGACATTGGTGGTGTTGCCCACTGCCGCCGATCGCGAGGCCGAGCGGGTGTTGGCCGTCGCCCGGGCACCTGAGGTGCTGGACGAGTTGCCGTTGCCGATCGTGGTGCCGTTCACGTTCACCCTCGGGCTGGAGATCGCCTGTGACTGCGAACTCGACCCGTTGATGGCGGTCGAAGCGGACCCGGAGTTCGACTGTGAACTCTGGGCGTAGGCCCCGCCGCTCAGCAGTGCCAGTGCGGTCGCGGCCAGGAGGATGTGTCTCATCGACCTCAATCCTAAAGAAGAACGCATGGGGCGGATTTTCCGCCCCACGACGTTGCTGATGACGGCCTATTGTCGCCCTTTGCCGGCTGGCGCTTAATCAGTCAGCGGGCGGGTCGTTGCAGTCTTCGAGCCCTGACCACCGATGGCGATCGAACCGCCGAGGCCAACGCTGGTCTGCGAGCCACTCGCCGCGCCGGCGGCGACGCCCGTCGGCATGCCCATAAAGCCCTTGCCGACCTGCGAGTAGCCACCGGCCACCGTGCCACCGATGTTGGTCTGCGTAGCGGCGGCATTGGTGGTCGTGCCGTTCGTACCGGTTCCCGCGTGACCGTTGGTGGTCACGCTGGTGTAGTTGCCCGACACTGCACCGGCGACGACGGCTGCGTTACCGCCGACCATTGCACCAGCCTGGGTTCCCTGGATGCTGCCTACGGCGGCACCAGAGGCTGCCAGCGTTGCCTGCGCCTGTTGCGTGGTCGGCTGATGTGCGAATGCCGGCGCAGCCGCGAGCGTGAGCACGGCTGCCGAAAGAAGCAGTTTACGCATTGCAAGTCTCCTGTTCAGTACGCCTTCGCGCACATGGAGCCGGCCTGTCGCCATCTGGCGGAGAGGTTGGCTTCCATCAGTTGCGGTGAAACCAGTCAGGAGTCTTTCCGGCTGGCGCGTCCGGCGGCAGGTGTTCGGTCTTACGATCGGAAACCCGCCGCCTGCGTCGGAGCGGAGTCCTATCTGGACTTTGCTCCCCGAGCTCGGTGGCACAGTGTTAACAGAACATTAGGTGAATGTCAACAAAGTCTTCACACATATAAAGATGATTCAAGTAAATTGACACATACCAGGGCACCTGGTCGGCGCGTCACTCCATCGCCGCGTGCGCCTCCGTTGGGCGCGGCGGCTGGCGCGGCCGCCGCATCAGGAACAGCAACAGGAGCGCCGGCAGCGTGGTGAAGATCATCATCTTGTAGTCATCCACGTACGCAATGATCTGCGCCTGCTGGTTGATCATGTGGTCCAGCATCGCCGCGCCATGGTGGGTCGCCGGATCGAGATGCTGCTGCACCGCGGCGCCGTCCTGCAGCGCGCGGTTGAACGGATTGACGTGCTCGCCGATCTCGGCATGCAGCGCCTGGGTATTGTGCGCCAGCATCGACGAGGTGACGGACACGCCGATCGCCGCGCCGATGTTGCGCGCCAGGCTGAACAGCCCGGCGCCGTCGGTGCGCAGCATCACCGGCAGCGTGGCGAACGCCACCATCTGCAGTGGGATGAACAGGAACCCCAGCCCGAACCCCTGCACGGTGATGGTGAGGATCAGCCGCAGCTCGGACACGTCGGGCGTCCAGGTGGTCATCTCCCAGATCGACCACACCACGCACAGGATGCCGAACCCCATCGCCGCACGCGGATCGACACGGGTCGCCACGCGGCCGGCGAGCACCATGGACACCATGGTGCCGATGCCGCGTGGCGCCATGATCAGCCCGGCGGTATCCACCGGATAGTTGGCGAGGTTCTGCAGCCACGGCGCCATCAGCGATGAACTGGACACCAGGATGGTGCCGGCCGCGAACATCATCCCTATGCCGGTCGTGAAGTTGCGGTCCTTGAACAGCGCCGGCGGGATGAACGGGCGGCGTGCGGTCAGCATGTGCACGATGAACAGATAGATGCCGAGACCGCCGAGTACCCCCTCGATGATGATCTCGCGGGCGCTGAACCAGTCCTGGTCCTGGCCGCGATCCAGCATCATCTGGATGCCGCCGATGCCGAGACTGAGCACCGCGAAGCCGGTCCAGTCGAACCGCATGCCGGAGCGCGGTTCGTCGTGCGGCATGAAGAACACCAGCCCGAGCGTCGCCAGGATGCCGAACGGCAGGTTGATGTAGAACACGAAGCGCCAGTTGTACATCTCGGTCAGGTAGCCGCCGAGAGTGGGGCCCAGGATCGGGCCGATCATCACGCCGACGCCCCAGATCGCCATCGCGCTGCCGCGCTGCTCGGCCGGATAGATGTCGAGCATGGTGGCCTGCGACAGCGGCACCAGCGCGGCGCCGAACATCCCCTGGAACAGCCGGAACAGCACCATCTGGTTCAGCGTCTGTGCCGCGCCGCACATCATCGAGGTGACCGTGAAGCCGCTCAGGCAGGCGATGAACAGGTATTTGCGGCCAAAGCGCGACGCCATCCAGCCGACCGGCGCGGTCATTATCGCCGCCGCCGTGATGTACGAGGTCAGCACCCAGGTGATCTCGTCGAAGCTCGCCGACAGGCTGCCCTGCATGTAGGGCAGCGCCACGTTGGCGATGGTCTGGTCGAGCGCCTGCATCAGCGTCGCGCCGACCGTGCAGAGGGTGATGATCAGGCGGTGCGGCACCTGATCATGCGGGCCTGGGGCCATGAAGGAGTCCGGCTAGAACAGGTCGGCGAGGGTGCGCCGGTGGCCGGTGTCGATCTCGGCTTCCACACTCATGCCCGCGCGCAGCTCGGGATCGCCCGCCTTGCGCTCGACCTTGATGCGCACCGGGATGCGCTGCACCACCTTCACCCAGTTCCCCGAGGTGTTCTGCGCCGGCAGCACCGAGAACTCCGAACCGGAGTTGGGGGCGATGCTCGACACCACGCCCTGCCACGGGCGGCCGGGATAGGTATCGACCCATACCGAGACCGCATCGCCTGGCTTCACCCAGGTGAGTTCGGTCTCCTTCGGATTGGCCTCGATCCAGACATCCTCGGTGGAGACGATGCCGAACGCGGCGGTGGATGCGGCCAGATACATGCCTGGCTGCACGGTATCCACCTGCGTGACGATGCCGTCGAACGGCGCCCGGATCACCGTGTCGTTCAGCTGGCGTTGGGCCTCATCGAGCCTCGCCTTCGCCTGCAGGTACTCTGGCATGAGCGTGACGTCGACGTCCGGATTGCCCTGCAGTTTGGCGAGCTGCACCTCCGCCATCGTCTTCAGTGCCGTCACCCCTTGCTGGTTGGCGGCCAGCTGAAAGCGCATGTTGTCATACTCGGCGCGAGTGACACCGCCGGACTTCACCAGGTTGGCGAAGCGCTCGAAATTGGCCTGGTCGGACTGCACCTGGGCCTGTTTGACATCGACCTCGCGCAACAGCCGCTGATAATCGAGCTTCATGGCATTGAGGCTGGAGGCGATGCTGCCCAGGTTCGCCCTGGCGCCATCGACGGCGAACTGGAACTGGCGCGGATCGATCCGCAACACCACCTCACCCTTCTTGACGCGCTGTCCCTCGTGCACCGGCACCGACGCCACCGTGCCGGAGATGTCGGTGGCAAGCGACTCCTTTGCGGCCCGCACATAGGCATCGTCGATCGAGACGTAGCGCCCGCCGGAGATCCAGTAGGC
>DASXNR010000127.1:0-1624 GCA_036494925.1 Acetobacteraceae bacterium
GCCGATCTCGACCGCGCGGACGGAGATCGCCTCCGCTCGCACGGCATCGATGCCGCGATAGAGGCGCAGGATGCCGAGGCAAGTGCGGAACCCCTGCTCCGGATGTGGCCGCCGGGCCAGCACGGCGATGATCAGCGCCTCAGTGTTGGGACCGATCGCGCGCGCCTGGCTCTGGAAGCGTTCGGGGTTCCACTCGGCATACAACCGGTGCGCGCTCGGCATGTGGTCGGGCAAGGTGCCATGCCGCGGTCCGCCATAACGCCGGGCGTGTGCCGCAACACGCTGACCGCGGTGGAACACCTCCACCGTGCGCTCCGTCAACCGTGTCTCAACCTGTTGGCGGATCAGGGTGTGCGGGACGGAGTAGAAGAACCCGGCGATCTCGATGTGATAGTCGATGCCAACCCTGGCAAACGCCCATTCGGCGTACTCGTAATCAGTGTCGGGCAGCGGTCGCATCACCGGGCGTTCGATCGTCTCGAACAGCTCCCGCCGGCTGACCCCGAGGCGGCGCATCACCCGCCCGTTCAACTGCACCAGAATCTCGGTGATCGCCGCGTTGCATTCGGCGAGAGAGAAGAACTTCAGATTGCGCAGTCGGCCCAGCAGGTAGAACTGAGCGATGCGCACTCCAGCTTCAACTTTTGCTTTGTCCTTCGGATGATACGGCCGTGCCGGCAATATGCCGACACTGTAATGTGCGGCCATGGCGCCGTAGCTGCGATTGACCTCGGGATCATAGAACGAGGCCTTGTGCACGCCGCTCTTGAGATTGTCGGGCACCAGCAGACGGGGCCTCGTACCCCAGAACCGGAACATCCGCACATGCGCGCCAATCCAGTCCGGCAAGCCCTGCGTCCAGGTTGCCTCCGCATAGGTGAGATTGGACGCGCCCAGCACGCTGACGAAGATCTCCGCCTCGCGCACCACGCCAGTCGCCGGATCGACGATTGGGATCTTCTTGCCCGAGAAGTCGACGAAAGCCTTGTCGCCGGCAACATGCGTCTGTCGCATGCTGGGCGACAGCCGACGCTCGAACTCCCGGAACAATTGGCAGTATCTGCTGTAGGCGTAGCCATCAGAATGAACGGCGCGATATTCTTCCCATAGGATCATCAGGTTGACGCCCGGGCGCTTCAACTCTCGCGCGACCGCCGCCCAGTCCGGCTCCACGTGATGGCGTGCTCCGCCTCGCACACCGCCGTTGACGAACAATCGCTGTTCCAACTCCCGGTCGGTGAGTTCGGCCGGCAGCGGCCACGTGATCCCAGCGGCTGCGATCCGAGCCAGATACTCGCGCACCGTGCTGTGCGAGATGCCCAGTTCTCGCGAAATCGCCCGCGTCGTCGCGCCAGCGCCGAAGCGCAATGTCATCAGTCGATGTATCCGCCGCATAGTCAGCCTCTTGGTGGGCATCCCTCACTCCATCGATTGCGATGCAGCAGTGGATGCCAGCTCGATGCTGACCTGCGAGACGCCACCTCTTCTTCCCGGTCGTCCCCTTCACTCCGGTGGACGGCTTCGTCAGAACGCTGGACGCCATCAGATTGGAATGCTGGACGGGATCAGATCAGAACCCTGGACGCCATCACCTCAGAACGCCTGGACGGCTTCCATTGGAATC
>DASXNR010000128.1:0-6570 GCA_036494925.1 Acetobacteraceae bacterium
AAGTCGTCGCCGCCGATCTTGTGCGTGCCGCTGATATCGGAAATCAGCACCTGCCGCGCGATCTCGTTCATCGCATCAGGCGCGGATGGGTCCGGCAGCAGACGCTGCTCGCCCGACGGCAGCTTCGTCGCCACCACCACCGGGCGCTTCTGCTCGCGCGCCGCCTCGAGGGCTGCGAGGATTTCCGGTGTCACGACAGCTTCTCCACGAACACTTTGACCTTGCCGCCGCACGCGAGGCCGACTTCCCACGCACGCTCATGCGTCACGCCGAAATCCAGCAGTTGCGGCGTGCCGCTGTCGATCGTCTTCATCGCCGCATCCGCCACGGCGCCCTCGATGCAGCCACCCGACACCGACCCCGCCATCTTGCCGGACTTCGTCACCGCCATCTGGCTGCCGGCGGGGCGCGGCGAGCTGCCCCAGGTCTCGGTCACGGTCGCCACGGCGACCTGCTCGCCGGCGGCGCGCCATGCGGCAGCGGTGCCCAACACATCTTCGGATTCTGCATAGCTCATGATGCCATCCTTTCAGGCTCGGCCGCCGCCGCCAAGAGTGTACGCCGCGGAGCGGGGCGGGACAGGAGATCGACCAGCGCGCGCAGGCTGGCCAGGTTATGTACCGGACGGAAGTCATCCACGTACGGGAGCATCGCGCGTATGCCCTGTGATTTTGGTTCGAAACCGGCCCAGCGCAACAGTGGATTGAGCCAGATCAGCCGCCGGCACGAGCGATGCAGCCGATCCATGTTCTCGGCCAGCCCGCGCGCGCCGTCACGGTCCAATCCGTCGGTGATCAGCAGCACGATCGCCCCCTGCGCCAGCACGCGCCGTGCCCACAGATGGTTGAAGCTCTCCAGCGCCTCGCCGATTCGCGTGCCACCCGACCAGTCGGGCACGACGTGCGAAACCATCTGGAACGCCACCTCCGGATCGCGATGGCGAAGCTGGCGCGTGACGTTGGACAGCCGCGTGCCGAACAGAAACACCTGCACGCGGTCGCGGTCGTTGGTCACCGCGTGCAGGAAATGCAGCAAAATCTGCGCGTAGCGCGACATCGATCCGGAGATGTCGCACAGCACGACCAGCGGCGGCGGGCGCGTTACGTGGCGGTTGCGCGCGATGGTCAGGATCTCGCCGCCCTGACGCAGGCTCTGTCGGATGGTGCGGCGAAGATCGGTCACCGGACCGAGCGGATCGGTGCGCAGCCGGCGGGTGCGGCGCAGGTCGAGCGGCAGCACGAGGCGGCGGATCTCGCGCTTCGCCTGGGCGATCTCCTCGGCGCTCATTGCCTCGAAATCCATGCGTTGCAGGCGCTCCTGGTCCGACACGGTCAGCACCGCGTCCATCACCGGCGGTTCGTCCTCGGCGCGCGGCCTTTCGCGCGGCTTCGCCATCGCCTCGGCGACACGCCGGCTGCCTGGCGGCGGACGTTCGTGCCGCTTCTCCTTCTGCGCCTCGAGCAGGGCCATGGCGACCGCCTGTTCGGCGGCCGTGGGATCGCGCCAGAACAGGTTGAACGCCTGGTCGAACACGTCCTGGTGCTCATGACGATGGATCATGGCGGTGCGCAACGCGGTGCGTGCCTCGGTGCGGTTGCCGAGATCGACCAGCGACAGCGCCGCTTGCCCGGCAAGCGTCTCCGCGGGTCCCACCGGAAGCCCGGTGCGGCGCAGCAGCCGCGCGAAGTGCATGACGTTGATCGCCAGTGTCGGCGACGTGGCGGACATTACGGCGGCACCTTGCCGGCCAACCGCTGGAGTCGCTCCAGCGCCCGGTCACGAAGCCCGATCGAGCGCAAGGCATCGAGGGTCTCTTCCAGGTACGCCGCACAACTGCCGAGCGAGCCGGCGGCCGATGCCAGGCGGGCGGCAACCAAGCCGTCGTCGAGCCGTCCCGCGTAACGGTGATGGTTGCGGTTGGCGATGAAGGTGACGGCGCGTACCGGACCATCACCGGTCCGCACGGTCACCCAACGGGAATGATAGGCGTTGGTGAACAGCTCGCGTCGCCAGGCGAGCAGCAGCTCGTCCCGCGCATCGGCGGCCGGGATACGGAACAGCATTCCGGCGCACCTTCCACCGCGGTCGAGTGCCAGCATCAGGCCGGGATTGTCGGGCGAGCCGCGGCCCATGTGCAGCCATAGGCAGAAGCGCCGGTGCCAGCCATTCACCGCGCCAGCCCGCCGCTCGGCGAACTCGATCGCTGGGTTCCACATCAGCGAACCATAGCCGAACAGCCAGATATCCGAGCCTGGAGGATGGCTGGCCAGTGTCGCGTCCAGGTCCGCCTCGATTTCGGCATCCGACAGCAGCATCGTTCCCGGCGGCATGAGCCGGCGGGCGGCCGTCAGCAGCGAGCCGTCGCGCAGCCCCTCGCGGGTAATGATTTCGCGAATGTCCGGTGAGGATTCGCCCGGCATCAGGTGGTCATTCCGCCGCCTGCTGTGTCTCGGTTACCAGCCGCGCTGCCTCGGCGCCGCGGATTTTGGCGATATCATCCTGATATTTCAGCAGAACACCGAGCGTCTCATCCACGGCCTGCGGCGCCAGCTCGTGCTGGTTCAGATAGGTCAGCGCCTGCGCCCAGTCGATCGTCTCGGCCACGCCCGGCAGCTTGAACAGGTCCTCGCTGCGCAGGCGCTGCACGAACGCCACCACCTGGGCGGACAGATGTTCCGGCACGCCTGGCGCCTTGGCCGCCAGGATCGCTCGTTCGCGCGCCGCATTCGGGTAGTCCACCCAGTGATACAGGCACCGGCGACGGATCGCGTCGTGCACTTCGCGCGTGCGGTTCGAGGTGATCACCACCGCGGGCAAGGTGTGCGCCCGCACGGTGCCGAATTCCGGCACGGTGACCTGAAAGTCGGCCAGCAGTTCCAGCAGGAAGGCCTCGAACGGCTCGTCGGCGCGATCGAGTTCGTCGATCAGCAGCACCGCGGGCGACAGGTCCGGATCGATCGCCGACAGCAGCGGGCGCGCCAGCAGATACTTGCGGGTGTAGATGTCGCTGGCGAGTGCACCCGGGTCGGTCTGGCCGGCCGCCTCGGCCAGGCGGATCGCCATCAGCTGGCGCGCGTGATCCCACTCGTAGGCCGCCGCCGACAGGTCCATGCCGTCGTAGCACTGCAGCCGCACCAGCCGGCGGCCGAGGCCGGCGGCGAGCACCTTGGCGATCTCGGTCTTGCCGGTACCGGGTTCGCCTTCCAGGAACAGCGGTCGGCGCATGGCGAGCGATAGGTGCACCGTCGTCGCCAACTCCTGATCCGCGATGTAACCCTGGTCGGCAAGCAGTTTGGCCGTGTCGGCGACGGTCGCAGGCAGTTCGGCCACTACAGCATGCTTCCCAGGATCAGCAGCAACATGAACAGATAGATCGCGCTGCCGATCCACGCGACCAAAGGCAGCCCGAACGGCTCCCTCGGCACCAGCGCGAGCGGGCTGATCGCCGATTGTGGCGGCGGTGCCGCGTATCCCGATTCGGCGTGCGGCTCGGCAACGGGCGCGGGTGCGGGCGCCACCTGGTTGCTGAACCGGTCGAAGAACGCATCCGCCATCTGCTTGGCGCTGGCGTCGATCAGCCGCGCGCCAAGCTGCGCGATCTTGCCGCCGACCTGGGCGTGAACCTCGTAGCGCAGCAACGTGCCGCCGCCGGCATCCTCCAGCCGCACCTTGGCGCCGCCCTTGGCGAAGCCCGCCACGCCGCCCTGGCCTTCGCCGCTGATCGTGTAGCCGTTCGGCGGATCGAGGTCGGAAAGATGCACCGCGCCGCTGAACCGCGACGAGATCGGCCCGATCCTCACCGCGGCGGTGGCCTTCATATCCGTATCGGACAGCTTCTCCAGGCTCTCGCAGCCGGGAATGCTGGCCTTGAGCACCGTCGGATCGTTGAGCGCCTGCCATACGGTCTGGCGCGGCGCCTCGATCCGCCGCTCGCCTGTCATGTCCATCGGACCGAATCCCGTTGTGCGCGCCGGACGTTACTTGCAGGGTCAGAGGCATGCAACCGACCGCGACCAGTCTGGCCTGGGGGCTTCCGTTCGCCGGCCTGCTGGCGTCGATGGCCATGTTCCCGATCGTGGCGCCGCGTTTCTGG
Organism: Acetobacteraceae bacterium; assembly: GCA_036494925.1. Taxonomy (GTDB): domain Bacteria; phylum Pseudomonadota; class Alphaproteobacteria; order Acetobacterales; family Acetobacteraceae; genus JAMXLO01. The sequence goes on from DASXNR010000128.1 coordinate 4,094, forward strand.
CACCGGTGGATGGGCAGCATCGCGTTCGCCTGGAGCGCCGTGCTGCTGGCGCAGCAAGTGGTGGTGAGCGGAGCCGTCGCGGCGGTGGCCACCGCGGGGCATGCCTTGCTGGTCGACTACCTGCCGTTCATCGCGCTGCTGCTGGCACTTTATACCGCCGGCGGCGGAGTGCTGCTGCGCGGCGGGCTGACCGGGACACCGGCAGGCAACACGGCGATGCTGGCGATCGGGATGGCAATGGGGACGGTGATGGGTACCACCGGAGCCTCGATGGTGCTGATCCACCCGCTGCTGCGTGCCAACGCACACCGCCGCCGCAAGGTGCACCTGGTGTTGTTCCTGATCGTGCTGGTCGCCAATGCCTCGGGCGCGCTGACGCCGCTCGGCAATCCGCCGCTCTATCTCGGGCTGCTGCACGGTGTGCCGTTCTTCTGGCCGGCGCGCCATCTGCTGGCGCCGCTTCTGGTGGTGACCGGCGCGCTGCTGGCGGCGTTCTATCTGATTGACCGCCGGTTGGCTGTTGGCGAACCGCCCGCGCGACGGCCCCGGCGATTTCGGGTCCGCGGATTGCGGAATGTGGCGCTGATCCTGCTGGTTGTCCTTGTCGTGCTGGGACAGGGCTTCGTGCCTGGGTGGGACGTCGTCATGCTGGGACAGACGGTCGCGCCGGCGAAACTTGCCGGCGTCCTGGTGTTGCTGTTGGTCACCTTGCTCTCCATTGCCGTCACGCCGCGGGCGATCCGTCAGTCGAACGACTTCACCTGGCACCCGATGGCGGAGGTGGCGATGCTGTTCGCGGCCATCTTCATCACCATCAGTCCCGTGGTCACGATGCTGCGGGCAGGGATCGACGGGCCGCTGGCGCCGCTGTTGCAATTGAGCCGCGATGGCAATGGGCAGCCCTGGCCGCTCGCCTATTTCTGGCTGACCGGCCTCCTGTCGGCGTTCCTCGATAATGCGCCGACCTATCTGGTGTTCTTCGAACTGGCCGGCATTCGCCCGGCCGAACTGTCGGGTGCGGATGGGGTAACGCTTGCGGCGGTCTCGGCGGGGGCGGTGTTCTTCGGCGGGCTTACCTATATCGGCAACGCGCCGAACATGATGCTGCGTGCGATCGCCGCGCATCGCGGTGTGCGGATGCCTGGCTTCTTCGGCTTCACGCTGCTGGCGTCCGCGCTGTTGCTGCCGGTGCTGGCGGTGGTGGGCCTGGTATTCTTCTCGTAGCAATCGGGCCGAGCCGGTGTGAAGTGTCGGCCTCGATCCGAATGATTGAGGCGCATGAAGGTCACGAGCGCACCGATCTGAGGCGTCGCATGTGGATGCGGCCGATTTCGACGGCGGAAAAGTGGCCTGACCAATCGTTGCGTTGTGTAATGAGATCGGCAAGGCGGGTGCCCAACGTCACCTGGTCGCGGCATCGGGGTACGGAACAGATGATGCCGTACGTCGCGTCAGCTGCCGATCCCCTGGCCAGTTCGCCGAAATCTTTATCGAAGGTCAGTAGGACTCGAGACTCACGTTGTGCCCAGGCGAGCACGTCTGGGTCGCTGCTGCCTGGTGCGGCCGGTCTCACCCGAACGACATCGTATACTGCGACACGCAGCGCCGTGACCGCCGCGCCAGGAAAGTTTTCGTCGGCGAGGAAACGCACGTCACGCCGCGCTCGGAAACACCCGTTCAGCGCTCAGCATATCCTGCGCATATGTCAGACACGCGATGATGTCATCGTGAGCGAGCCCAGCGTAGTCGGCCAGTATATCAGCTTCGGCCCAACCGTCAGCCAACAACCCGATGACGAATTCGACGGTGAGCCGGGTGCCAAGGATCACCGGCTTGCCTGCAGCAATATTCGGGTCGAGGTCGATGCGCGGGTATTCCGTCGGCATTGTCAGCATTCCGGTCTGTCTACCCGAGTATAGCCGGTCATGCCGCGCAGCACGGCCACGTCAGGATGAGCCGTGATATACGGTCACGCAACACCGGTCTCACGAATGGAACACCAGCATGTTCGCCAGCTGGGATGGATCGACGGTCGGCGCCATCCCCAGCGATGTCACGCCGCCAGGGGCGACATGTGCCGACCCGGCCGCGAAGGAAACAGGGAACAGGTCGGCCGCCGACATATGCTGCGCGTCTGAAGCCACCACCTCCAGCCAGGCGGTCCCCGTGGCGTTGCTCGGAACCGTTCCGGCGAATTCGTCCGTGGCTGGATTGAAGTGCAGCCACGAGGTGACGTTCGGGCCGGCCACCTCGTAGGCGGCGAACGTCATCTTCAGGCCCAACGCATCGGTGAAGGTTTTTCCCGGCAGCACCACATCGGCATTCTGACCGTCGGTCCAGGTCTGCGGCGCGGTCGGCGTCGACACGGTGATCCCCGGTTTGACGACAGGCGCTGCCACGCTGGCGGCGAAGCTATCCGATACGGCGAGGCCGCTGGTATCGGTCGCCGTCACCTTGAGGGTCAGGCTCTGTACCGT
>DASXNR010000129.1:0-5327 GCA_036494925.1 Acetobacteraceae bacterium
CGGGGCGGATCGGCGCGCTCGTCGCGAAAGCGTTCAAGCTCGGCTTCGGCTGTGACGTCGTGGCGCACGACGTCTACCGCAACCCAGAACTGGAGAAGATCGGGGTCCGCTACGTGGGGCTCGAGGACCTGCTCAGGAAAGGCGACATCGTTTGTCTGCATTGTCCGCTGACCCCACAGACGCGCCACCTGATCAACGAGAAGACGCTGGCGCTGGGCAAGCCGGGCTTCCTGCTCGTCAACACCGGTCGCGGCGCGCTGGTCGACACCAGAGCGCTGATAGACGCCTTGAAGAGCGGCAAGGTGGGTGGCGTCGCTATCGACGTCTACGAGTGAGCCTGAGCACGGAAAGGGATGTAATATCGGGGTTTTCTGATCACGGAATTTGAGGGGCGGCGGTTCGTGTCCGTCGCGTATCTTGGCGGGTCCATGGGCCTTCCTTCCAACCATTCCTTGGTGAGACTGATGGACCATTCCTCGGCGCCGACCTGCGTTCAGGACCGCCGGGAGCGGAGGTGGGGTCAAGGAGGCTCCGCGCCGCAGGCGTGGATGCCTTGACGCCGCCGAGCACCCGGCGAGGCTGAAGCGGGGTTGGAGCGGTCAGCTCAGTCGGCGGTATCGGTCTTTGGTTCGAGCCGATCGATGAGCTTTTGGAAGACGGCCTCGAACTCGGGATCGTAGGCGTCGGGGTGGTTGCGGATGACCTTGATGGCTTTGCGATAGTAGTCGGCGGCTTGGCGATGATCGCCGCGGGCTTCACAGACCATGCCGAGGCGGTCGTAGCCGTCGTGGACATCGGGGAAGCGGACGAGCAGGTCGTGGGCGGCCTGTTCGGCGGCATCGAGATTTCCGGCTTGGACCATGTCGACCACGGCATTGGACGCCTCGGTCAGGTCGTCGGGTTCATCGTGTTCTTGGAAATAGCTGGCCAAAGACGGCCGCCGCGTCGGCACCGCGGCCGGCTGAGCAGGACGTGCGGCACGGGCGGCGACCTCGTCACTGGCCATGCAGCACTTCTTGTATTTCTTGCCGCTGTTGCAGTGGCAGAGATCATTTCGTCCGATTTTGGCCATCTTGCCAACTTCAGTTCAAAGGACGGACCCAGTGTACCAAGCCGTGCTGGCCGACGCCAAGTTCCATGAGCAGTTGCTCGTCTTCGACCGTGACCTTGCGGACGCCGCCCGGGCAGCGCGGTGCTGGCTCTGCGGCGGTGCGCTGCATTCGGCGCCGTTTGTCCGCAAGCCACGCGGCGGTCCGCCTGGGTTGAGCCAGCAGTATGACCAGCGCTTCAGCTTCTGCTGTGCGGTGGATGGTTGTCGCAAGCGCACGACGCCGCCTTCGCTGCGTTTTCTCGGCCGCAAGGTCTATCTCGCCACAGTGGTGACGTTGGTCTCAGCGATGCTGCTGGGGACGACGCCGGCGCGTTTGGCCCGTCTGTCGACGGTGCCGGGGATTGATAGGCGAACCATCACGCGCTGGCGCGTATGGTGGCGTTCGACCTTCGCCGCCGGCTGGTTCGAGCCGATCGCCGCCGCTACCTTCATGCCGCCGCTCGACATTACTGGCCTGCCGGTTTCGTTGCTCGGCCGCTTTGTCGGCAGCCTCGATCAGAAGCTCGTCGCCTTGCTGCGGTTCCTCGGTCCGCTGACCGGCGGCGCATCGGCGATGCGCGCTTTCTGACGGGAACCGCCAACCCGCAGAGGATGCGCGTCGCCGGCCCTCGGCGAGGGCGCCTACCGTCGGCTGGTGCATGTTTCGGAGGGCGGACGTGGCGAAGCGGGGTGGATCGCGGGTGCATGAGCGCTGGGCGCAGCTACGTTTCTCGGTGATCGGCCAGCTGCTTGCCGCCCCGCCGGCGAAGGGCGAGTTGCGTGCGGCTCTGCAGCAACTGGCAGCGCGCGACTGGCGCCACCCAAGCACCGGCACGCCGGTTCGCTTCAGCGTTTCCACCTTAGAACGATGGTTCTACCGTGCCCGGAACGAACAGCATGATCCGGTCGGCGTGCTGCGCCGCAAGCGGCGCTTGGACGCCGGCGAGCAGGCATCGATGACCATGCCGCTGCGCCAGGCTTTGCTGGCGCAGTATAACGCCCACAAAAGCTGGAGTGCCCAGCTGCATCATGACAATCTGGTGGCCTTGGCCGAGACCCGGTCCGAGTTACGGCCGGTGCCGTCCTACGCAACGGTCCGGCGGTTCCTGGCTGCGCACGGTCTGACCAAGTATCGCCCGTTGACGACGCGTCAGACCGAAGGCGCGGTGGCCGCTGCCTCCCGGCTTGAGGCGCGCGAGGTGCGTAGCTACGAGGCCGAGTATGTGAATGGCACCTGGCATTGGGATTGTCATCACGGCTCCAAAAGGGTTCTAACGCCGCGCGGCGAATGGCAGACCCCGATCCTGTTTGGCGTGCTCGACGACCGCTCGCGGCTGGCCTGCCATCTGCAGTGGTATCTTTCCGAATCTGCCGAGAACATTGCGCACGGTCTGTCGCAGGCGATGCAGAAGCGCGGTCTGCCTCGCACGGCCATGAGCGACAACGGCGCGGCCATGACCGCCACCGAGATCACCGGAGGCCTCGCCCGGCTCGGCATCGTTCATCAAACCACGCTGCCTTATTCACCCTATCAAAACGGCAAGCAGGAGGTCCTCTGGGGATCGGTCGAAGGCCGGCTGATGGCCATGCTCGAGGGCGTCGCCGATCTCACCCTGGCGCGCCTCAACGAGGCGACACAGGCCTGGGTGGAGCACGACTATAACCGCAAGCACCACAGCGAGATCGATGACACGCCGCTCGCCCGCTTCCTTGCCGGCCCCGCCGTGACCCGACCCTGCCCGGATGGCGCGGCACTGCGGCTGGCCTTCACCCGCACCGAGCGACGCAGCCTGCGCAAGAGCGATGGCACCGCCGTGATCGAAGCCCGCCGCTTCGAAATACCCAATCGTTATCGGCATCTTCCCGTGCTCGAGGTCCGCTACCCCGCCTGGGATCTCACACAGGTCCACCTCGTCGATCCGCACACCGGCACCGTGCTCTGCCGGCTGTTCCCGCAGGACAAGGCCGCCAACGCTTCCGGCCTGCGCCGCAGCGTACAGCCGGTCACGACCGATCCTGTCACGTCGCCACTACCACCGGCGCGCGGCATCGGACCGCTGCTGGCGCGAATGATCGACCGGCAAACCGCGACCGGATTGCCGCCCGCTTACCTCCCCAAGGATGAAGGAGATGACGCGTGACCAACAAGATGCTTGCGCTCTACGGTCTCAAATGGAACCCGTTCATCCCCAGCGTGCCGACCGAGGCGCTACACGTCAGCACGCGCCTGGAATCGTTCTGCTGGCGGGTGCAGCAACTCACCGGCGAAGGCGGCTTTGCCCTGGTGACCGGCGCGCCAGGCTGCGGCAAATCCGCCGCCTTGCGCATCCTGTCCGCATCACTGCCGACACAGCGCGACGTGACGGTCGGCGTGATCAGCCGCCCACAGGCCAGTATCGCCGACTTCTACCGCGAGATGGGGGAACTCTTCGGCGTCGAATTGCGCCCGCATAATCGCTACAGCGGCGCCAAGATCCTGCGCCAGCGTTGGCAGGCGCATATCCAAAGCACCCTGTTCAGGCCGGTACTTCTGGTCGACGAGGCACAGGAGATGCAGTCCGGCGTGCTTGCCGAGCTGCGCCTGCTGGCCTCTGCCGAGCTCGATTCCCGTATCCTGCTGACCGTCGTGCTGGCCGGCGACGGACGCCTGGTCGAGCGTCTGCGCTGCGATGATCTCCTGCCTCTTTCCAGTCGCATGCGGGTACGCCTGGCAATCGAACGCGCAACACCACAGGAACTCCAGGACTGCCTCCGCCACGCTCTGCAGCAGGCCGGTGCGCCCGCCCTGATGACCCCAGAGGTGATCGCCGCGCTCTGCGATCATGCCCAGGGCAATCCCCGGGCGCTGATGATTATGGCAGGTGAATTGCTTGAGGTTGCCACCCAGCGTGAGGCCCGCCAGATCAACGAGACACTGTTCTTTGAAAATGCCGCCGTGCCCGCGGTCAGCGAGACCAAGGCCGCCATCCGTCGCCGCCGATGAGCCAGCTTCCGGTCCAGCCGGCCTGGCGCCTCGCCGATTGCCCCGAGCAGCAGCGCTGGCTCGTCGATGGGCTGTGGTCGGAACAAGCCGTCGGCATCATCGGCGGCGAGCCCAAGTGCTGCAAATCCTTCCTCGCCCTCGATTTGGCCGTCGCCGTCGCCGCCGGCATCCCCTGCCTGCGCCGCTTCGCGGTCAGCCGCCCCGGCCGCGTCCTGTTCTATCCCGCCGAAGATGCCCTGCACATCGTCCGTCGTCGTCTCGAAGGCATCTGCGCCGCCGCCGGTGTCAGTCTCGCTGATCTCGACGTGCAGGTGATCACCGCCCCCAGTCTGCGCCTCGACCTCGAGGCGGATCGTGCGCGTCTCGATGAGACGATCGCCAGATTGCAGCCGCGACTGCTTGTCCTAGATCCGTTCGTGCGGCTGCATCGCATCGATGAGAATGTCAGCGGCGACGTCGCGCCACTGCTTGCCTTCCTGCGTGAACTGCAGCGTCGTCACGCCGTCGCCGTTGCTGTCGTCCACCATGCGAAAAAGGGCGCCGGCGCCATCCGCGCCGGTCAGGCCCTACGCGGATCCTCGGAGTTCCACGCCTGGGGCGATTCCAACCTCTATCTCCGGCGTGACAGTAACGATCGCATCGTGCTGACCGTCGAGCATCGTGCCTCTGCTGCCATCTCGGGCGTGACGCTTGAACTCGCCCAGCGCGACAACGCACTCGCCCTCGAGCCTGTCCAGGCCGAACACCAGCCAGTGCACCACGTCGAGCCAACTTCCGTCGATCAGCGCATCACCGCAGCCCTCGCAGGCGGCAATCAACCCTGGCCGTTCGCCGACTTACGCGCATCCTGTCGCGTTCGCACCACCACTCTCTACGAACGCCTCGCCGCCATGACCGCCGCCGGACTCGTCATCAAATCCACCGCCGGTTACTGCCTCGCCGTTCGCTGACCATGGCTGCCAACGGCTGGTGCAACACCGCGGCAACTTCAACATCGCAAATCCGACCAACAAAGACGCCGCGCCGCGCGACTTCCCGCTTCCGCTTCCCAGACGCTATACAGCAGCCCGGAAGCGGAAGCGGGAAGCACATCGAATTCCGTGATCGGCGAACCATCAAATAACGAGATGCTGCTCAGTTGATCTTCTGTCTTTTGCTGTCCGGCGAGCCGATCGGAGATAGACCGCTGCGGTCTCGTGCAAGCGAGGGGTTGCCAGGGGCGCCGCGAGCTTGCAATGGCGTCGGGTCTGCTGA
>DASXNR010000130.1:0-37980 GCA_036494925.1 Acetobacteraceae bacterium
CCCTGACCTCATGCCCGGCCAGCGCAATGCCTTTTGACAGCGCCGGGCTGACGGCACGCAGCCAGCGTCACGAGGACATCGGCCCATTTCGGGGGATCACCTTGGCGGTGATCCTCGGACTTTCGTTCTGGATCATCCTCGGCTGGCAGGTCTGGCGATACTGCCAGCGGCTATTCTGACCAACCGAGGCGCGAGCCTCCTTTTTTTGGCCTGATCGTATGCCCTGTCCACGCCGGATGCGCCGCAGAAGGCGCGCGACGAGGCGATCGAGCGCGGTGGACGGCGAGCACGTGACCAAAGAGATGGCGGGGGAGACGGTCAAGGCGAAGGCGGAGCTTCGCAACCCTGGTTGCCGACATTTTCCCATTGCGCGAGAGGTCTTGAGACGCCGCCGCTTGCCGCGCGTCTGCTCTTGGATAGTTCCACCAACGACATGGGGCCCTGACTTGCTCACGCCCGGCCACATTGATAAGTTGAATCCGCAGCGATACGGTTGCTTTTGAGGCTGGTCATCATCCCATGATTTCATACCTTTCAAAAAGTGCGCGCGGCCTCCTGAACTCGAGGCTTCGTGATCTTGGTTATTCCCTGACGTGGATGCCTCCGCGTGTGCTTCGCAATCCTGACCAGTTGCTCCAAGTAAGTTTTCCGATGCTCGCCGCGCAGCTGATGCTGACGACGGCGCGACCTTACTTCATCGGCATCGGGGCAAACGACGGCGTAACACACGACCCGCTCTATCCGTTCATCCGCGACTTCGGGTGGCGTGGGCTCATGGTGGAACCAATACCCGAAGCCTTCGCGGCGCTCGAACGCAACTATGCCGGGTTCTCCGAGGTTGCTCTTGTGCCGGCCGCGATAGGGAAGGTAGACGGTCAGGGCATTATCTACACGGCGGCGGTGTCTGACCAGAACTCGCTGAGAATGACGCTCCATTCATCGTTTAGCCGGGATGTGCTGCTGAGGGCGAAGCAGTGGTATCCAGACTTGGAAACCCGTATCATAGAACGCAACGTGCCCGTCATGTCCTTCTCAACGCTGCTTGAGAAAGCAGGCGGACACGCGGTCGATGTTCTGAAGATTGATACGGAGGGTTATGATCTCGCAATTCTCAAGAGCATCGACCTATCGCGTCTCTCGCCGAAATTGATTGTGGCGGAGCACGCCAACCTTTCTAAAGAAAATAAGGCCGAAATGGCCGATATCTTGCTGAATCACGGATATCGGGTGTCCATGACCTCGCTAGATATGCTTGGCTACAACGGACCTCAAATGTAAATATAGTCCCATTGCCCTTCTGTGGCTCCTGCGGCGGTCGCATAAAAGGCCCACTGCGGGAAGCGCCATCGCCCGTCCCTCGCCATGCAGCAACAGTTCGCCAAGACTAAGTTACGGTCATGCCTTTCGGAACACCGAAAGTCTCAACTTCTGAACCCTCAGCCGACTGCTGTGGCGGAATGGCAAGATAACACCGCGCCGGCGACGACCGGTTTCCACCCAAACCGCTCAGCGGTTGAGCCAGTTGTAAAATTACATTCCTTGCTTGACCTTCTCGGCGCTGTTGGTCACGGCCTTGCCGGTGGCACTGACGTCCTGACCTAGACCGGCCGTGGTGTTGCAGCCACCGAGCAGGGTTATCGTACCGGAAAGCACGAACATCGACAGCAGCGCGCTAAACAGGCTGCGGCGCATACGAACGAAGTTCTGCATCTCAGCTCCTCCCAGTTTGGTCGATGAATGCCATCAAAGGCTCGTTCCGGTCGCAACGGCAGTGTCGCTCACGCCCGCCGCCGCGCCTTCTGTCGTGTCGTTGCGCGCATCAGCAACGGTGACAGAAATCGGCCGGTGTGGCTGCGCGGATTGGCCGCGATATCCTCCGGCGTGCCCTCGGCGACAATGCGGCCGCCGCCGTCGCCCCCCTCCGGACCAAGGTCCAGAATCCAGTCCGCGGTCTTGATAACTTCCAGATTATGCTCGATCACAACCACCGTATTGCCCTGATCCACCAGCGCATGCAGCACTTCCAGCAACTTGCGCACATCCTCGAAGTGCAGACCCGTCGTCGGCTCGTCGAGAATATACAGCGTGCGTCCCGTCGCCCGCCGCGCCAGTTCCTTCGACAGCTTGATCCGCTGCGCCTCGCCGCCCGACAGCGTGGTGGCCTGCTGGCCGAGCGCGATATAGCCGAGCCCGACCTGCTGCAGTATTTTCAACCTGTCGTGGATGCGTGTCTGCGCGCTGAAATAAGGCACCGCCTCGTCGACCGTCATCGCCAGCACTTCGGCGATCGATTTGTCGCGGAACTTTATATCGAGTGTCTCGCGATTATAGCGCTGGCCCTTGCACACGTCGCAGCGGACGTAGACGTCGGGCAGAAAGTGCATCTCGATCTTGAGCACCCCGTCGCCCTGGCAGGCCTCGCAGCGCCCGCCCTTGACGTTGAAGCTGAAGCGGCCCGGCTTGTAGCCGCGCGCGCGCGATTCGGGCAGTTCGGCGAACCAGTCGCGGATCGGCGCGAACAGGTCGGTGTAGGTGGCGGGATTGGAACGCGGCGTCCGGCCGATCGGTGACTGATCGATGTCGATGATCTTGTCGAGCAGCTCCAGGCCCTCGATGCGCTCGTGTGGCGCGGGCACCTCGCCCGACCCCATCAGTCGTCGCGCCGCGGCCTTGTACAACGTGTCCACCACCAGCGTGGACTTTCCCCCGCCCGACACGCCGGTAACGCAGGTGAAGGTGCCAAGCGGGAACCCGGCGGAGATCGATTTCAGATTGTTGCCGCGCGCATTGACCACCCGCAGGATGCGGTCCTTCTGCATCGGACGGCGCATCACCGGCACATCGATCCGCCGGCGTCCGGCGAGATAATCGCCAGTCAACGACCTGGGATTTGCCGACACCTCTAGTGGCGTGCCTTCCGCGACCACACGTCCGCCATCGACGCCCGCCGCGGGACCCATGTCGATCAGGTGATCCGCCGCGCGGATCGCCTCCTCGTCATGTTCCACTACCAGAACAGTGTTGCCGATGTCGCGCAACCGCCGCAGCGTGCCGAGCAGGCGCTCGTTGTCGCGCTGATGCAGACCGATCGACGGTTCGTCGAGCACATACAATACACCGGTGAGACCCGATCCGATCTGGCTGGCCAGCCGGATGCGCTGACTCTCGCCGCCGGACAGCGTGGCAGAACCGCGCGACAGCGTCAGGTAGTCCAGCCCGACATCGACCAGGAACTGCAGCCGTTCGCAGATCTCGCGCAGGATGCGGCGGGCGATCTCCTGCCGCTGCGGCGTCAGCATATCGATGACCGTGCCAAACCACACCGATGCGGCGCGGATGGAAAGCTCCGAAGCCTCGGCGATATTTTTGCCGCCGACGCGTACTGCCAAAGCTTCCGGCTTCAGTCGCGCGCCGTTGCACACGGCACACGGCTTCTCGGCCTGATAGCGCGACAGCTCTTCGCGCACCCAGACGCTGTCAGACTCATGGTATCGCCGTTGCAGGTTGCGCAGCACGCCTTCGAATGGTTTTGTTACTGTGTAAGCACGAATGCCGTCCTTGTAGGTGAATGCGACCGGTTCCTCGCCGGTGCCGTTCAGGATCGCATCGCGCACCTTCGCCGGCAGGTCCTGCCAAGGATCACTCGTGCGCACCTTGAAGTGGCGCGCCAGGCTTTGCAGGGTCTGGTCGTAATACGGGCTCTGCGCACCGGTCCACGGCATCACCGCACCGCCCGCCAGTGTCAGTCGTTCGTCAGGCACCACCAGCGCGGGATCGAAGAAGCTCTCCACGCCCAGCCCATCGCAGGCCGGACACGCGCCGTGCGGCGAGTTGAAGCTGAACAGCCGCGGCTCGATCTCCTCGATCGAGAAGCCCGACACCGGACAGGCGAAGCGCGACGAGAACACCGTGCGCTCGCCACCCTCGGGACCTTTGGCATCGGCGTTCTCGGCATAGACCACGCCATCGGACAGCGCGAGCGCGGTCTCAAAACTGTCGGCCAGCCGCGGCGCGATGCCCTCGCGCACCACGATGCGGTCCACCACCGCCTCGATCTCGTGCTTGATCTTGCGATTGAGCGACGGCACCTCGGCGATCTCGTACAGCGTGCCGTCCACCTTCACCCGCGTGAAGCCGCGGCGCTGCAGTTCGGCCAGCTCCTTGCGGTACTCGCCCTTGCGGTCGCGCACCACTGGGGCGAGCAGCAGCAGGCGCGTCCCCTCCGGCATCGCCATCACGCGATCGACCATCTGCGACACGGTCTGCGCCTCGATCGGCAATCCCGTCGCCGGCGAATACGGCACCCCGGTGCGCGCCCACAGCAGGCGCATGTAGTCGTGGATCTCGGTCACCGTGCCGACGGTGGAGCGCGGGTTGCGGCTGGTGGTCTTCTGCTCGATCGAGATCGCCGGCGACAGGCCGTCGATCGAGTCGACGTCCGGCTTGCCCATCAGCTCGAGGAACTGCCTTGCATAGGCCGACAGGCTCTCGACATAGCGCCGCTGGCCCTCGGCGTAGATGGTGTCGAACGCAAGCGATGACTTGCCTGAGCCGGACAGCCCGGTGATCACGGTCAGCCGGTCGCGCGGGATCACGACGTCCACATTCTTCAGATTGTGCTCGCGCGCGCCGCGAACGTGGATGGTGCCGGCCATGCCGCGAGGTCCTACACTTGTTCTCGGGATGTTCCCCCTCTATATGGCAATTTTCAGGGGGCTTGGAAAGCTCTGTTAATCGACTCCGGTCAGGATGGCAGCGTGTGGGAGCGGGGGCTAGAGTGCCTCCTTTGGTGAGGGATTGAAGCGATGGCGGGCAGTGTCAACAAGGTGATCCTGGTGGGCAACCTCGGCAAGGACCCGGAGATCCGGACCCTGCAGTCGGGCACGAAGGTGGCAAACCTGTCGGTCGCGACCAGCGAATCATGGAACGACCGCCAGACCGGCGAGCGCAAGGAACGCACCGAGTGGCACCGCGTGGTCGTCTTCAACGAGCGCCTGGCCGACATCGCCGAGCGCTACCTGCGCAAGGGCCGCAAGGTGTATCTGGAGGGAGCGCTGGAGACCCGGAAATACACCGACCAGTCGGGCCAGGAGAAATACACCACCGAAGTGGTGCTGCGGAATTTCCGCGGCGAACTGACGCTGTTGGACAGCGCCGGCGGTGGCGAAGGCAGCGAGGGCGGTGGCTACCGCGAGCGCGCGCCGCAACGCGCGGCGGCCGGACCCGCGGCTCAGCGTGGCGGCGGCCCGTCCTGGGACGCGCCGAAGGGCGGCGATCTGGACGACGAAATCCCGTTCTGATCGCGTAGCGCAATAGCCGGCGGCGACCATTGCCAGCAAGGTGGCCGCCGGAGTGGATCGTCCGGGCATTCCTGGCGGTCCTCGTCCTGATCTGGTGGGTTCTGCCGGCACTGCTGCAGCACAACCTGCCACTGGACGTGATCGAGCTGCTCGCCTGGGGCCGCGAGTGGCAGATCGCCTATTACAAGCATCCACCGTTGCCGGCATGGACCCTGGAAGCGATTGCGATCGTTTCCGCTCGCTGGCCGCCCGCGCTGTATCTGGCGGGGCCGCTGGCTTCGGCCGCAGCGCTGTTCGCCGTGTGGCGGCTTGGCTGCGCGATGATCGGGGAACGGCGGGCGATGCTGGCCGTGCTGGCGCAGACAGGCGTGGTCTATTTCACGATCTTCACGCCCGAGTTCAACCACAACGTGATCCTGCTGCCGCTGTGGGCGGCACTCGGTCTGACCGGATATCGCGCAGTATTCATGCCCGGCAGCCGGCGCGTCGTGTGTTCACGCTGGGCATGGTTCGGTGTGCTGGCGGCACTTGGACTGCTGGGAAAGTACACCACCGTGCTGCTCCTGCTGCCGATGCTGCTGCTGACGGTGCTGCACCCTCGCCTGCGTCGAGTCTGGGCCGGTCCAGGTCCCTGGCTGGCGCTCACCATCGCACTCCTGCTGCTGCTGCCGCACCTGCTCGGCCTGTGGCGGATCGAGTTCGCGCCGGTGCTGTATGCGTCAGCCCGCGCACCGGGTCCGGCCCATTGGTACGACCACATCGTCAATCCGCTGCTGTTCGCGGTGGCGCAGTTCGGCGACATCGCTGCGGCCTTGCTCGCGCTCGCGCTGCTGGCGTGGCGCCGGTCCGGCGAGCCGGCGGCTATGCCTGGGCCGACGATGCTGCCGTCGGAGCAACGCGCCTACCTGGCGACCATCACCTGGGCGCCGGCCGGCCTCGCGGTCGCGGCGTCGGCCATTCTCGGCCTGCAATTGAAGGATATGTGGGGCTACCCGATGTGGTGCTTCGTCGGGCTGTTCCTGATGGCCGAGGTGGTGGGGCCGGTCACGCGGGACGGGCTGCGACGGTTTACGGTCGCGTGGCTGGTGATTTTGATCATCGTGCCGGTGATCTTCACCGTCCAACAGTCCATCGGCGGGCGCTTCCTGCGCAAACCGCTGCGCGGCCAATTTCCTGGCCCGGAACTGGCCCGACTGGTGGAGCAGCGCTGGCATGCGGTTGCCGGCGGCGCTCCGCTGGCGATCGTGGCGGGCGATACCTGGATCGCCGGCAGCATCGCCTTTTATGGCGCCGAACGCCCGTCGGTGTTCATCGATGCCGATCCGGCCAGGAGCCCCTGGATCACGCCGGCGGCGCTGACGCGGCGGGGAGCCGTGCTGATCTGGCAGGAACCGGGAGGCCAGCCGGACTGGCTCGGCAGATTTCCGGCAGCGGAACGCCAGCAGCCGATCGAGTTGCCGTATGTGCCGCCGCTCGGGCATCCACCTGCCCGCTTCGCATGGGCGATCGTGAGGCCGGCGCCGTGATGCCTGCCACAATCGCTCTTTACGCCTTTGATCCACATCAAGGCTCAAGCTCAGGAACTTGCTATTGATGGCTGTCCGGCATTTGTCGCCTCGCGCCGTGGCAGACGCGTGCGAAAGCTTGCGATGGCAACGGATAAGCTGTTACGATCGCTCATAGAATTGTGCCATTCGACCGAAGGAAAACGCGCCGTGAAGCATCGAGTTTGGAGGAATGCCGGAGTGTCCGGCATGGCTGTGGTCGGGCTGCTGCTGTCGGGCTGTGCCCAGACGCCGCTGGGACCGACGGTCCAGGTGATGCCCGGTCCGGGAAAATCCTTTGATGCGTTTCAGTTCGACCAGGCGGGCTGCAAGCAGTTTGCCACCAATACGGTGGCCGGTCAGGCGCAGAACGCCAACACTCGGGCGGTCGGCGCGGCGGCCCTTGGCACGGTGCTGGGGGCGGGGCTGGGGGCGGCGATCGGCGGTGGCCGCGGCGCCGCCATCGGCGCGGGCAGCGGCGCCATCGTCGGCACCGGCGTCGGCATGGGAAGCAGTTCGAACGATCAGATGGGCATCCAGCAGCAATACGATAACGCCTTCGCCCAATGCATGTTCGCGAAAGGCAACATGGTGCCAGGCTACGGCCCCATGATGGTCAATGCACCACCGCCTCCGCCCGGACCCGATACGGGTCTCACCTATGCGGTGCAGCAGCAGTTGAACCGGCTGGGTTATCTGCGCAGCCCGCCTGACGGTGTCGCCGGCCCGCAGACCAGTTCCGCGATCAGCCAGTTCGAGAGCGTTTCCGGTCTGCCAGTGGACGGCTACCCGTCGCCGCAGCTGCTGGCGAGGCTGCAGGCCATGCCGTAGCGGCATTTCAACGCTGCTGCCGGCGGGCCTGGCTGGCGCCCGCCGCAGACAGATCCGCCCAGGCCGGTATGACGTCAGCCTCGAGAGCGGTCAGCCGTCCCTCCACGACGTTCCAGATGACCGCAGAGCCAATCCGGTCATATGCGTGGCGGAGCCGATTGCCGATTCCGCGGATGTCTTGCCACGGCTGTCCTGGCATCGATTTCCATCGCCGGTATCGTTCGACAGCGTCGCGCCGCGGTCCGTCCAGGGCCAGTGAATTCCGATCGACTCCAGCGATGTAAGCCTCTATTCCTGCTCCATTATCCAGGATGACGTCGAGGCGGCCGGCGGCATGCTGGCGGTTGGAATACGGACACGGTCTGGTTCAACGTTGGCCTTCAGCCGAGCACTGCTGATCGGCTCCGGGAGTATCTGGACATGGTGGCCGGCACGGCCGCAGTTCGTGGAGCCGAAGGGTCGCCATGACCTGTCCGGCCAGATCCGAGGTTGCAACAACCATGGCACAAGATCCTCATGCGTATGCCAGCACGCCCGGCCAGGCTGTGCCCCCCTCGTCATTACGGCCGAATCAGCCTATCTAAGGCTACATGATGCGGTGCAGCGCCGGCGGTGCCGGCGCGCCCTCCGAACCACTGAATCGAGCCTTGTTTGAGCGATACTCCCGACGACGCGCCTCCGGGTCCTTCCGAAGCCACCCCGCCTGTGACCATCGAGGAGGAGATGCGCCGCTCCTACCTCGATTACGCCATGAGCGTGATCGTTGCACGTGCGCTGCCGGACGCCCGCGACGGGTTGAAGCCGGTGCACCGGCGCATCCTGTATGGCATGCACGACGCCGGTTACACGGCGGACCGGCCGTACCGGAAGTCCGCCCGCGTGGTCGGCGACGTGATGGGCAAATACCATCCGCACGGCGACGCGGCGATCTACGACGCCATGGTGCGGATGGCTCAGCCGTTCTCGATGCGGGTGCCGCTGATCGACGGACAGGGCAATTTCGGTTCGGTCGACGGCGATAACCCCGCGGCGATGCGCTACACCGAGGTGCGGCTGGCGCGCGCCGCAGCGCTGCTGCTCGACGACATCGACCAGGACACGGTCGATTTCCAGCCCAACTACGACGAGACCGAGACGGAACCGAAGGTCCTCCCGGCGCGCTTCCCCAACCTGCTGATCAACGGCGGCAACGGCATCGCCGTCGGCATGGCGACCAACATCCCGCCGCACAATCCCGGCGAGATCATCGATGCGACGCTGGCGCTGATCGCCGAGCCGGACACGCCGCTCGACGAACTGATGCGCATCGTGCCGGGGCCGGATTTTCCGACCGGCGGCATCATCATCGGCCGCTCCGGCATCCGCTCGGCATTCGAGACCGGGCGCGGCTCCGTCACCATCCGCGCCCGCGCGGAGTTCGAGGAAATCCGCCGCGACCGCGAAGCGATCATCATCACCGAGATTCCCTACCAGGTGAACAAGGCGACGCTGTTGGAGCGCATCGGCGAACTGGTGCGCGCCAAGCAGATCGAAGGCATCGGCGAGATGCGCGACGAGAGCGACCGCTCCGGCATGCGCATCGTCATCGAACTGAAGCGCGACGCGACGCGCGAGGTGGTGCTGAACCAGTTGTTCCGCTTCACCCAGCTGCAGGCGAGCTTCGGCGTGAACATGCTGGCGCTGGACGGCGGCCGGCCACGGCAGATGGGGCTGAAGGACGCGATCGCCTGCTTCATCGCGTTCCGCGAAGAGGTGATCCTGCGCCGCGCCCGCTTCGAGTTGGGCAAGGCACGCGATCGCGCGCATCTGCTGGTCGGACTTGCCATCGCGGTGGCGAACATCGATGAGGTGATTGCGCTGATCCGCGCCAGCGCCGATGTCGCCGCGGCACGGACCGCGTTGATGGAGCGCGACTGGCCGGCCGGCGATGTCGGTGTGCTGCTGGCGCTGATCGACGAACCGGGCAATGTGATCACGCCGGAAGGCACCGTGCGTCTCACCGACGAGCAGGCGCGCGGCATTCTGGAGCTGCGACTGGCGCGCCTGACCGGGCTGGAGCGCGACAAGATCCAGGAAGAGATGACCGAGGTCGCCGCGAAGATCCGCGAGCTGCTCGACATTCTCGCCTCGCGCCCACGCCGCATGGAGGTGATGCGCGAGGAATTGCTGAAGGCGCGCGCGGCGATTGTCTCGCCGCGCATGACCGACATCGTCGAGGCGGAATCCGATCAGGACGACGAGAGCCTGATCGAGCCCGGGCAGATGGTGGTGACGATCACGCGTGACGGCTTCATCAAGCGTACCACGCTGGAGACGTTCCGCGCGCAGAACCGCGGCGGGCGCGGCCGCGCCGGCGCCTCGATCCGCGGCGACGACATCGTCACCCGCAGCTTCCACGCCCATACCCACCAGTGGGTGCTGTTCTTCTCCTCGGGCGGCAAGGCATTCCGCGAGAAGGTCTGGCGGCTGCCGGAGGCCGGGCCGACCGGGAGGGGCAGGGCGCTGGTCAATCTGCTGCCGGAACTCGGCGGAGACACCATCACGACGGTGCTGCCGCTGCCGCAGGACGAGACGCTGTGGGACAGCCTGCATCTGTTGTTCGCGACCGCCTCGGGCGGTGTGCGGCGCAACCGGCTGTCGGACTTCCGCAATGTCCGCGCGCCCGGGTTGATCGCGATGAAGCTGGACGAGGGCGATCGGCTGATCGGGGTCGCCACCTGCCGCGAGGGACAGGACGCGTTCCTTGCCACCCGCAAGGGCCGCTGCATCCGGTTCGAGTTGTCCGATGATACGGTGCGGGTATTTGCCGGCCGCGACAGCTCCGGTGTGCGTGGTATCCGGCTGGCCGCCGGCGACGAAGTGATCGGCCTGTCGGTGCTCGAGCACGTGGCGGTGACCAACGAGGAACGCGCCGCCTATCTGCGGCACGCCAACGCGAAGCGTCGCGGCAATGGCGAGGAAGAGGCCGAAGCCACGGGCGAGGCAGACGAACCGGTGGCCGAGGTGCAGCTCGACGAGGCGCGCATCCAGCGGCTGGAAGAAGCCGAGGAATTTCTGTTGACGGTGACGGATGCCGGCTTCGGCAAGCGCTCGTCTTCCTACGAGTATCGGGTGACCGGCCGGGGCGGGCAGGGGATTGCCAATATCCTGTTGACCCCGCGTAATGGCACCGCCGTGGCGGCGAGCTTCCCGGTGCGGCAGGGTGACGATGTGATGCTGATGACGGACGCCGGGCGGATGATCCGTGTGCCGGGCGATCAGGTGCGCATCACCGGTCGCCAGGCGATGGGGGTGACGCTGTTCCGGGTGGATGCGGACGAGCATGTGACCAGCGTGTTCCCGGTGATCGAGGACACGGGTGACGACAACGGATCGTCGGAGGACGAAGGCTAGATGGCTCAGCCTATGAAGAAGCTGCGGGTCGGACTGTACCCCGGCACGTTCGATCCGGTCACCAACGGCCATCTCGATGTGATCGCCCGTGCGGCGCGGCTGCTCGACAAGCTGGTGGTGGGCGTGGCGATCAATACCGGCAAGGGCCCACTGTTCACGCTGGAGGAACGCGTCGAGTCGGTGGAGGCGGAGATCGCCCGCATCGCGACGCAGAACGGCATGGTGATCGAGGTATTGCCGTTCGACACGTTGTTGATCGACTTCGCCCGCAAGGTTGGCGCATCGATGATCGTGCGCGGCTTGCGTGCGGTGTCGGATTTCGACTACGAGTTTCAGATGGCCGGCATGAACTACCGCATGGCGCCGGACATCGAGACCGTGTTTCTGATGGCGAGCGAACGGCACCAGTTCATCGCCTCGCGGCTGGTCAAGGAGGTGGCCATGCTGGGCGGCGACATCTCGTCCTTCGTGCCACCGCTGACACTGGAGCGCGTGCTGCAACGCATCCGCGGCTGATGGCCGGGTCGAGCCCGGCCATGACGACTCTTTTTTATCCAGGAGGGCGCCAATGTTCCGACGCAGCCTGATCGCGGGCGCCGCGATCGCAACCCTGACGGGGGAATCCATCATGAGCGAAAGCGCGGACGCCCAGACCAGGTCCGACCCGGAGAACACGCTGTACATGGACCTGAAGCAAGGTCGTGTGGTGATCGAGATGTTCCCCGATCTCGCGCCGAAGGCGGTCGAGCGGGTCAAGACGCTGGCGCGCGAAGGGTTCTACGACAACACGCCGTTCCATCGGGTGATCGAGGGCTTTATGGCGCAGGGTGGCGATCCCACCGGCACCGGCACCGGCGGATCCAAGCTGCCTGACCTGCCGGCGGAGTTCACCACCAAGCGCCACTTCCTGCGCGGCACCTGTGGCATGGCGCGCACCTCGGATCCGAACAGCGCGAACAGCCAGTTCTATATTATGTTCGCGCCGGCGCCGCATCTGGATGGGCAGTACACGATCTGGGGCCAGGTGATTCAGGGCATGGATTTCATCGACCAGATCAAGCGCGGCAGCGGGTCGGGCGGCACGGTACAGAATCCGGACCGGATCGTGCACATGCGGGTGGCGGCCGACGTGAAAGGTTGACCGCCGGCGCGGCTTGGCGCTCTAAGGCGGCCGGCGAGCCCGTAGCTCAGGTGGTAGAGCACGAGACTTTTAATCTTGGGGTCGTGGGTTCGAGTCCCACCGGGCTCACCAACAAGACCGGAAAACAGGGGTCGCTGATTCAGACGTGATCGGCTGACAAACTCTCCGACACTGGCAGCAGCTTTGCCTCCCTTTGGTCTGGTTACCGCCTCGAGGATCGGGCCGCGCGCACGCGCGTCAGCCCCGCTTCGCGCGCAACGCCGCGAGCCGCTCGTCCAGATTCTGTGGCATTGCGGGCCGGCCCTGTGCGGTCGCCATCGCGGCGGCGATGTTGGGGTCGTCCTGCTCCGGCTTTGTGGGCCTGAGAAGCCGCGCCTTGCTCATCGCAGCCTCTGCCGAAACGAGATCTTTCGAAGCCGTGTCCTGCATCGCTTTCAGCGCAACCGTCAGGCTGCTCGTTGTGCTGGCGAGGCCCGCCGAACGCCGTGCCGCTTCAGCCTGGCGGTCCGCCTGCTCGCGCTGCTGAGCGGCGCGCGCCATATCGCGCTGCGCACGCTCCAGCTCCGAACGCGCGACCTTCAGCTTCCCGCCGGCTTCCGCATAAGTGTTGGCGAGCATGTCGAGGAATTCCTTGGCATCGATTGCATCCTGCTTCTCTCGCTCGACGTCGGGCGCCATATTTTCGAGCATCGTCACCAGCGTGCTGAGACTCTTCTCCAGCGCGGCTTTGCGCGCCGGTTCCGTCTCGGTCGAGACCTGAATCTGCAGCTGTTCAGCCGCGGCCATGCGCTGGGCGGACAGCAGCTGAATGGCATCCGCCTCTTTCTCCTCACGGTCGAAGGACTGACGCGCCAGTGCGACCTCCCGACCGAGCTCGTCAAGGTTCTGCTCCATTGTGCGGAGCTCTGCCTCGCTCGCCGATTTTGGATCCCACCGCACCAGCGCCTGGATACCGGCTTCGACAGCCTGATCCATCTTCACGCCGAACATGTTCTTGACGAATTTAAGCATGGCGAACAACTCCTCCGGTTATATCAGGTGGGGGCCATCGCCGCCGCATTGAGCAGAGCGACGGCGATCTGCGTGCCGGCGACGGTCAGCGCAGCGGCGACGTTGCCGGCTTCGATCATGACCCTCAGGTGGCGCAGCAACAGCAGCGAGACAACCGCGAGCGTCAGAAGCTGGATCACCAGCGCGACGATGCCCCATACCACGATGTCAAGCAAATAACTGATGGTGGCAAGTAGCGAAGCAAGTGGTATGGCGAGCGCGATGATCGTTCCCGCGTAGAGCACGCCGCCCGTGGTGTTGTTCTGCCGCACCAGCTCGAGTTCCTTGTACGGAGTGAATGTTGTGTAGATGGCGACGCCCACCATCAGCAGGACAATCGTGACGACAAACTGCAGCAGAAGCTGCGGCAGGCCGGTTTCAAGGGCATCGGCGATGGTCGTGGTGGTTGCTACGGCGCTGTTCATACTGTCTGTCCGTTCATCATGCTCACAATGGGACCGAGGGCAGGCTCAGAGCCGCCGGATTGATGTCGATGCCGGCGTGGATCTCGATCCATGCCCTGCCGCCGTCATCGACTGCGCAGACCAGGATGTATTCAGTATCCGGCGCAGGCGGACTCGCGCCTGTCCGGGCCCCATACAGCATGCACAGCAGCTTGCGCTGGTGGCTGCCCTGAAGGTCCTGGATCGTCTCGGTCTGCTGGCGGGGCTCGATACGACTGCCGCCGGGTGCCCAGACACGATCGTAGGTCTGGCCGTCCTTGGTCTGGAATTGCGGCCAGCCGATCATCCCCTGAGCCGGGTCAAGCCAGAAGCCCCATTCATCTTGGTTCGACGGCGTAACCTCGTCGATTTTGTTGAAATATCGGCATTCGTCGGGTTCGCCCGACTCGGCCAGATGCAGTTGCAGGAAGGCGTCGCGGCCAGGCAGATATAGCCGGTACAGCGTAGCCGACCCATCCGAGACGCGACCGACCGCCTCGACGCTGACCATCCCACTCCCCTGCGGGGTCTTGACCTTCGTTGCGTTTGCGGCGAGCAGAAAGGGAGATGGATCCATCGGGAACGTCATACCGACCCGGAATCGGGTTTGTGCGCTGCCCATCAGACCTGGCGCGACGGGTGTGGTGGCGGCCACCATCGAACGCCTGCGCATGAACCACAATCCGATGATGCCGGCGGTCCCCAACAGAACCACCAGCATCACGACACCCGCATCGCCCGATTTCTCTACCGACCCTATCGGAGCACGCCGTGATGCACCGCTCGGTTGCTCGGTGCTGCCCCCCGTTTGGCCGCCAACGCGCCTGTCAAGTTCCGCGAGCTTCCCGGCGAGCGCGGGATCCTGCTGCGCCATCCGGTCTGCTTCCCCTGCGCCAGGCCTGATAGTCGGGATTGTCGCGATTATCGCGGAAGAACTGGGTGTGACCGGGGGCACCGAGTGAGTTCAGCAGAGACAACAGGAACACCGTATCCCACGCACCGAAGCGGGATTGTCCGCCGGAGTAGGGCACGGCGTTGCCGAAGCCTCGATTTGAGACGTACGCGTTCTGTGTCGGCGGACGGCGCACAGCAGGTACATATGATCCATTGTCGCCACCGAAGACCGAGGGACGCCTCTCCCAAGGCGAGCCGGCCGGTGTTCCCGCGGGCGCTTGCTGCCGCTGTTGATAATTCTGCAAAGCCTGCCCGGAATAGCTCCGCGACACCGACCGGTCACCACCGGCGAAGCCTGACGTGCCCGCGGTGCCAGCGCTGAAGGGTCGGCTGTAGCCACCGCCGCCACCACCGGTGCTCGGTCGCCGAGCGCCGCCGCCGAGCGAACTGCCGCCGGGTCTGGAATAACCGCCGCTACTGGTGGCTTGCGCCGAGACAGACGGACTGAACCCGACCATCCCGAGCGCAACGATTGAGGCCGCCGTGCAGACGCTCTCAAGTCCCGGCTGCAGCAGGGTCAGGACCAGGGCGAGCCTGGCCAGGATGGATGGCGGTTTCAATTGCCGTCCCCCGGGCACAGCATGCGCAATCATATCACAGAATTCGCAGCACTGGTGAACCGGCACCTCAAGCAAGGTGACGTTATCGCGTCATGCAGCAAAGTTAGCGCTTCATAGCCCATGCAGAGTGTCTGCCCCGCCTTCAATTCTCTCGCCCCCGAACGTGAATTGACTCGGCGAGCGATGGGGTGCTGGATGCCGACAGAACCGAGACGGAAACACGTGAGCCGCGTCGAATTGACGCGTGTTGTGCCAACTTGAGGTTGGGCAGGAGCGGTACGGAGTGCGATCCGTCCGGGGTGCCGCTCCAGGATGGAGGACCTGATGAATTTGCGACGAAAATACCTGAGCATCATATCCGGGATCGCTCCGGTGGGCGCTGTGGGTATGTCGCTGTTGCTCGGTTCGACACTTCCCGGCGATGCCGCGGTGCGCGCCGCCGATCCGCGACCTCCTGCCGCCGAACAGGGAGTGGCCGAACGGCTGGCCGCGATTCGCGAGGCGGTGTTCATCGTGGCCGGTTCCGGCCTCACCGACAGCCACGGCGACCCGAACATCCAACTGGTCTGGGGCAATCGGTGGTTCAACGGTGGCTGGAACCGTCGTCGCGGGTGGGGAGCGCCCTGGGGCAACTGGCGCAATTTCAGGCCGCCGTGGAACAATTTCTGGCGGAACTGGTAGGCCGCCACGGCAAGGATGATTGAGCGAGGCGCCCGGTGCCGGTGATAGAATTGCTGGTCATTCAGCCTACGCCGTTCTGCAACATCAATTGCTCTTACTGCTATCTTCCTGACCGAAGCTCGAAGGCTGTCGTCTCGCAGGAAACCCTGTCGAACCTGTTCTCGGAGGTGTTTGCGTCGGGTTGGGTGCGTGATTGCCTGTCGGTGGTGTGGCACGCTGGCGAGCCGATGGTATTGCCGGTCGGGTTCTATCGCGACGCATTCAAGCTGATCGATGCGCTCCGGCCCGCCGGCGTTTCGGTCAACCATTCATTCCAGACCAACGGAACGTTGATCGACGATGCCTGGTGCGACTTCCTGATCGAAGCGGAGATCGGCGTCGGTGTCAGCATCGATGGACCGAAGCACCTGCATGATCTGCATCGGCGGACGCGCTCGGGACAGGGCACATTCGATCGGACGATTGCAGGTATTCGCCGGCTTCGTCGGCACGCGGTGCCATTTCATGTGATTTCGGTCCTGTCATCGCAGAATATGAAATCGCCGGCCGAGATGTTCGAGTTCTACGTCGCGGAAGGCATCCAGGAGGTCTGCTTCAACGTCGAGGAGTCGGAGGGACGTCACGTATCGTCCAGCTTCGCACAAGAGGATGTCGAGGCGATATTCTACCGGTTCATGAGCGAGTTCTGGCGCTTGTCGGCGGCTGCCCCGGGCAAGCTCAGCTTCATTCGCGAGATCGATCACGCGGTGCGGCAGGTGCTGCGGCCGCAGGATGCCATGACGGCAAACCAGTTGATCGAGCCGTTCGCTGTGATCAGCATGGATGCGGCCGGCAATATTGCGACCTTCTCGCCTGAGCTGCTTGGATTGAAGAGCGCGGACTATGGCGATTTCCTGCTCGGCAATATCAACACCGACCGGTTGGTCGATCTGCTGGAACGGCCTAATCTCGCCAATATGCAGCGAGACATCCTTGCGGGCGTTGAGTTGTGCCGGCAGCATTGCCAGTATTTCAGCGTGTGCGGCGGTGGCGAGCCGGTCAACAAGTTGTCCGAGAACGGCACATTTGTCAGCACCGAGACCGCCTATTGCCGGCTGACGAGAATGCGCGTGACCGATCTCGTACTCGGTGCGATCGATCGTCTGCCGGCGAGCGGGTCCGGCGCGAATGGATTTGCCGGCAGTCCGCATCAGCCGGTTCGCCGCCAGGGGAGCCTGGCAAGTCGCCTTGGAACGTGAGTCGGAGGATAGCATGAACAGCATGCTCGGACGGTATGCCGCCTTCGTAATGGTTGCTGCGGTGCAGATCGGCTCGGCGACGCTGGCGCACGGCCAGGCCGCGACGGCGCCCAGGGCCGCCGGCGTGCCGCCTCAGTCCCGCGACGATTCGACGGAAGGGCCCAACGATGCGACTGCTGCGCCCGTGGACCTGCCCGTCTTATACGTCACCAGCGTCGAGATCCTTCAGACCGCGACCGAGCCGAAGATGGACGTCGTGAGCGTGACGGGATTGGTGGCTTCAGAGGGCTGGGACTCGCCGCAGTTGGTTCCGACCTACGCGGGGAAGCCATACGACGACGTGCTGGATCTGCAGTTCATTGCCTCTGCCCCGGTGCAGTCGCAGCTCGCCAGCGGTTTTGTTGTCGTCACCGCGGACTTTCCGCTTGATCCGGATCATCGGTTCAAGGGCGTGCGGGTCCGTGCCGCTGAGAATGCGATCTCCGTGCTCCAGGTGCCCGGCAGCAACCAAAATACGTCGCAGGTGAATGGCTGCAAGGATTGTCTGGGAAAACGGTTTGCGCCGGCTGGACAGGCGCAACCAGGCGAACAGGGCGTGGTCCGGCAGGAAGATCTGCCGCGGGACTTGCGCGTGATCCGGCCGTCGGATGGGATCAGGGGTGCCGACCAGGATCCGGACCGCCTCACGCTGATCACTGATGACAAGGGAATCATTGTCGGAGCGTTTTGGGAGTAGATTTCTGGCTTTTTGCGGCCGCGGCACCAGAGTCGGCAGCCGCTCATCGACCGTGCGCCATCCGCCGCAGTGACAGGCCGAATTGCAGCCAGGTGCCGCCCTGCACCAGCAACTCCACCGCGATCAGCGTGCCGAGTACCCAAAGCCCCGACCACGGCAGGCTCCTGAACAGCAGCACGCCGATTATTAAACTGACCAGCCCACCCAGCAGCAGTAGCCACCAGCCCTGTACCTCGCGGTGCCGCAGTGCGATCGCGACGCGTATGACGCCGCCGGCGATCAGGGCGCCAACCGCCAGTGCGGTGATGATGATCGAACCCTCGACCGGCTCGTCCATGATCAGAATGCCACCGACGACATACAGCACGCCGCACAGCAGATTGAGCGCGAATGCGCCCCAGGTCTTGGTCATGAAGGCGTGGACGATCTGGAACGCTCCCCCCACCAGCAGCATGGCTCCGATGAAGATCACGCTGGCCAGCGTCACCGCCACCACGTCAACCAGCGCAAGCGCGCCGACCAGGATCAGCACCACGCCGAGCGCAATGAACCAACCCCATTTCGCCGTCAGGTCCGAAAAGCTTAGGCCGCGTCGCTGTGCGGGCGATTGCATGATTGCGTGGTCCTCCTGCTGTCGTCCTGCGGGCAGTTTCCGCTGGCGCCGGTTGGCTGGCAACGGCGGCAACGATCGGCAGCGGCATTACGTCCGTGCTGCGTCGGCGGCCTGCCGGTCGCGCACGCTGATTCGTTCGGGCTCCAACAACCGGAGCCTTCGATCCGCTCCAATGGCGAAGGTGTGCACATAGAAATAGGTTTCCTGGCGATCGGTCGCTCCCATGACCGGAGATGGCGCAGATACGATCTGAAGTCGCCCGCACGCTCCGATCCAATCGATATGTCGATGGCCATGCATGATGACGGCGCGACCCGCGAGGTGCTGCAGCCGCCGGATGAACCAACTGCCGTTGATCAGAGCCGTCCCGATTCGCTCGGACAATTCCCTCGCTGGCTGTGGATATTCGATGACGTGATGATGCAAAGCCACGATCCAGCAGGCGCGTGGGTATTGTTTGACGGCAATCCTGAAGGCGCGTGCCTGTTCGGCCGAAACCAGGCCCAACGCGTTGGTGAATGAAAAATGCGTCTCGGCATTGGAGTTCAGCACGATGATCCCCAGTCCATCATGCGTATCCGGTGGCTGGACCAGGGGAAAGATCGTCGTCCACAGTGCAGCCAACGTCCTCGACAGATGCAGCGAGCCCTTGTCTGCGAAGGCAGCCATGTCCGCGGCATGCGGTGTCAGCACTTCGGCCAGGGTGCCGCCGATCCGACCGTTCTCGGTGTCCACGACACGAAGCCGGGTGCCTTGCAGCATGCCGAGTGCGGAAATTGTGCGAACCTGGCGCAGCCGTTTCGAGGGGCTCATCGGCAGATCCATTCGGGCGGGGTTCGCCCGGTCCACCACATTGACGTCGTGGTTGCCGGGCAGCGCGACCACCAGCTCGGCCAGCCGAGGGAACGCGGCGAGTGCGGCGAAGAACTCGGCCCACTCAGCGGAGCGACCCGCGTCGGTCAGGTCGCCCGTTATCAGGATTACGTCCAATGCCTTCGCGGCATGGATTTCATCCAGCAGTGCCAACGTCCGGCTTAGCCGCTCGTTGCCGCGAGGACCCGACCTTCCGCTCTCGATACGAAATCCGTAGCGCTCGCCGACCGTGTGGATGTCGGACAGATGCGCAACGCGCCATTGCCGATCGTCGCCCGAGCCCGCAGCGTAGGCGCGAAAGTCCCGTGGCTGGGCCATCGTCGCATCGGCGCTTCCCCAGATCAGCGCCGCCGCCGCGAAATAGCCGGATATCATCACCACACTGTTGGCCAATACCACTGGTGTCAGCCGCAGCGGTGACGCGAGGTCCGATGTGTTGCCAACCCATCGCGTGGCAGGCCATACCAGGACAACAAGACCGATCCCCAGCCCGCACATCGCGAAGCCCGACACGGCCGCGGTGACGGCGCGAACCGTGGCGCGACGGTCTTCGCTCGTCCGGTGCCCCAGCAAGCGTTCGGCAAGGTGCCGCAGACCTTCGCGAAACGCGATATAGACCGGTTGGACGGCGAGGGCGTTCAACGACCAGAAGCTGTTTTCGGCGAGTCGCAGGAGCGGCCGGCCAGCGAACCAGCCAAACGCCGCAAGCGGCAGCAGCAGCAATGCCGGCAGGAATTCTGCGTAGATGTTCGCAACCTTGGCGATGACCGAAGCGATCCAGATGGAGATCACAAGCGGCGCCGCTCCGAGCAGAAGACCCGGAAGGCCGATCAGCAGCATCCAGGCGATCGCGAGTTTCGGCAGGCTGATCTCCGCGAGCAGGCTGCCCAGCAACGACAGCAGCGATCGCCGCTTGGTGCTGGAAGCATCGTCCTCGATGTCGCCATTGCGCGGATCGATAATCGGCGTCATCGGCGTCTCCTTCGGGGCCCGCGATCGATCCATCAGACCCGTGTGGCGGCGGGCGCTCCGAAAATTTCCGTCACCCAGCGGCTTGACGCATGCTGATCGCAGATGGTCAGGACCGCGATCACAATGGGGACGCCGATGAATGCGCCTGCCAGCCCCCACAGAAACGTCCAGAAGAAGACGGCGAACAGCACCATGAACGGCGACATGGAAAGAATGCTGCCTGCTATTCGTGGCTCGAGGTAGCTGCCCACAAGGAACTGGATCAGGTTCAGACATCCGAACACCAGGATCGCGTTCTGCCAGGTATCGAACTGCGCCATGGCGAACAATGTCGGCAGGACCGTCGCAACCAGCGGGCCGATGAATGGGATGTAGTTGAGCGCAAAGGCAATCACGCCCCATTCCTGCGCAAGCGGGAGTCCGCACAATGAAATGAACCCCCACACCAGGATGCCCGTCACCACGCTCATCAGCGAGCGGACGAGGAGGTAGCGGCGGAACTTGGCGGCGGTTCGGGAACCGCCGTCCAGCAGCACGCGTCCGGCTTCCCGATTGTTCATGCCGCGGAGCCGGCGAACCGCGTCGTCGACCTCCATCAGGCCAAGGATGACGTAGATCAGCACGACAAGCGAGAAGCTCAGCGTGCCGTTTACCCTGGTGGTGACCTCCTGGAACAGCCGCAGTACCCACGCCACGTTGAAATGCTCGCTCCAGATGTTCTCGACCACGATGCCGTGCCCTTCGAGCCACTCGGTCAACTGGCTGTAGAGAAGCTGGAAGCGGGCGGCGTCGGCGATGACGTAACGACCTACCCTGTTGAGCCCCCAGGTGATGATCCAGGCGAAGGCGCCAATGACCACGATCGTCACCAGCATGCTGATTGCGAGAGCCACAAGCTTCGGCAGCCTGGCCTGCAGCCAGGATTGCAACGGCCAGACGATCGCGATGATGAACAGTGCGAAGCTCAGCGGTGCAAAGACCTGCTGCCCGATGCCCAGGGCGGCGACCACCAGGATCGCGGTCCCAACGCCGACCATCGCGCGAAGTGCGCCGTCGCCGGTCCTTCGTGTTCTCTGGATCGGATCGCGCATCGTGTCGTGACCTTCAGCGGGTGCCATTTGCTGTGATGTCCCTCAACGTCTCCTGGCGTGGCGACTCGATAGCCGACGCCACACCTGCGGTTACTGACTGACGGAGGTGGCTTGCTCGTGCCTGATGTGACACGCGGAGCAGTCCATCACGGGCAGCCGCCGGTGTCGAGGCTTCCATGGCGCGAAATGGCAGCAATTGTTCCCGCAAGGTCCGCGACTGGATTGGGATGTCTGGCCTGACGCTGGGATTCTGAGCCAATGCCCAGTGTCATATTATGCCAATATCATTGCCACGATAACGGGTGGCGTCGCAGTATTATGCCGGGGTGATTTGCCGACGGGCAAGCAGCGATGTATACGCGGACCCGTTACGCAGCGATGTTTGCTTCACTCGATTCCGATAGTTCCTGAATCCGGAGGGGAGAGCACCATGGCGTCCGATGCGGTTTCGAACTCCGTTGCAGACATCGAGCAGGCAGAATCCTGGCTGCCGATGGTCGCCATCGCGCTTGGCCAGGCGTTGATGTCGTTCAACGTCGCCTCCTTGCCGGTGGCGATCGGCGGGATGGTGCACAGCTTCAATGTTCCGCCGACGACGGTCGCCACCGGTATCGTGATGTATTCGCTCGCCGTCGCCGGCCTGGTCATGCTTGGCGCGAAACTGAACCAGCGTTTTGGCAGCCTGCGGGTGTTCCGCGTGGTCGTTGTACTGTTCGGGATCGCGCAGGTACTGATGACGTTCAGCCCGACGGCGACCGTCATGCTGATCGCGCAGCTGCTGTCCGGCACTGCGGGCGCGGCACTCGTGCCTTCGCTGGTCGCGCTGATCGCCAACAACTACCACGGCCGCCAGCAGGCCACCGCGCTCGGCGCGCTTGGCTCGGCGCGCGCCGGCGCGGGTGTCGCCGCATTCCTGATCGGCGGCATTCTCGGCACGTTCATCGGCTGGCGCCCGGCCTTCGGCATCCTGATCGTGCTGTCGGCGCTGGTATTCTACCTGAGCTTCCGGCTCAAGCCTGACCAGGGACGGCCGGAGGTCGCTATCGACATCGTGGGTGTGCTGCTCGCGGCGGTGGCCGTCATTCTCATCACTTTCGGCTTCAACAACGTCAACCGCTGGGGGCTTGGCGTGGCGCGGCCGGGTGCGCCGTTCGACATCTTCGGCCTGTCGCCGGCGGTGCCGATGATCGTGATCGGCGCAGTGCTGCTGCAGAGCTTCCTGGTCTGGACGCGCCGGCGTCAGCAGGCCGGCAAGACACCGCTGCTGGATCTCAGTGTCATCGAGTCGCGCGAGGAGCGTGCCGCGGTATACGTGATGTTCACAGTCGTCGCGCTGGAGGCGGCGCTGAACTTCTCCGTGCCGCTCTACATTCAGATCATCCAGGGACGCACGCCGATCGAAACGGCCATCGCCATGTTGCCGTTCAACCTCTCGGTATTCTTCTCGGCGATGCTGATCGTCCGTGTCTACCAGACGCTGACCCCGCGGCAGATCGGCCGGCTCGGCTTCATCATCTGCACGATCGCTCTGCTGTGGCTTGCCTTCGTGGTGCACAACGACTGGAGCGCGCTCGCGGTCCTGGTCGGGCTGGTGGTGTTCGGGATCGGCCAGGGTTCGCTGGTGACGCTGGTGTTCAACGTACTGGTGACGGCCTCGCCCAAGGAGCTTGCCGGCGACGTCGGTTCGCTGCGTGGCACCGCCAACAATCTTGCCGCCGCGGTCGGCACGGCGGTGATCGGCGCGCTGCTGGTCACTCTGCTGAGCGCCGGCGTGCTGCGCGCCATCGCGGAAAACCCGCTGTTGCCGCCCGAGGTTCAGTCGGAGATCGATCTCGACAGCATCAACTTCGTCAGCAACGACCGGCTGCTCGGCATCATGCAGCGCACCAGCGCCACGCCCGAGCAGGTTACCGAGGCGGTACGGGTCAATACCGACGCACGGCTCAGCGCACTCAGAATGGGGCTCTTGCTGATGGCGGGGCTGGCGGTGTTGGCGATCATTCCGGCTGGTGGGTTGCCCGACTACAAGCCCGGCGAAATCCCCGCCAACCCGCCGCAGCGGCCTGCGCGACGTGGCGTGACAGGCACCTGACAGCAGGAGGAAGTGATGGCCGCGCGCATTGATGCCGATGCAACAGAAGAACCGGGCTACATATCCACCGGTCACCTGCCCGAGCCCAATGAGGTGACAACGCTGGTGAAGCGCGCATACGAGCGTTTCAAGGGAAATACCGAAGGCAGCAACTCGGATGTCTATCCGGCACTTGCGCGAGTGCCCAGCGATCTGTTCGGCGTGTGCGAGGTGAGCACCAGCGGAAAGGTCTATGCTGCCGGCGACACGGATTACGAGTTCTCGATCATGAGCGTGTCGAAACCGTTCGTGTTCGCTCTGGTCTGCCAATGCCTGGGCGCCGCGGAGGCGCGGAACAGGCTCGGCATGAACAGCACGGGGTTGCCGTTCAATTCGCTGGCGGCGATCGAGCGTGGCGAGGACGGACGCACCAACCCGATGGTCAATCCTGGGGCGATCGCGACCACCAGTCTCGTCCCTGGCGCGACCGCCGAAGCGCGTTGGCGGTTCATCCACGACGGGCTGTCCGGTTTCGCCGGACGCACGCTGCCGCTCAATGACGAGGTCTATGCATCGGCGTCCGAAACCAACTTCCGCAATCAGGGTATCGCCCGCCTGCTGCAAAGCTATGGCCGGATCTATCTCGATCCGGCGGAGGCTACCGATCTTTATACCAGACAATGTTCGCTCAACGTATCGGCGAAGGATCTGGCGGCCATGGGAGCGACATTGGCCGACGGCGGCGTCAATCCGCTGACCAGACAGCAGGTCGTCGATGCCGACAGCTGCCGCTATGCGTTGGCGGCGATGGCGACCGCTGGGCTGTATGAGACCTCCGGCGACTGGCTATACGACATCGGGCTGCCCGGCAAGAGCGGCATCGGCGGTGGAATCGTTACCGTTTCCCCCGGCAAGGGAGGGCTGGGAACGTTCGCGCCGCCACTCGATCGGGCCGGCAACAGCGTCAAGGGGCAGTTGGTCGCGCGGTTCCTGTCCGCGCAGCTCGGATTGAACCTGTTCGTGTCGAAGCCGGAGGCCTGATGATGCGGCGCATCGTGCGGTAGCACGCGAAGCTTCATGCCTCGTCGCCTTCACACTCGGTACGTCCGGTGGTATCTCGCCCCGCATCTGCGAAAGCTTGTACGCGCACAGGGGCTGAGTATGCGAGGCCACCGTTGGTTCTGGACCGGGTTGCTGGTGGCCGTCGCGGTCGGGATGACCGCGTGCGGGCCGAAGAAGCAGGCCGAGACCCCTGAACCGCGCCCGGTACGTACGGTGACGGCCAAGCCGCAGGAAGCCGGCGAGAAGGTGGTGCTGACCGGACACATCCAGGCAGAGGACGAGGCATCGATGGCGTTCCGCATCGGCGGCCGAATGACCGATCGGTTCGTCAATGTCGGCGATCGGGTCAAGCCGGGACAGGAACTCGCCAGGCTGGATCCGCAGAACGAGGTGAACGCGCTGCGGTCCGCGCAGGCCGGCCTCACCGCCGCGCAGGCGCAATTGACCCAGGCGCGCGCAGCGTTCGAACGGCAGCGAACGCTGCTGGCGCAAGGCCACACGCCGCGAGCGCAGTTCGATCTGGCGGAGAAGTCGTTGCGGACCGCGCAGGCACAGGTCGATGACGGCGAGGTGCAGGTCAACATCGCCGCGGACCGGGTGAGCTACACCGTGCTGCAGGCGGATGCTGCCGGAACGGTGACGGCACGCGGTGCGGAACCGGGCGAGGTAGTGCAGGCGGGGCAGATGATCGTGCAGCTTGCGCGACAGGGCGGGCGCGACGCGGTGTTCGACGTGCCCGCGCTGGTGCTGCGCTCGGCGCCGAGCGACCCGCGCGTCACCATCCGCCTGACCGACGATCCCGGCGTGACGACGATCGGCCGCGTCCGTGAAGTCGCGCCGCAGGCCGATCCGGTGACCAGGACGTTTCAGGTGAAGGTCGGCCTGACCGATCCGCCTGCGGCCATGCTCCTGGGCTCGACGGTGAACGGCACCGTGGGCCTCGAATCCGACAAGGTGATATCGATCCCGGCCTCCGCATTGACCGAATTGAATCGCCAACCGGCGGTCTGGATCGTCGATCCGACGAAACTGACCGTGTCGCTGCGCAACATCGAGCTGTTGCGGTTCGATCCGGGCACGGTGGTCGTCGCCCACGGTCTCGATACCGGCGATGTCGTTGTCACCGCCGGCGTCCAGGCCCTCCATCCGGGCCAGACCGTCCGCCTGCTCGGACCATCCGCCTAGTGGGTTTCAATCTCTCCGAGTGGGCGCTCCGCCATCGCTCGTTCGTCGTCTACCTGATGATCGCGTCGATCCTCGCGGGGATTTCCTCCTACCGGAGCCTTGGCCGCAACGAGGATCCGGCCTTCGTCATCAAGACCATGATCGTGCAGGCCGCCTGGCCTGGCGCCACCATCAACGACACGCTGCTCCAGGTCACCGAGCGCATCGAGCGCACCTTGCAGGAGACGCCCAACCTCGACTTCCTGCGCAGCTACACCAGTCCCGGACTGACCACCATCTTTGTCAACCTGAAAGGCAAGACTCCGGCCAGCGAGGTGCCCGACATCTGGTACCACGTCCGCAAGAGCGTCGGCGATATGCGCCATACATTGCCGACCGGCGTCGTCGGCCCAGGCTTCAACGACGAGTTCGGCGATACCTTCGGCATCATCTATGGCTTCACCGCGGACGGCTTCACCCCTCGCGAACTGCGCGACCATGTCGATGATATCCGTTCGCAATTGCTCCTCGTCCCGGATGTCTCCAAGGTCGAGATGCTGGGTGCTCAGGACGAGAGGGTGTTCGTCGAGTTCTCGATGGAGCAGCTCGCCGGACTTGGGATCGATCGTTCGGCGCTGATCGCTGCACTGCAGGCGCAGAACGTCGTCAGTCCGGCCGGCACCATCCAGACCGGCGACGAGAAGCTGCTGCTGCGCGTCACCGGCGCATTCGAGTCCGAACAGGACCTGCGCGACATCAACTTCGTCGCCAACGGGCGCATGATCCGGCTGCGCGACATCGCGCAGATCCGCCGTGGCTTCGCCGACCCGCCGCAGCCGTTGTTCCGCGTCAACGGCAAGCCGGCGATCGGTCTCGCAATCGCGATGCGCGAGGGCGGCGACATCCTGGCGCTGGGTCGCAACATCGAACAGGCGATGCATCGCATCACCGCCAACCTGCCACTCGGCATCACGCCAATCCTGGTCGCCGACCAGCCGCATGTGGTCGAGCATGCGATCAGCGACTTCACCACGTCGCTCTGGCAGGCGATCGCCATCATCATGGCGGTGAGCTTCGTCAGCCTCGGCATGCGGGCCGGATTGGTGGTCGCGCTGTCCATCCCGCTGACGCTGGCGATCGTGTTCCCGGTCATGCAGTTCCTCAGCATCGACCTGCAGCGGATCTCGCTCGGCGCACTCATCATCGCCCTTGGCCTGCTGGTCGACGACGCGATGACGACGATCGACGTCATGACCTCGCGACTCGCCGCCGGCGACAACACGGAACATGCGGCGACATACGCCTACAGATCGGTGGCGGTGCCGATGCTGACCGGATCGTTCATCACTGCGGCAGGCTTCGTGCCGATCGGCTTCGCCAAGAGTTCGGCCGGCGAATACACCTTCTCGATCTTCGTCGTGGTGGGTCTTGCGCTGGTGCTGTCCTGGATCGTCGCCGTGCTGTTCGCGCCGCTGCTGGGCGTAGTGCTGCTCCGCAGGCCGGACACCTCGAAGCCGACCAAGCCCAGCCGTATCCTCGGCGGGTTCCGAGGTCTCCTGGTCGGCGCGATGCGGGCGCGATGGATCACCATCGCGGTCACGGCCGCCTGCTTCGTCGTCGCGCTCCTGCTGTCGCCGCTGATCCCGCGGCAGTTCTTCCCGCCGTCCGATCGCCCCGAACTGCTGGTCGATCTCAGGCTGGCGCAGAACGCCTCGATCTTCGCCACCGACGACCTC
Organism: Acetobacteraceae bacterium; assembly: GCA_036494925.1. Taxonomy (GTDB): domain Bacteria; phylum Pseudomonadota; class Alphaproteobacteria; order Acetobacterales; family Acetobacteraceae; genus JAMXLO01. Next base: position 27,454 of record DASXNR010000130.1, read on the forward strand.
GCCGCGCGGTTCGACAGCGTGCTGAAGACGGACGCCGACGTGGCGAGCTGGAGCACCTATGTCGGCCGCGGGGCGATCCGCTTCTATCTGCCGCTCGCGGTGGAACTGCCGAACGATTTCTTCGCCCAGGCGGTGGTCATCGCCAAGGACGTGGCGGCGCGCAAGCGATTGCAGACGCGGCTCGAGGAGGTGCTCGCCACCCAGTTCCCCAGCGCGGTGGCGCGCGTCTCGCCGCTCGGACTGGGCCCGCCGGTCGGCTGGCCGATCCAGTATCGGGTCAGCGGTCCCGACACGGCGCAGGTCCGCGACATCGCGCTGCGCCTCGCCGGCATCGTGGCCGGCGATGCCAACGCGAGGCATGTCAATTTCGACTGGATGGAGCCGGCCCGAATGGTCCGGATCAACATCGATCAGGACCAGGCGCGGTTGCTGGGTCTCAGCTCCCAGGCTCTGGCGCAGGTGCTGAACTCGGTGGTCACCGGCACCACCGTCACCCAGCTGCGCGACGGGATCTATCTGGTCGATGTCATCGCGCGCGCGACCGACGAGCAACGCGTCTCGCTCGCGACGCTGCGCAACGTGCAGGTGCCGCTGCCGAACGGACGGACCGTGCCGCTCAGCCAGCTCGCCAGCTTCGATTTCGACCAGGAATTCCCGTTGATCTGGCGCCGCGACCGGGTTCCCACACTCACCGTGCAGGCCGATGTGGCGCCGGGGGAATTGCCCGAAAGCGTTGTCGCGTCGCTCGCGCCGGCGGTGGCGGAACTGAACGCCAGCCTGCCCGAGAACTATCGTATCGCGGTCGGCGGCACGGTCGAGGAAAGCGCGCAGTCGCAGGCCTCGGTGATCGCCGTCGTGCCCCTGATGCTGTTGCTGATGATCACCTTCCTGATGATCCAGCTACAGAGTTTCAGCCGGTTGTTCCTGGTGCTCATCGTCGTGCCGATGGCGATGACCGGTGTCGTCGCGGGGCTGCTGATCTTCCAGCGGCCGCTCGGCTTCGTGGCCATTCTCGGCATCCTCGCGCTGATCGGCATGATCGCCCGCAACGCGGTGATCCTGATCGAACAGATCGAAGCCGAACTCCGCGAAGGCAGGCCGCCCTGGGAAGCGGTGATCGAGGCGAGCGTGTCGCGCTTTCGTCCGATCATGCTGACGGCGGTCTCCACGGTGCTTGGCCTGATCCCGATCGCGGCGACGATCTTCTGGGGGCCGATGGCGTTCGCCATCATGGGCGGCTTCCTGGTGGGCACCGTCGTCACGCTGGTGTTTCTGCCGGCGCTCTATGTGGCGTGGTTCCGTCTCAAGGAGCCGCCGGCTGGTGACCACGCTCTGGCGCCCGCACATGGCGAATGACGCCGGGTCGCTGCTTCGCAGCGCGTTCGTGCGCGCCGTGGGGTTCTTGGTATTCTGGCTGGTGCTGGCCGGCATCAACCCTGGCGATCTGCCCGCCGCGGCGGTCGCTGTCGCCGCGGCGACATTCGTCAGCCTCCATCTGCTGCCGCCAGGCCGACGCCACCTGTCACCGCTGGGCGTGACCAGGCTCGCATTGCGCTTCCCCTTCCAGGCGGTGATCGCCGGTGTCGACGTTGCACGGCGCGCGCTCGATCCGCGGCTGCCGCTGCGCCCGGGATTCGTGACGTATTCGCCTCGGCTTCCGCCAGGCAATGCGCGAGACGCGTTCTGCGCGCTGGCAAGCCTGATGCCGGGCACGCTGCCGGCGGATACCGACGCGGACGGGACGCTGCTGGTCCACTGTCTCGATATCGGCCAGCCGGCGGCCGCGCAGTTGGCGGTGGAGGAGGCGTGCTTCATGCGCGCGCTGGCCGATGGCTGAGTTCCTCATCGCCGCCGCCGGCTTCGTTCTTGCGATGGTGGCGCTGGGACTGGCGCGCATTCTGCGCGGGCCGGCGGATGCCGATCGCCTGATGGCGGCGCAACTGCTCGGCACCGGCGGCATCGCGGCGCTGCTGCTGCTGGCCACGGGCATCGGCGTGCCGGCGGCGGTGGACGCGGCGCTGACCCTGGCCTTGCTCGCCGCCTTCGCCGCCGTCGGGTTCGTCACCAGCATCCCCCGTTCGGACCGCTGAGTATGCGGATCCTGCTCGACATCGTCACGGTGGTCGCGGTTTCGGCGGGCGCGGTGTTCTTCCTGGCCGGGACGGTCGGGCTGCTGCGGTTTCCGGACTCGCTCTCGCGCCTGCACGCGCTGACCAAGGCCGACAACCTTGGGCTCGGTCTGGTGGTCCTTGGCCTGCTGCCGCAAGCCGACGGGGTGCTGGCCGCGCTGAAGCTGGTCGCGGTCTGGCTGCTGGCCCAGTTGGCGGGAGCGACGGTCACCCAGCTTGTTGCCCGCGCGGCGCGGCGCGGCGGCCAGCGGGCATGACCGCCGCGTTTGTCCTCGATGCGGGATTGGCCCTGCTGGTGGTGGCGGTGGCTGTGTGGACCATTGCCGCGGGGTCGGCCTTCGCCGCTGTCGTCGGCTTCGTCACATTCGGCCTGCTGCTGGCGCTGGCCTGGGTACGCCTCGCGGCCGTCGATGTGGCGTTGACCGAGGCCGCGGTCGGCAGCGGCATTACCGGGGCCCTGCTGATCACCGCGGCCGCGCGCCTGCGTCCGACCGAGCAACGATCGGCGGCGGAGCGGCCCGCAGTGCCGATGCGGGTCGCGGCCGGCGTGCTCGCCGTCGCAGTATTTGCTGGTCTGGCTGCGCTGGTGCTGTTTCCAGCCGATCCGGCCCCGACGCTCGCATCGCAGGCGGCGGTGCATCTGCCCGAGCTGGGCGTGGGAAACGCGGTCACCGCCGTCCTGATCGCCTACCGCGCCCTCGATACGCTGCTCGAGAAGGTCGTGCTGCTGCTCGCGCTGATCGGCGTGTGGTCGCTTGCGCCCGACCGCTTCTGGGGCGGCGCCCCGGGGCTGCGGCCCAGCGCCAGCCTGGGCGGTGAGTTGACCCTGCTCGGGCGGCTGCTGCCGCCGGTGGGGATCGTCGTTGGCATCTACATTCTGTGGGTCGGGGCAATAGCACCGGGCGGGGCGTTCCAGGGCGGCGCGATCCTCGCCGCGATGTGGCTGCTGGTCATGATCGCCGGTTTGCAGGCGGTGCCCGAGACCGGCCAGCGGTGGGTGCGGATGGTGCTGGTCGCTGGCCCGGCGGTCTTCCTGGCGGTCGGGTTCGCGGGGTTTGCCCTGCCGGACGGCTTCCTGTCGTACCCGGCGCAGTTCGCGAAGCCACTGATCATCGTCATCGAGGTAGTGCTGACCTTGTCCATCGCCGCGATCCTGGGCCTGCTGGTCGCCGGACCGCCGGAACGCGAACGACAGCGATGAGCGCGGCCACGCTGTACGGGCTGTGCGGTGCGGCCCTGGTGGGTCTCGGATTGTTCGGCGCGATCGTGCACCCGCAGCCGCTGCGCAAGATCCTCGCGTTCAACCTGCTCGGCGGCGGCGTGTTCCTGTTGTTCGGTGTGATCGCGCGCAGGGGCGCGGCGGCCGGGATGGGTGGCGATCCGGTGCCGCAGGCGATGGTGATCACCGGTATCGTCGTCGCCTTCTCGGCAACTGCGCTCGCGGTCGCGCTGCTGCTGCGGCTGTACCAGGTGTCCGGGAGCGCCAGCCTTAGCTCGGATCCCGATGGAGGTGGTCGCTGATCCCGCAGACCGCCGGCTTTCTGCTTGTGCTGGCGGTGATGGTGCCCGCTTCCGGCGTGGTGCTGGCGATGGCGCTGGGCGGCCGCCAACCTGAACGCATCGCCCTGGTGGCGCTGCCGGTGGGGCTCTCCATCGCGTTCGCGATCGCCGGGGACATCTGGCTGACCCGGACGCCGCTCACCTATCACGTGGGTGGGTGGACGCCGCCGCTCGGCATCGCGCTGCGCGCCGACGGACTGTCGGCCATCATGATGGTCACCACCGCGGTGGTGATCTGCGCCATCGGATTGTTTGCGCGGGAGGGCTTCAGCGTGCCGGAGGGCACCGAGGACGCCCGTTCGCCCGGAGTGTTCTGGGCGCTGCTGATGGGCGTCTGGGCCGGGCTGAACGCGGTCTGGCTCGGCGGCGATCTGTTCACGCTCTATGTCGCGCTGGAACTGCTGACGTTCGGCGCGGTGCCGCTGGTGTCGCTGGATGGCCGCGCCGAGACCCTGGCTGCCGCCCTGCGCTACCTGTTGTTCGCGCTGTTGGGATCGGTGCTGTACCTGCTGGGCGTGGCGCTGTTCTACGGCGCTTACGGCACACTCGACATCGCGCTGCTGTCGGGGCTGGTTCGTGCCGAGCCGGTCGTCTGGGTCGCGGTCGCGCTGATGACGGCGGGACTGATCGCCAAGACCGCGCTGTTCCCGCTGCATCTGTGGCTGCCGCCCGCGCATGCGGGTGCACCGGCGGCCGCCAGCGCGCTGCTGTCGGCGTTGGTGGTCAAGGGGTCGTTCATCCTGATCGTCCGGATCTGGTTCGACACGATCCCGAGCCTGCTGAACCAGGCTGCCGCCCAGACGCTCGCCGCGTTGGGTGCGATGGCGATCGTGTTCGGCAGCGTGCTCGCGCTGCGCCAGGCGCGGCTGAAGCTGCTGATCGCGTATTCGACGATCGCGCAGATCGGCTACCTGTTCTTTCTGTTCCCGCTGGCCTCCGCGCCTGTGGCCGTGACGTCGGGGACGGACGAGCTGTGGACCGGCGTCGCGTGGACCGGCGGCGTGCTGCAGCTCGTGTCGCACGCCGTCGCCAAGGCAGCGATGTTCATGGCCGCCGGACTGATCGCGGAGGCGCTGGGCCACGACCGGATCGCGGGTCTGGCTGGCATCGGCCGGGCGCTGCCGATGACCGTGTTCGCATTCGGGCTGGGCGGGATGTCGCTGATGGGCCTGCCGCCAAGCGGCGGCTTCGTCGCCAAGGCCATGCTGCTGATGGCGGCGGTGGCCGAGGGCCAGTGGTGGTGGTCGGTGGTGATCCTGGCCGGCGGTCTGCTCGCCGCCGGCTATGTATTCCGCGTGCTGACGCCGGCGCTGGCCGCCGCGGACGGACCCCTGACGCTGCAAGCCCACGTGTCGAGCGGCCGGCAGGGCGTGGTCCTGGCGCTGGCGATCTGCGCGCTGCTGCTCGGTCTCGTGCCGCTGCGGCCCTCGTTGCTGCTGGAGGTTGGGCGGCACATTCCCACGGCGGCGATCGCGCAATGAACGCGGCGGGAATGCTGCTCGGCGCCGCGATCGGCCTGCCGCTTGTCATGCTGCTGGCGTGTCTGTCGCCGCGGCTCAGGGCGAGGATGCCGGCGCTGCTGGCGGTCGCGCCGGTACCTGCGCTGGTGGCTGCGCTGCTGGCGTCCGGCGGGACGCTCGCGCTGCCGCCATTGCTGCTGCGGCTTCGGTTCGCGCTCGATGTGCCTGGCGCGCTGCTGCTTGGGGTGGCCGCGCTGCTCTGGATCGCGGCCGGGAGCTACGCCTCGGCATGGCTGCGCGGCAGGCTCGACAGCGGCGGTTTCGTGGTGTGGTGGCTGCTGACGCTGAGCGGCAGCGTCGGTGTCTTCATGGCCGCCGACCTGGTGAGCTTCTATCTGGTGTTCTCGATGGTCAGCCTCGCGGCCTACGGGCTGATCGTGCACGACGGCACGCCGCGCGCGCGGCGCAATGGCCTGATCTACGTGGCGCTCGCGCTGCTGGGCGAAGCGTTCCTGCTGATGGCCTTCGTGCTACTGGCACAAACCGCCACCGGCGACGGTCTGCTGATCCGCGATGCCACCGCGGCGCTGCCGGCATCGCCCTGGCGCACCGCGATCCTGACGCTGCTGATGCTGGGCTTCGGCGCCAAGATCGGGCTGGTGCCGTTCCATATCTGGATGCCGCTCGCCTATCGCGCGGCGCCGATCCCGGCCGCCGCCGTGCTCAGCGGCGCCGCGGTGAAGGCGGGCGTGATCGGGCTGATCCGCTTCCTGCCGCTGGACGCAGCGATGCCGGAATGGGGCGAGGCGCTGGTCGTGGTCGGGCTGTTCGGGGCGTTCTACGGCGTCGCCATCGGCATCACGCAGCGTAACCCCAAGACGGTGCTGGCCTATTCCAGCGTGAGCCAGATGGGGGTGATCGCCGCCGTGTTCGGCATGGGGCTTGCCGGCGGCAATGGCGGCGTCGCCCTGTTCGCCGGCTTCTACGCGGCGCACCACACGCTGGTGAAGGGCGCACTGTTCCTTGCCATCGGCGTCGCCCAGGCGACCGGACCGCGCCGGCTGTGGCCGGTGCTGCTGCCGGCGGCAATATTGGCACTCGGGCTTGGCGGGCTTCCGCTGACCGGCGGCACGCTCGCCAAACTCGTGGTGAAGGCGCCCGTGGGCGAGGGCGTCGTGGGCCTGCTGATGAGCCTGTCGTCCGCCGCGACCACGCTGCTGATGCTGCACTTCCTGCGCCGGCTTGCGGCATCGGCGGCTCGAGATGCAGCGCCGGCGGCGCCGGCGCGGCTGTCCGTGCCGTGGCTCGCCATGGCGCTCGCCTCGATCGTGGTTCCGTGGATGGTGTACCTGACCGTGATGGGTGGAACGGTCGCAGACGCGATCGCGCCGGCTTCGGTTTGGTCGGCGGCCTGGCCGATCCTGCTGGGCGGCGTGCTGGCGATCGGGCTGTGGCGCTGGGGCGGCGAATTGCCGCGGATCCCCGATGGGGATATCGCGGACGTGGTGGTGGTGGGCGCCACCAGCCTTGCCGGCACCATCGGCCTGACGCTGGAGCGACTGGACGGCGTGCTGCGCCGATGGTCGGTTGCGGGCGTGTCGCTGCTGGCGGTGGCGGTCGTGCTGGCTGCGCTGATGCTGACCGCGCCTTGATTGCAACATCTGGGGACACGATTGATGACCGCACCTGCGCCCGTGGTCGCGCTGATGTTGGCCCTGGCGCTCGGCGGCTGCGCGTCACTGACGGTCGCCGACACCAAGCTCCTGCCGGCGAGCAGGCTCGAACCCCCGGACAGCGAGCACATATCGAAAGGCGGCTATCGGCTCGATGCGCTGGCCCCGTCGCAGGCGACACCGGATCTGCTGGTCATTCTCGCCATGTCCGGCGGGGGAAAGCGCTCCGCGGCGTTTTCGTATGGTGCGCTCAAGGGTATGCGCGATCTGCCGGTGCAGACCACCGTCGGCTCCCGCCCGCTGCTCGGCGAGGTCGATGCGATTGCGGGCGTCTCGGGGGGCAGCTTCACGGCCGCCTACTATGGACTGCATCGCGACGCCACCTTCGGACAATACGAAACCGACTTTCTCTACCGCGATACGGAAGCCAACATCTGGGGCATCTATCTGCTGCCATGGAATTGGAACTGGCTGATCAATCCACTGGTCGGCACCAACGACTTCATGGAGCGTGTCTACGACCGCGACATGTTCCACGGCGCGCGGTTCGCCGACCTGGAGAAGAACGGGCGTCCCCTGATTGCCGTCGGCGGCACGGACATCGCCTATGGCACGCCGTTCCTGTTCACTCAGGAAACATTCGATCTGATCTGTTCCGACCTCGATGATCTGCCGGTCGCACGCGCCGTCGCGGCTTCGAACGGCTTTCCGGGATTGCTGTCGCCGATCACCCTGACCAACCATGCTGCTGCCTGCGGTGGACGCAAGCCTGGCTGGTTGCGGCGTGTCACGGAAGCTCAACGGCTCGACCCAAGGTCGCGGATCGGAAACGAGGCCAGGGGTGCCGATCGATACCTCGACAACGACCGCACCCGCTACGTGCATCTGGTAGACGGCGGTGTGTCGGACAATCTCGCGCTGCGCGCCTCCGGTGCGTCGATGCAGACCATCGCGCAGGCGCCCTTCACGGCGACGCGTCTGAACCGTGTCCGCCGCGTGCTCGTGCTCAGCATCGATGGCCAGGGCGCCCAGGATACCAGCATCGCGCAACAGCGGGTGGTCGGTGGCATCTTCGCCATCTTCAGACTGGTCTCCGGTACCCAGATCGATCGCTTCAACTTCGAGACGTTGGCGGTGGTGGATAAGCAGCTTCAGGAATTCGTCGCGGCGATCAGGCAATCCCGTTGCGCCGAGGCAACAACGATCGATGGCGCACGGTGCGACGATGTGGATGGGGTCCTGGTGCACGTCTCGCTTTCCGGGCTTCCCGACAGCGAGACCAAACAACAGCTTCTGGCAATCCGGACCGGGCTGACCTTGAGGAAGGACGATGTGGATCTGCTGATCGAGGCCGGCCGTTCGGCCATTCTCAATTCGGTGGCATTGCGTGAGTTTCTCGACAGTTACGCGGTCAGGCGGCCGATGAATACGCGCCTCCTTGACGCCCAGGGTTGATTCTGACGCGGAGAGGTCGTCCGAGGGTAACTATTGGGATATGACATTATGGTCGCGGGATTCCCTGCTCATCTCAGGAGCAGAGACCATTGCTAAACAATCCGGCAGAGCATGCACGACATCGCTCGCACGGGGCAGCGTGCGATTGCTCGACTTATGGCTCGGATGGAGATCATACCATGAAAATGGACTACAGAACTGTCGCACTGACGGCATGTGCGGCCATCGTCGTGGCGGCGCCGATGGCGTTCGCGCAAGTGGCAACCACACTGGAGCAGGCGGAGCTTGCCGGGCTGTCGTCGGAGAAGAAAGCCGAGGTCCAGGCACGGTTGGGGCAGGGCGGTCAGACGGTGACCGAAATCCTGCAGACGATCCTGCTGAACAGCATCAAGCTGAAGCACCCGGCGAGCAAGATCGTGGCCCTGGACTTCAACCGGGGGATCGCGGTTGTGCAACTGACTGATGGCAAGATGTCGCCTGTGCAGTTCGACGCGACGACGCTGGCCATCAAAGGCTGATCGGCAGTGCTTCGGTGATCGGCATTGAGGAAGACCGGGTCCTCGGCTAAGTAATCGCGCGCCCCGGCGATCGACGCGATCGTCGGGGTTGCACTATTGGAACAGGAGCGGCTATCATGTCCGATCTGCTTGTCATTGAATATCCCACGGAAGCACAGGCCGACGCAGTTCGTCAGAAGCTGCTGGGGATGCAGAACGAATATCTCATCGAGCTTGGCGATGCGGTTGTGGTCACCAAGTGCCCCGAAGGCCACGTCAAGCTGAACCAGTTGTTTCAGCCGGTCAAAGCGGGCGCGGTGTCAGGGCTGTTCTGGGGCACGCTGGTCGGCTTGCTGTTCATGATGCCGCTGGTCGGTGCTGCGGTCGGCGCGGCGTCGGGCGCGATCAGCGGCAAGCTGACAGATGTCGGGATCAATGACGAATTCATGAAGGATGTCGGCAAGACGCTGCAGTCCGGCAATGCGGCGCTGTTCCTGCTGATCCGCAAGATGACCACCGACAAGGTGGCGGCGGCGCTGCAGGGGACCGGAGGCACGGTATTGCGGAGTTCGTTCGACGAGACGAAGGAAGAGGTGTTGCAGGCGGCTCTTGCGGGCGCGCAGGCCGCAGCTTCACATGCGCCTGTGAACGCTTGACCATCGCGTACCGCTCGTCGCCTGATGCGACACGGCGTCGGCAATGGTTCGGGCCGGGCAGCGGGGCAGCATGACAGCCGATAACACTCCGACCGTGTCGAAGCCCGCGGATCGTCCGTCGCTCGACGTCGATCTTGCACTACAAGGCGGCGGCGCGCATGGCGCCTTCACCTGGGGCGTGCTCGATCGATTGCTGGAAGAAAAGTGGCTACGGATCGATGGCATCTCCGGCACCTCGGCGGGCGCGATGAACGCGGCCGTCCTGGCGTCGGCGTATGCGGCCGGCGGCGCCGAACGCGCGCGCTCCGCGCTGGAAGCGTTCTGGCGCAGCGTCTCGCGTGCCGCGGTGCTGAGCCCGTTCCAGCGCGGACCGCTCGACATCCTGCTCAACCGCTGGACGCTCGACAGTTCGCCGCTGTTCATCGCCATGGATCTGATGGCCAGGCTGGTGTCGCCGTACGACCTGATCCTGTTCGGCGGCAATCCGCTGGCGGCGCTGCTCAACGAAAGTGTCGATTTCCGCGCGCTGGCGGGTGGACCGATCAAGGTATTCGTGACCGCGACCAGCGTGCGCACGGGACGCGGCAGGGTGTTCCGGAACCACGAGATTACACCGGACGTGCTGCTGGCATCGGCATGTCTGCCGTCATTGTTCCAGGCCGTGGAGATCGACGGCGAGGCGTACTGGGATGGCGGCTATGCCGGCAATCCCACCATCACGCCGCTGGTGCAGGAGTGCACTTCGCGCGACACGATCTTGGTCCCGCTGAACCCGATCGAACGGCCCGGGACACCGCGCACGGCGCGCGACATCCTCAATCGCCTGAACGAGGTGTCGTTCAACGCCGTGTTGCTGAAAGAGCTCAAAATGATCGCGCTGCTGCGCCAACTGGCCGACCCGGGCCACGGCGAGGGAGCACAGTGGGCTGGCATGCGCATCCACCTGGTGCGAAATCCAATCATGGCGGATCTCGGTTATTCCTCCAAGCTCAACGCCGAATGGGCCTTCCTGACCATGCTGCGCGACGAGGGTCGGCGTGCCGCCGAAGTGTTCCTGACAACCCATCGCGAGGATCTCGGGCACCGGTCATCGCTCG
>DASXNR010000131.1:0-2986 GCA_036494925.1 Acetobacteraceae bacterium
CGCCCGGCGACATGCTGATCCGCAAGGCCGCGGCCCTGCATGTTCCGCCGCTTGCCGCGTGGGCGCCGGTGTTGATCGCGCAGTTTCTGATCGCGATCGTGATCGGCTATGTAACGACGCGCGCCGTCGAGTTCCCGTTCCTGCGTCTGCGCGACGCGATTTTCCCCGCTCGCCGCAAAGGCGCGACGGGCAAGGACGCCATGCCGGAGGAGCTGGAAGTGCCGGCCGTCGGCGGGCACGTATTGTGAAGGCGGTGCGAGCGGTGAATGCGGGGCACTGGTAGAGGTGGCGAGCGTCCGCAGGAGCGCGCCGGAGTCTGGCGCCGCCGCCCGCGCCTGGGCTGATACCGCTGCGTGAGGTTGTTGCAGCGCGCGTCGGTTTGTTCGAGTTGGTCTTCAGGTTGCCGCGGCCCGAGGCTGCAAGCTACTTTGCGCCTGCACGTCCGGATTCTCGCGCATCACCGACTGTAGCGTCAGCTTGAAATGGGCGAGTGTATTGCGTTCGAGCAGATGCCCTGCCACGCCAGCCTGCGGGCTGATGATGTCCGGATCCAGTGCGGTATCCAGCGCCGTGTTGATCGAGTCGGTCGAGAGGTCGTCGATCAAGGGCCCGAGTGCGCCGTCGCGGCAGAACCAGCCAATCAGTCCATCGGCCGTCGCAATCACCGGCTTGCCGAACCGGTAGGCCTGCACCAGCACGCCGCTCATGCCGTAATGCCCCTTGTAGCCGAGCCACACCACATCGCACGCCGAAAAAAGCGCATCTTCGGTGTCGTTGTCGATGAAGCGATCGAGCACGACAGGCGAGGGTGACAGTTGCGCGAGGGCTTTTTGTAAGGTTGCGCGCGCATTCATATCCTGGGAACCCGCGATCACCAGGGTGGGTGCGTCGTCGCGCACGTTGAGCGCTTCAACCAGTTCGTACACGCCTTTGCGCTCGCTGATCGCGCCGTACACCAGCACGTATTGCCTGTGCGCGGAGAGTCCCAGCTTTTGCCGGGCGAGCAGCGGGTCCGTCAGGCGCGCATCCGGCGACGGGTCGGCCAGATATTGGACCGGCGCGGCGCCCGCTTCAGGATGGCTTGCACACCAGTCGACCAGCGTGGGATCGATCGTCAGCAGGGTCTTCAGCCCCCTCGCGCGAATCGCGCGGCGAAATAGCTGCGCCTTGACGGCATTGACGAGCGGACGGCGCGGCGCCCGCACACCGGCTTCGTGGTGATGGAACGTGGAGCGCATGGTGATGCCGGCCCACGGCGTCGTCCCGAACGGCGAGCCGAAGAACGGCAGCGCGTAGAGGAAGTAATCGGCATACGGCACCATCACCAGCGCCACGCCGTATTCGCGACTGACCGTGCGATACAGGTGCTGGAACAGCCGCACGTAGCGCACATAGGTGATCGAGCCGAGGCCGGTGCGGGGCGCGTCGGTGGGCTCCTCGACAAAGGTGATCTGCAGGTCGGCGAGGCCCGCGGCGGCAAGACGCTGCGCAAGCGGATGCGTCGCGTTAGCAGAGGACGTGACGATCACGCAGCGGTAGCCCGCTTCGATATACGCCTGAGCGGCCCATTCCGCATAACGCCAGCGATGTCCGGAGAAGTCTGGTTCGATGACCAGGATGGTGTCTTTTGTCATGCCGCCAAGGTAGCGAAAAACATTGTCGCGAACCTGCTCGGGGCCGATATAGGCTATGAGATGGCGGTCCCCGCATAAACAGGCGCGTTACCGTGTCAGGCATGATTGGCGCATGCTTAAGGGGAGGGCATCCGTGAGATCGATAAGGGTTCCGCTTGTCTCGATGAGACCTGCATTCGGAGGCAGTGCGGCGACCTGGGTCCTGATCCAGCAGATTGTCGTGCGCGGTCTGGTGGCGATCAAGTTTCTCGCCATTGGGCGCATGCTCGGGCCGGCGGCGATCGGCAGCGTGAGCGTTGCCCTGCTGGCCGTGGCGATTGCGGAATCCTTGAGCGATACCGGTCTTGCACAGGCCGTGGTGCAATCCAAAAGCGTGCCGACCCGCTCGGAACTCGGTGCGGTCTGGACCACCTTGACCACGCGCGGCACACTGATTGCACTGTTGCTGATCGCGCTGGCACCATTAATGAATGCGCAGTTCCATCTGGGCGGCTCGCTCGTGCTGCTGCAACTGGCGGCCGCATTGCCATTGATCCGCGGGCTGGCATCGCCCGCCTATTACATGGTCCAGCGCGAACGGCGCTTTCAGCAGCTAGCGGGCGTCGAAACCTCTGCCGCCTTTGCCGATTGCGCGATCGGTCTCGCGTGCGCGTGGGGCGGCGCGGGCGCGTTTGCCGTGCTGATCGGCATGATCGCCGGCGAAACCCTCAAAACCGGGCTTACGTGGGCCACCATGGGGCCGCGGCCGCCGATCCGTCTCGCGTGGCACGGCATCGGTCATTACGTGAATTTCAGCCGCTGGATCTGGGCGGGCAGCGTGGTCAATCTGCTGCTCAACCAGTTCGACAAGGTGCTGGTAGCGAAGCTGCTCGGACCGGTTGCACTGGGCGCGTACCAGATGTCGTCGAAGCTCGCGCAGATGTTGCTCGCGGATGCCGCGATCGCGCTCGGTCAATATCTGTTTCCGACTTTCTCCGCGCATCATCGTCGCGAGGATGGTTCGGCCTCCAGGCTGTTCATGCGTTACCTGACCATCATTGTGATCGGTCTGATCGTGGTGGTGCTGGTGTTGAGATGGACGGCCGGGCCGCTCTTCATGTTCGTGTTGGGTCCGGCGTGGATGTCCGCCGTGCCGCTGTTCCGCATCTTCGTCATCAACATGGCGATCGGCGCGGTGATTGCGATGCTGGTCGCCTATCTGCGGGCAGTCGGCCAGCCCAAGGCGGCCACGCAGGCGTCGGTGCTGCAGGTGATTGCGCTGGTGATCATCGTGCCGCCCGCCACGCATCTGTGGGGCGTGACCGGCGTGGCGTGGGCGATGACGGCCGGTCTGTCCGTCGCCGCCGGCTGGA
>DASXNR010000132.1:0-2720 GCA_036494925.1 Acetobacteraceae bacterium
GATGAAGACGATCCTGGTGCCTACCCAAAATGTCCCGACCATGAAATCCACGCTGGAGACGGCCGTGCTGCTCGCGCAGCGCACCGGCGCCTATATCGAGGGTGTTCCACTGTGGTTCGGCGTTCCCGAGTTCGTCGCGGCAGAGTTCGCCAGCACGTTTTCGATCGAGACGTATCGAGAGCGGCGCGACGAAGAGACGGCGGAGGCGCGCAAGCTGTTCGAGACCTTCATGCGGGAGCGCGGTATTGCCGCCGGCAGAACGACCGCGGACCGGCCCTGGTTCGGCTGGTTCGCCGAGGTGGCGCCGGGTGAAGACCTGGTCGGCGATCATGGCCGCACGTTCGATGTGATCGTCATGAGCAGGCCGGGCGCCGGTACGGCCGCGCCATATCACCGGGCGATCGAGTCGGGACTGTTCGAAAGCGGCAGGCCCGTTCTGCTGTCGCCGCCGGTTGCTCCGAAAGAGATCGCGAGCAACATCATGATCCATTGGAACGGCAGCACCGAGCAGGCCCGCACCAACGCGCTGGCGATGCCATTGCTACGCCTGGCCGGACGCGTGACGGTCCTGACCGTCACCGGCGGACAGGACGTGCCGGGTCCCTCAGCCGACCAAGTGCGCAAGCAATTGCGGTACAACAATATCGCCGCCGAGCCCATGACCATCGAGCTGGAAGGCCGCAGCACCGGTGAAGCGATCCTGGCTGCGGCCAAGGCGCAAGGCTGCGATCTCCTGGTCAAGGGAGCCTTCACAAGGAACAGGTTGCGGCAAATGATTTTCGGCGGCGCCACGCGGCACGTCATGCAGCATGCGGACTTGCCGCTCTTGATGGCACATTGAACCAACGTTCCGGCGCTACCTTTGGCGGGGATGCAGCCGTCAAGAGCTTGACGCGGCCTCACCTCGCGTGAGCGACTTCTCCAGCCTTTGCCTCCCGCTTCTTGCGCCGGATCCGGCTTACGACGGCATAGAAGGCCGGCGTGAACAGCAGGCCGAACGCGGTCACGCCCAGCATGCCGGCGAACACCGCCGTGCCCAGCGACTGCCGCATCTCGGAGCCGGCGCCGGTTGCGACCACCAGCGGCGCAACGCCGAAGATGAACGCAAGCGACGTCATCAGGATCGGCCGCAACCGCGTGCGCGCAGCAGTCACAGCGGCTTCGCCCGGGCTCGCGCCGGCCTGCTCGGTCTGCCGCGCAAACTCCACGATCAGGATCGCGTTCTTCGCGGCGAGGCCAACCAGCACGACGAAGCCGATCTGCGCCAGCACGTCGATCGACATGCCGCGCCACAACAACCCCGTCACCGAGGCCAAGAGGCACATCGGAACGATCATCACCACCGCGAGCGGTAGATTCCAGCTCTCATATTGTGCCGCCAGCACCAGGAACACGAACAGCGCCGCCGCACCGAACACCAGCAACGACGACGTCCCCGGCTGCTGCTGCTGGAACGCGAGTTCGGTCCACTCGAAACCGATGCCCGGCGGCAGCACCTCGCGCGCCAGCTCCTCCATCCGGTGCAGGGCACTTCCGGTGGCAACCCCGGGCGCCGCGACGCCCATCACTTCGGCCGCGGGAAACAAATCGTAACGAGGGACACGATAAGGCGCGTTCTCCGACCTGAGCTGCGCGACGGTGCCGATCGGCACCATCTCGCCCGCCGCGTTGCGTGCCTTCAGCCGCGCGATGTCCTGCAGATCCTGGCGGAACGCGCCATCGGCCTGCGCGATCACCTGGTAGGTGCGGCCGAGATAGTTGAAGTCGTTGACATATTGCGAGCCGAGATAGACCTGCAAGGTGGAAAAGACGTCGGTCGGGGTGAGCCCGACCTTTTCGGCCTTCTCGCGGTCGATGTCGGCATAGACCGAGGGCGAGCGCGTGCCGAACAGCGTGAAGACGCCGGCAAAGCTCGGATCCTTGTTGGCGGCCGCAACCAGCGCCTGCGCCGCTTTCGACAATGCCTCCGAGCCGAGGCCGGCGCGATCCTGCAGCATCATCTTGAAGCCGCCGGCATTGCCGATGCCCTGCACCGGCGGCGGTGGGATGGTCAGCACATAGGCCTCCTGGATCACCGACAGGCGCTTGCGAAGGTCGGCGAGAACGCTCGCGGCGGTGACGCCCTCGACCTCGTGATTATAGAGCGACGGCAGGCCGGAAAAGATCGTCCCCGCATTGGAGGCGATGGTGAAGGTGGTGGCGTCGAGTCCCGCAAACGGCGCGACGTGCTCGACGCCGGGGGTCGACATGATGATGTCGATCGCCTTCTTGACCACGGCCTCGGTGCGGTCGAGGGTGGCGCCGGGCGGCAATTGGACCACGGTGATGAGATAGCCCTGGTCCTGCTCAGGAATGAAGCCGGTGGGCGCGCGGGCGAACTGGAAGCCGGCGACGCCGATCAGCCCGGCATAGACCAGCAGCACGACGCCCGTGATCTGCACCAGCCGCCGCGTCAGCCGGCCGTAGCTCGTCGACAGCCACTCGAATCCGACGTTGAAGCGCGCAAAGCCCGCCTGCACCAGCCGCGCGATCCACGAACGCTGCGCCTTGTGGCCCGGCTCATGGGCCCTAAACAGCACCGCACAGAGCGCGGGGCTCAAGGTCAGCGACACGAAGCAGGAGATCAGGGTCGAGGCCGCGATGGTGACCGCGAACTGGCGGAAGAACTGGCCGGTGATACCCGACAGGAATGCCGAGGGCACGAACACCGCGCACAGCGT
>DASXNR010000133.1:0-2186 GCA_036494925.1 Acetobacteraceae bacterium
ACATCAGGTGCGTGGCGCCAGTGAGTTCCACAGCACCGGTGGCCCGCTCTGCGTCTCCGACACCTCCGAACACCACCCGATCTGCGAGGCATTCATCGAGGGCTCGATGCAGCTCGGCTATCCTCGCAATGACGACTTCAACGGCGCCAGGCAGGACGGCGTCGGCTACCACCAGACCACCACGCGCAACGGCAAGCGCTGCTCGACCGCGGTGGGCTACCTGCATCCGGTGCGCAACCGGCCCAATCTTCGCGTCGTCACCGGCGCGCTCGGCGAGAAGCTGCTGTTCGAGGGCAAGCGCGCCGTCGGCGTTGCGTTCCGCGAGAACGGCCAGCCGCGCACGGTGCGCGCAGCGCGCGAGGTGATCCTGTGCGGCGGCGCAGTGAATTCGCCACAGCTTCTGCTGCTGTCCGGCGTCGGGCCGCAGGAACAGCTCGAGCAGTTCGGCATTCCCGTGGTCCGCCATCTGCCCGGCGTCGGCCAGAGCCTGCAGGACCACTACTCGGCGCCGATCAAGCTGAAGTGCCGGCTGCCGATCACGGTCAACGACGTGATGCAGAGCAACCTGAAGAAGCTGAAGGTGGGATTGCAGTACTATCTGTTCCACACCGGCCCGCTGACCATGGCTGCCGGTCCAGCCGCGCTGTTCGTGCGCACGCGGCAGGAACTTGCCTCGCCTGACGTGAAGATATCGGTGGCGCCGTTCAGTTCCGACAAGCTTCAGGACGGGCTGCATCCCTGGTCGGGCTTCGGGATGACGATCTACCAGCTTCGCCCGGAAAGCCGGGGCGAGATCAGGCTGAAGTCGGCTAATCCGTCGGACCCGCCGGCGATGTTCCCGAACTACCTGGCAACGGAGACCGATCGTCGCGCCATCGTCGATGGTCTTAAGATCGCCCGACGCATCCTCGCGACACCGCCGATGCAGCAGTTCATCACCGAGGAGTACCAGCCCGGCGCGTCGGTGCAGACCGACGAGCCGTTGCTGCAACACGCGAAGAATACCGGCGGCACGGTGTTCCACCCGACCAGCACCTGCAAGATGGGCGTCGATCCGATGGCGGTGGTCGATCCCGAACTGCGCGTCCACGGCATCGAGGGTCTGCGCGTGGTCGATGCATCGATCATGCCGACCGTGATATCGGGCAACACCAATGCCGCGACCATCATGATCGGTGAGAAGGCCGCCGACCTGGTGCGTCAGCCGATGCGTTTGGCGGCATGAGCGTCTACGCCCGGTTCGGAGTTCGCACCGTCATCAATGCCTGTGGGACGGTCACGCGCCTGTCGGGCGGGCGCATGCATCCGGAGGTTGCGGCGGCGATGGTCGCTGCCTCCGGCGAATGCGTCGACATGATCGAACTGCAGGCCGCTGCCTGTCGCGTCATCGCGCGAGCCACCGGCGCGCAGGCCGGCATCGTCACGTCCGGCGCTTCGGCCGGCATCCTGCTCGGTGCTGCCGCCTGCTTCGCCGGCCTCGATCCGGCGCGCATGAACCGGCTGCCGGACGTGGCCGACGGCCGCAACGAGTTCATCGTCGTGCGAAGCCAGCGCAACATGTACGATCGCGCCCTGCCGGTGGCCGGCGGGCGCATCGTCGAGGTTGGGATCCCCGATCGTTACAGCGGTCCCGGCGTGCGCGACGCCGCGGCCTGGGAGATCGCCGCGGCGATAACCCCCGACACGGCAGGCATCTACTATCTCGCGCATCCGCAGTCGTTGCCGCCACTGCCCGATGTTGCGGCAGTCGCGCATGAACATGGCATACCTCTACTGGTCGATGCCGCCGGACAGTTGCCCCCCGCCAACAATCTGCGGCGCTTCCTCGCGCAGGGCGCGGACCTCGTCGCGTTCAGCGGCGGCAAGGCGATCGGCGGACCACAGGCTTCCGGCATACTGTGCGGCCGCGCCGACCTGATCTGTTCCGCGCTGCTTCAGATGCTGGATCTGGATGTGTTTCCCGACCTATGGCAGGCACCGACGGAGTTCGCGTCACTGCGGCAACTGCCCGGCCTGCCACATCACGGCATCGGGCGTTCCTGCAAGGTGGGAAAAGAGGCGATCATCGGCCTGCTCGTCGCGTTGGAGCGCTTTGCCGTCGGCGACGAAGCGGCGCAACGCGCGGAATGGCGCAGCATTCTCGGGACCATCGTCACGACGGCAGGCGATGCTGCGCAAAGTTGCAT
>DASXNR010000134.1:0-2949 GCA_036494925.1 Acetobacteraceae bacterium
GCCACCGCCCTTCGCCGGCGTCACCTGAGCCACCTCGATCGCGAGGCGCATCAGCGGGAACAGGGGATCAGACGCTCTGCCCGCCGATTCGGAAACCGGGTCAAACACCGCCAGATCGCGCCCATTTCGGATGTTTTCGCCAGAAAACGTCCCCGATTCGAGGATCGTCGTTGCTTCTCGTTCCGCCGCGATCGCCGCGCGGATCGCGTGCGCCAGCCACGCCCCGATCGTCGTCCCGGCCCGCTGCGCCGCCGCGATCGCCGCAATCCTCTCCGGGTGTTCGGCGCTCATGCCGCGGATCGTCCACGCGCCGACGTCAGCGTCGGTCATCCTGTCGCTCCCCTGACAGCTCGTCCGACACGCCCTACAGCGCCCCTGACAGAGTCGGGAAGGTGAACACATCCCGAACCTGCAGACAGCGTCGCGCTGCGCCCTTCGTACCACAGCCCCCGCGCCTGGCGCGTGCTGCTGCACGCGACGGCCCAGGGGGGCGCTGGCGCGCATCGGTAGCAGCGGCTGTGGGGGTGTTTGCGCGCTCCCCCCAGTGCATACTGTACGCGCGATGCACAGGAGCCGGCGATGTCGGGTGCGACGGTCGATCTCTACGTGATCTGGTCCCACGAGCACGGCAGGTGGTGGGGGCCGGGCGGATGCGGCTACGAGACCCGTCTGGCGCAGGCCGGGCGCTACACGCGCGAGCAGGCATTGCACATCTGCAGGATAGCGGTGCCAGGTGCGGCGTATCGGATGAGCGCGCTGCCGGAGCTGCCAGTGCGGCTCGCGGACGTCGAAGAGTTCGTCGCTGCCTACGAGGCGTTCAACGGGGCGAACACGGCGCGGGATCAGTGGCGGTGAGCGAGCAGACGATGGAGTTCGATTGCGCGGATTGCGGGCGTCACGTGCTGTGCTTCGGCTACACGATTGCGCCGCTTATCTGCTCCAGCTGTGAATGGGTGAGGGCGTGGATCCCGCCCGAGCAACAGGCGGAAACGCGGCAACGCATGGGGGTGCCGCTCGTGCCGCCGCGACGATATGAAACCGACTTTCCGACCTGACCTGGAGCCCGACCGCCCCTCATGCCTATGGGCGCTGCTCGTCGGCATCCTGATCGGCATGGGCGGCGCGCTGTTCTGGCAGTGGGTATTTCACCTGTTCTACCGCTGGGCCTAGCGGGACGGGTGACAGGCATAAAGTGCCAGCTACGCGCGATAAAAGCAGTTACCGCGCCTGGTGCAATTACAGCGGGTCGATGCCCTCCCGCACCGCCATCTCGAGCACGCGGCTGATATCGGCGCGGCACGTGATCGCCTCCACCGCAGTGCGGATCGGATCGATCATCGGCCCTTTCCAGGCCGGCGCCGCGAACCACTGGTGCAGATACCCCCGCACCGCCGCGATCTGCCCCGGCGTCATCGGATCGTGCCGCAGATAAGCCTCGACGGCCGGGCGCAGCACCCCCGACGTCTCGTGCATCCAATAGCCGGGGATGGCGCCGGTCACGCCACGCCCGCCGGCGCGTCCGCGACCGCGAGGGGCTGCACGAGATTGATCGCGACCTGCCGATCGCCCGGACTGCGCTGCAATTCCTCCGGCCAGCGCGCGCAGGCCTCGAAGCCGCCGACGAAGCCCAGCTGCTCGGCCACCATCCACACCGCCTCGGGTGTCGGCACCTTGCCGCGCCGCGGCGATGACATCGACATAAGCCGGCAGACCGACCCGTGCACGGTCTCGATCGAAAAGGTGACCAGGAAGCCGAGCGGGATGTCGATCGTCTGCGCATCCATCTGCCGCATGTGCGCCTCCTTGCCCTCGGGCGTCTCGATCCGGCGCATCAGCGCGGGCATATCGACCGGGTTCCTGGCGGCCAGTGTGCGCAGCGCGGCCAGCGCCGCGATCTGCGATTGGCCGATAATCAGCGGTGTCGCCGCCATGTCACGCTCCTCCGCCGCATACCCCTTGCACGAAGCGCAGCCATCATAGACGTTGCAGCTACAGGGGCTAGGCAATGATAAACGTCAGGAATCGCGAGAACGGGACATGAACCGTCCGCCCGGTATGCGACCGCTGCAATACATCCTCGGACCCGGGCATATCGTGGTCCCCGCGACCGACATGCGCGACTATGCCGCCTGGATGGCGATCGAGGAGAACCGCCGCGTGGCCTTCGACCAGGTTGGACCGGGGGTGGAGGTCTCCACCGTATTCCTCGGCCTCGATCACTCGTTCTGCGCTAACGCGGAGCCGGTGGTGTTCGAGACCATGGTGTTCGACGATTACAAGCGGGGTCCGTCCTGGCGCTACTGCACCTGGGGTCAGGCGGCGGCAGGCCACCAGGAGACCGTCGACCGGCTGCGCGCGCGCGTCGTCGCCGCGATCGCTGCGGCAGGAGCCACGCTATGACACAGGCCGTCCGCACCATCGCCGCCGAGTGGGCGAAGTACGAGCGAAAGATCCTGGCCGATCCCGACTTCACCGCTACCATGCGGTTCAACTACCGGGGCGCGTTCTATGCCGGCGCCTCCCGCACTTTGACGATTCTCCTTGAGGCGCTCGACCGGGCGACCGATCCGGTATCGCTGACCAAATCCTTCGATGGGTTGTCCGGCGAGCTGCGGAACTTCATCGCGGAACTGAAGGAGATGGAGCGCAAAGGCAAATGACCGAACGCCACCGCTTCTGCGTCATGCTCGAACTCGACACCTCCGATCCGCGGCTGACCGAAGAGGCGATCGTGACGGCGATGGCGAGCAACACCGCCCGCGATGTCGCCCGGCTGCGCCGCGCCGTCACCCAGCATTTGGCGAGGGACGTGTCCCGCGTGATCGCGATATATCCGGTCGAGCACGCGAAAATGCTGATGCAGCTCCACGATGCGGTCGGCGAGGAAATCCAGGCGACGCTGAAACGCGCCGGCCTGGTGCCCGAGGACCAGGAGCCGGCGTTCCAGCA
>DASXNR010000135.1:0-12506 GCA_036494925.1 Acetobacteraceae bacterium
GGGGTTCCGGCCGGGCACTCATGTGATCACTGGGCGCGATGGGTTTCACTGCCGCTCTACCCATCCTACGAATTGGCGAACCGGCGAACACGGGTTGCCGTAGGATGGGTAGAGCGGCAGTGAAACCCATCATCCTGTCGCATGTCGCCTGGTATCACCTCAATCCCGCCAGACGGTCGCCTCGGTCCACCCAAGTTGCTCGAACTCGGCCGCGCGGAGCGGCGCCTCCGCGATGGAGAAGAACTCGTCGAGCTGCGGCGGCTTGACCTGGGTACCGCTCAGCATCGCGTGCGCCTGGCCGCGATGATGGATATCGTGCTGGAACAGGTGCAGCAGCAACCGGTCGGCGCGCTCGGTCTGCACGCGGGTGCCGCGATGCACGCGGATGATCCGGTCCGGACCGGACTCGTCCAGTGCCTCGCACCATGCGATCAGCCTGCGATCCACCAGCGCCTGCGTGGGATGCAGCTCCACCAGGGTCGGGCAGGGCACCGGGTTCGCCCAGGCGTCGGGACCCAGCGTCCCGCCCTCCAGCGCATCGACGTAGAACAGGTCGATCGTCAGAATGTGGTTCAGCGTTGCCTGGAGCGAGGGGAAGAACCCGGTGCGCGGAGCCTCGAACTCCGCCTGGGTCAGCGCGGCGCAGGCCGACAGCAGGCGATGGTTCGCCCACGCATTGTTATAGGCCATCGCCCGCAGCGACTGCAGATGCGAGGCGGGCATGGCGCTATCCGACGATCTCCACCTGGGCGAAGAAGAAGCCGATCTCGATCGCCGCGTTCTCCGCGCTGTCGGAGCCGTGCACCGAGTTCGCCTCGATGTCCTCGGCGAACTGCGCACGGATGGTGCCGGGCGCGGCCTGCTTCGGATCGGTGGCGCCCATCGCCTCGCGGTTCTTCGCGACCGCGTTGTCGCCTTCCAGCACCTGCACGACGACCGGTCCGGAGATCATGAACTCGACCAGGCCGCGGAAGAACGGCCGCTCCTTGTGCACGGCGTAGAACGCCTCGGCCTGCCCAGGGGTCAGCCGCACCCGCTTCTGCGCAACGATACGCAGGCCCGCCGCTTCCAGCGCCGCGTTGATCGAACCGGTGAGGTTCCGTCGCGTGGCGTCGGGCTTGATGATCGAGAGCGTGCGCTCGGTCGCCATGGTCGGCTCCTGCGTGGTGGGCTGAGGCCGCGCTCAGTAGGCGGTCCCGGCACCGAGGGCAAGTCAGCCGGCCGGCGTCGCACTGAGTTCCTCCAGGCTGAGCCCCTTGGTCTCCGGCAGCATGAATATCGTCACCACGAGCCCGAGCAGGCTGACCAGCGCGGCGACGCCCTCAGCCAGCTGGAGACCGCCATGGCTCATGAAGATCGGGAACAGGAAGACACCCACGAAGGCCCCCACCTTCCCCGCCGCCGCGGCGACGCCATGGCCGGTCGTGCGTGACTCAACCGGGAACAATTCGGCCGGGTAAACGAAAGTGGTCGAGTTGGGTCCGAACTCCGTGAAGAAGTAGCTGACGCCGTAGACCAGGAGGAACAACACGACCAGCTTCTCGATGTCCGGCACGATCGCCATGATGCCGAACGATATCGCCATCATCAGGAAGCCGATGTTCTGGATCGCCTTCCGCCCGAGCCGGTCCATGTACCACGCGGCAATGAAGTATCCCGGCACGGCGGCGACCACGAACACGATCAGCTGTGTGACCACGTGCCAGATCAGGCTCTGGTTCGGCTGGATCGCGGCCAATACCCGCGGGCTGCTGACGGTGTTGCCGTAATAGGCGAAATCCATCAGGAACCACGCCGCGCTGGCGCCGATCAGTCGGACCAGCAGGTCACGCCGCGCGACGAGGCGGGCGAAGCCTTCGCCGAACGACGTGCGTCGCGGCGGACGCGCATCGGCCGACGCAGGCTGCGCGGAGGCCCTGCCGAGCATTGCGTGCCCGGTGGTGCGGAACTCGTCGTGCTGGCCGGTTGCCAGCAGATAGCGCGGCGTCTCCGACATTCTGCGCCGCATCCAGAACACCGCCATCGCCGGGACGGCGCCGAACGCGAGCAGCAGACGCCACGTCAAGCCATGCGACAGGCCACTGGCCAGCAATATCGCCGCAAGGGCGGGACCGAACACCAGACCGGCCGCCTGCATGGCGAACACCATGGAGATCAACATCCCGCGGGTTTTCTTGCCGGCATACTCACTCATGATGGTGGAGCTGACGGGATAATCGCCGCCGATGCCGAGGCCGAGCACGAAGCGGAACACGATCAACCACCAGATATCGGGCGACAGCGCCGAGGCGACAGCGCCCGCCGCAAGCACCAGCACCTCAAAGCCATAGATGCGCTTGCGGCCCAGCATGTCCGCAATACGCCCGAACAGCACGGCGCCGATCGCAGACGCCAGCAATGCGGTCGAGGTGACCAGGCCATCGGCGGTCGGGGACACGTGCCATTCCTGCTTCAGCATCGACATGACCACGCCGATCACGAACAGGTCGTAGGCATCGGTGAAGAAACCCATTCCGGAGATGAACATGATCTTCCAATGGGTCCGGGTGATGGTTGAATCGTCGAGCTGCCGGAGCAGATCGTCGCCGTGCTCGACCGTGGTGACATCGTTCATCGAATGGCCCCCTCGCTGCCGACGCAGCCAACGAGCCGCTGCGGTCGCGGGTTTCAGCGAAAGTATGACAGTTCAATTGCGGGCTAGGCGGAGCCGATCAGCGCCAGGCCCTCGGCCACCGAGACGAATTCGCCGCCCCCCGCCAGTCTGGCTGCGCCGAAGCGGGTTTCGAACAGGTGGCGGACCGCCGGGACGAAGGCGGTGCCACCGGTAAGAAAGACGCGATCGACCCCGTCAGGTGCGATGTCGGCGTCGACAAGCACGCGGTCCACCGTGGCCGCGAGCCGGGCGAGGTCGCCGGCGATCCATGCCTCGAATTCGCCGCGGGTGATGGTCCGCTCCACCGCGAACTGCTTGTGGCCGAAGCGCAGCACGGTGGTGTCGGCACGCGACAGCTCCGCCTTGGCGGTCGATACCGCCTGGTACAGCGCGTAGCCCAGCCCGTCCTCGATCAGCGCGATCAGATGGCGGAGGCGCTCGGGGTGCTGCGCGGTACGCGCCACCTCGGCGATGGCGCGCAGCGTGCGTGGCGTGCGCATCATCGACAGCAGGTGCCAGCGGGCGAAACCCGAGTAGTACTCGGGCGGGACGGGCAGCGGGTTCCCCATCACCCGGTAGCTGTCCCCCTTGCCAAGCATCGGCGCGATCGCACGGTCGATGATGCGGAAGTCGAACACGTCGCCTGCGATGCCGATGCCGGCGTGGCCGAGCGGGGTGACGCCGGCACGGGGATCGAAGCGCATGATCGAGAAGTCGCTGGTGCCGCCGCCGAAGTCGCCGATCAGCACGGTGGCGGGCTCGGTCAGCGTGCGGGCGAAGCGGGTGCCGGCAGCTTCCGGTTCGAGTGCCAGGGTCACATCGCCCAGGCCGGCATCGGCGTAGGCGCCGCGCAGCCGGTCGGCGCCCAGCGCATCCTCGACGAACTCGCCGGCGAACCGCACCGGGCGGCCGACGATGATGCGCGGTGCGGCCGGTGTGTCGGCCAGCAGAGTGCGGAGGAAGCGGCCGATCAGACGCTGCAGCGTGAACGGATGGCCGAAGATGCGGGTCTCCGAGAAGCTCTTCTGCGCCAGATATGTCTTCATCGACATGATCAGCCGGCTGTCCAGCGGGTCTTCCAGGTAGGCGGTGATCGCCTCGGGGCCGGCTGCGTGGCGCAGGACGCGGCGGGCAGCGGTGTCCTCGGTCCAGAAGCACAGGACGGAACGGAACACGTCGCTGGTGGTGTAGCGCTGCGTGGTCACGCTGCCGTCACCGTGCAGCAGCGCGACCACGCTGTTGGTGGTGCCGAAATCGATGCCGATCGCCTGGATCATGGGGCGCTCCGCGAAAGGGCGCGGGTTCAAGCGCGATCCGGCGCGGAAGGCAAGGGGGTGCGGGCGGCCGAGGAGCCTACCGCATCCCGGTAATCGACCCCGACACCGCGCGAGGATCGCGCATCGGCCACCGACCCGCATCCACCTGCACGATGAAGGCGCCGACGATGCGGTTGAATTCGTCCGGGTCCTCGATGTTGATCGCGTGCCCGCAGTTCGGCATCACCGACAGCGCCGCACTGGCGATGGTCTGCTTCATCAGCAGGCCCGGTGCCAGGCACGGCCAGTCCTCATCGCCGGTCAGGACCAGCGTCGGCAGCGTCAGCGCCTTCATCTGGTCCACCAGGTCGTACAGCGACGGCCGTTCGCGCTGCACCCCGAGCTGCGTGTTGCGCGCGCCCAAAGCCGAGTGCTCGGCCAGCATGCGCCTGAATTCGTCGAACCCGCGCGGGTCTTTGTTCTCGAACTGCACGCGCGTCGGACCATAGGCATACTTGCCTGCGAACACCTCCATCCCCTGTTCCAGGATGAACGCCGCGATCGTCTCGGCCTCTGAACGGAACCGTTCGGTCTGGCCGCGTTCGGCGCCATAGCCGCATCCCGCGACGCATAGCGACAGCGCACGCGCAGGATGGCGGAAGCCGTAATGCAATGTGGCGAACCCGCCCATCGACAGTCCGACCACATGCGCCTGGTCGATCTTCAGATGATCGAGCACCGCCCTGATATCGTCCGCCGCGCGCGCCTGCGAATACCTCGCCACCTCCTCCGGCACATCGGACGGCGGATAGCCGCGCGCATTGTAGGTGATCGCGCGATAGCGCTGGCCGAAATGCCGCATCTGCGGCTCCCAGCTCCGGTAGTCGCCGGCATACTCATGCACGAAGATCACCGGCCGGCCGGATCCCGTCTCCTCGTAATACAGCCGCACCCCGTCGTCCGTCGTTGCGTGTGGCATTGTCGTTCCCCTTGCTATGGCAATGCTGGCGGATCCTCGGCCACGACCGCGTCGGCGAGGCTGTTGTCCACCGCCACTTCGTATGGCGTGCCGGGCGAGACGAAGCCGCCCGAGACGAGACTTGCGCGCAGCCGATCGTAGCCGGTGCGCGGCAG
Source organism: Acetobacteraceae bacterium (assembly GCA_036494925.1). Classification (GTDB taxonomy): domain Bacteria; phylum Pseudomonadota; class Alphaproteobacteria; order Acetobacterales; family Acetobacteraceae; genus JAMXLO01. The sequence continues at coordinate 5,044 of DASXNR010000135.1, forward strand.
GCGCGGGTCGCCGCCCCAGATGCGAAGCGACTTGTAGCGCGTGCAGGCGTCGGCAACGGTCGCGACGGGTACGTCCGCGAAATAGCGCGCGATCGCCGCGGCTATTGCTGTGCCGTCAGCGGCGGCGACCCACTTCTGCGTCCGGTAAATCGCGCGGACCATGCGGTGCAGTTCATCCCGCCGCGCACTCAGCAGGCCGCGCCGCGCATAGAAGGTGGTGTACGACGTCGGCCCGCGGCTCGCCTGCGCATACCATAGATGTCCGACGCCATCGGCAAGCAGGATGGCGGCGAACGGTTCGAACACCTGCACCACATCGACCTCGCCACGCCGCAGCGCCGCGACGTTGTCCGCCATCGTGCGGTCCGCCACGCGCGTGAGATCCGACGGTGCGATGCCGGCGCGGCGCAGGTCCTCCTGCAGGCACATCCACGGCGTCGGCACCTCGCTCACCGTCGCGACACGCACGCCCGACAGGTCACGCGGCGCAAAGTCGGGGCGTGGCTCGTGACCCACCAGCAGGAACGGATCGCGCGTCACCACCTCGGCAAAGCCGACCAGATCGCAGCCGGGAATCTGCTGGTAAGCCTGCATGACGCGCATCGGTCCACCCCAGCAGACATCGACCGTGCCATCCATCACATTGCGTGCCGCGTCGCCCGGGTGTGGCGAGGTTGCGAAGCGCACCTCGACGCCCTCCGCCGCATAGGCGTCGCGCGCCAATGCCACATAGAACGGCGCATAGAACAGGCCGCGCAACGACTCCTGGAGCGTGATCGCCATCAGCGGTTGTCGTCAGCACTGACGCGCTGCGTGATATCCGTGCCCATCCGTGGTTCCATTTCATTCGCGTTCGAACGCCGCGTCGGGAATATCCACCGGCGCCGGTGCGACGGAAAGGTCGGGTGGGATCACCAAGGGCGCCGATCCGGACAGCGTGAGGTAACCGGGGAACCGCTCCGCCCGCATGCCGGCGGCGAAGCCGTTGCAGGCCCGGCTCCAAAGCTCGCCGAGGGCGAATTCGGGGCGATACGCTGTATCCGGCAGGTTTCCCACGATGGCGGTATCGCCAGGTGCCACGAACACTGCGGCGGCGGCCTGGCCGGAGGCGTCGCGCAGCTTGACCACCGCCGGCTGCGCGGCCCGGTTGTTGATCGCCACGCTTGCCGGTCCGGCGCCGTGGCGGGCCAGCACCTCGCCGTTCCGCGGCGACGGTCCCGCGTTGTAGGCGCAATCCGCCCGGTGCGCCGCCACGCGATCGCCTGGGGCGAGGTGCATCGCGTCGATGAAGCCGCTGCCGCCATCGGCCAACCCGATCTCGACCAGGCCATGCTGCGGAACCAGGCTCAATGCCCGGACCGCGGCAAACGCGGCGATGTGTCCGGCGGGCAGATAGGCGTCGCGCTCGACATCATGTCGCCAGACCACAGTGTCGTCGCCCGCTGGCAGCACGTAATGCGTGGTCGGGCCGCTGGCTGTCGCCACCATTTGCGTGGGCGGCGGCCTGACCGCGGACGCCGAGGGCGCGAACGGCCGGATGACCGGTCGCTGCGGGGACAGGCTGGGGCGGTTGAACTGCACCACCGCCATGACCGCTGCCAGACAGAACAGACCTCCGAGACCGGCCCACAACCCGATCGGCAGGTCCGTCAGGCGCGGTCCGCGCGGCGCGGGCTCCGCAGCGCGCAAGACCGGGGCGGCGGTGGCGGTGCGGTCATAGGCGGCACGGCGGCCGGCGTCGCTCAGCACGTCGTAGGCCTGCTTCATCCGGATGAACGCCTCGGCATCGCCGGTTTCCGGCACGTCGGGGTGCAGTATCCGAGCCTTGCGGCGGAATGCAGCGCCGATCGCTTCCGGCGGTGCCGCCGGATCGACGCCGAGTCGCGCATACAGCCCGGACGGGTCGCGATCCATCGCCGTATCATAGGCCGTGCCGTGCCGGCCCGTGAGGGACCCGATGGCCCCTGTCAGGCGATGCTGGCGGCTGCGATCCGTCGGAACCGATGCAGCGCAAGCACCAGGAACACCACTGCGATGCCGAACACCGTCAGGAACTGCGGCCAGACCACGTCGATGCCCGCGCCGCGCAACAGGATCGACTTCGCGAACGCGACGAAATGCGTCGCCGGGGAAGCCTGCATGATGTACTGCAGCGCGAGCGGCATGCTCTCGACCGGCGTATTGGCACCCGACAACAACATCATCGGCACCGCGACCAGAATGAACAGCAGGCCAAGCTGCGGCATCGATCGGGCGATGGTGCCGAGATAGATGCCGATCGAGGTCGAGAAGAACAGGTAGATCATGACGCCCGCGATGAACAGCGGCACCGATCCCTGCACCGGGATATGCAGCAACAGCCGCACGACAAAGGTCAGCGACAGCCAGCTCGCCACAGTGATGACGAACCCATTGCCGACGATCTTGGCCATCGCGATCTGCAGCGGCGTCAGCGGCATGATCAGCAGGTGATCCATCGTGCCGTGCTCGCGCTCGCGCACCACGGCGGCGCCGGACAGGATGATGGCCAGCATGGTCACATTGTTGACGATCCCCATGATGCTGTTGAACCAGGAGGTGAGCACGTTCGGGTTGAACGCAACGTGCATCACCAGCGTCACCGGATCGGCGGGCATGTCGTCCGACCTGGTGGCATAGCGGGCGATCTGGCTTGCCAGGATCTGCTGGATGTAGCCGGCGCCGATCCCGGCCTGCATCGCAGCGGTCGCATCCACGTTGACCTGCACCGCCGGGGTCCGTCCCGCCGCCACGTCGCGCGCGAAATGCGGCGGGATGTCCAGCACGAAGGTGTAGCTGGCGGTATCGAGCAGCCGGTCGACCTCCTGTGGCGGCACCAGTACAGCGGACTGGAAGTACGGCGGCAGGAACGCCTTCGCGATGTCGCGCGACAGTTGTGAGTGGTCCTCGTCCACGATCGCGATCGCCGCGCTGTGCAGCTCTCCCGTGGTGCCCTGCGACTGGGCATAGATCGCCAGCGAGAAGCTGTAGATCACCAGTCCCAGCAAGGCGAAGTCGTGCAGCATGCTGCGGACCTCCTTGGTCGCCAGCCAGAAGATGTTCTCCAGCGCCTGATGCATCGTTTCAGCGTTCCTGCTTGCGCAGCAGGCTCAGGCTCATCAGCGTCAGCACCGGGACGAACAGCGCCAGCCGCAGCATCGTGGGTCCAAGTTCGGTGAAGCCGAGTCCCTTGGTGAAGGTGCCGACGCTGGTCGGCAGGAAGTAGGTCATCTGGAACAGCCGGCCCATCAGCAGCGGAAAGCCGGACAGCGTCGAAACCGGAACCAGCATGCCGGAGAACTGCGTCGCCGGCAGCACCGTCAGGATCGCGGTGCCGAACAATGCCGCGATCTGCGTGCTGGCGAAGCTCGAGATCAGCAGCCCATAGGCTGTGGTCGCCGAGACATAGATCAGCGCCCCGACCACAAGCGCCGCCAGACTGCCCTTCAACGGCACGCCGAAGATCAGCACCGCCATCGTGGCGAGAACGGCGAAGTTCAGCATGGCAAGCCCGACATAGGGCAGCTGCTTGCCGAGGATGAACTCGATCCGGCGCACCGGCGTGACGTAGAGATTGGTGATCGAGCCCAGCTCCTTCTCGCGCACCACCGCGAGCGCCATCAGGATGGCGGGGATCAGTGCCAGCAGCATCGACATCGTCGAGGGCACCATCGCCTTGACGCTGTCGAAATCCTGATTGTAGCGGAACCGGGTCTCGATCGAGGCCGGTTGGCTGGGTTGGCCTGACGTGCTGATAGCGGCGAGATCGCTCAGGAACCGCGCGTGTACGCCCTGCACGTAGCCGCGGACGCTCTCGGCGTGGAACGGCATGGCGCCGTCGATCCAAACCGCCACCTCGGGAGCTCTGCCGCGACGCAGATCGCGCCCGAAGCCGGCCGGAATCTCGATCGCCAACTGCAGCTCGCCGCTCGCCAGACGATGTTCAATTTGCGCAATGGCGGCGATCGGCCGGCGTTCGATGAAATAGGCCGCCCCGCGAAACTCGTTGAGATAGGCGCGGCTTTCCGTCGTCCGGTCGCGGTCGAGTGCCGCGAAGGTGACATTGTCGGTATCGGTGTTGATGCCGAACCCGAACGCCAGCATCAGGAATGCCGTGCCGAGTACAGCGAAACCGAGGCGCACGGGATCGCGCCACAGTTCAAGCGCCTCGCGGATCGTGTATGCGAACAGCCGGCGCAGGCTGAAGCCGGTCACCTCGCGCGCAGCCGGCGCGCGTGCCGGCAACGGCGCGACCGGGCGCACGTCCTCACCCTGCTCGAGATAGGCGATGAACGCCTGTTCGAGCGTGGCCACGCCGCGATCCGCGATCAGCTCCGCGGCAGTACCGCTCGCCAGCACGCGCCCCGCATGCATCATGGCGATGCGGTCGCAGCGTTCCGCCTCGTTCATGAAATGGGTCGAGACGAAGATCGTCACGCCATGCTCGCGCGACAGACCGGCCAGCAATTGCCAGAACGCGTCGCGCGCCAATGGGTCGACGCCGGAGGTCGGCTCATCCAGGATCAACAGGTCCGGCTCATGCACGATCGCGACCGCCAGCGACAGCCGCTGGCGAATACCGAGCGGCAGCGCGCTGGCCTCGGTATCCACATGGTCGCCAAGCCCGAACTGCCGGATCAGCATCGAAATGCGTTGGCGCGCATATTCCGCCGGCAGATGGAACAGCCGCGCATGCAGCACCAGGTTCTGCCGGACGGTCAGCTCGGTATAGAGCGAGAACGATTGCGACATGTAGCCGACGCGCCGGCGCAACGCGGCGCTGGTGCCATCGACCGCCTGGCCGAACAACGTTGCCTCACCCGCTGTCGCCGGCAGCAGTCCGGTCAGCATTTTCATCGTCGTCGTCTTGCCGCAGCCATTCGAGCCGACGAAGCCGAAGATCTCGCCGCGTTCGATGGCGAAGCTGACACGATCGACAGCGGTGAAATCGCCGAACCGGCGGGTGAGGTCGTGTGCCACGATCGCCGGCCCGCCCGCGATCGCGACACGTGGCGGAATGCACAGTGCCTGGTGCCCGGCGCGCATCGCCGCGGGCAACAGGGCGATGAAGCTGTCCTCCAACGTGGCGCATCCCGCCTGGGCCTTGATCTCGGCCGGCGTTCCCGTTGCCAGGATCGAGCCGGCGTTGACCGCGACGACCTGTTCGAAGCGCTCGGCCTCCTCCATGTAGGCGGTGGCGACGATGACCGTCATGCCGGGGCGCTGCTCACGCATCCGGCCGATCAGGTCCCAGAACTGCCGCCGCGACAGCGGATCGACGCCGGTGGTCGGCTCATCCAGGATCAGCAGGTCGGGATCGTGCACCAGCGCGCAGCACAGCCCGAGCTTCTGTCTCATCCCGCCGGAGAGCTGCTTCGCCGCGCGATGCTCGAATGGCGCGAGCCCCGTGCTCTCCAGCAGGTCGCGGATGCGCGGCTCACGCGCCGCCGTGCCTTGGCCGAACAGGCGCGCGAAGAAGCTGATGTTCTCGCGCACGCTGAGATCGGGATACAGGTTCCGGCCCAGCCCTTGCGGCATGTAGGCGATGCGCGCGCAGACGGCGCGGCGATGGCGCGAATCGCGCATGTCGCCACCGAGCACACGGACTGCGCCGGACTGGATGCGCTTGGCACCCGACAGGATGCCGAGCAGCGTGGACTTGCCGACGCCGTCGGGGCCGATCAGGGCGACAAAGCTGCCGGTCGGCAGTTCGAGCGAGACGCCTTGCAGGGCGGCTCGACGGCCATAGCGGTGCGCGAGACCTGCGACCGAGGCAGCCGTCATCCGGGCGCCCGTGGCTGCAGCACGGGAGGCCATGCGCCGTGGGGATCCAGCAGCACGTAGGCAAGGCCGGGCAGCCCCGCGCGGATCTGTGCGGCCTGCGTCCGCGCCCGATCGGGATCGATCCGCACCCGCACCCGGAACATCAGCCGGTCGCGTTCGGATCTGGTCTCCACCATCTTCGGCGTGAACTGGTTCTGGCTGGCCACGAACACGACCTTCGCCGGAATCGGCGCATCCGGCTCCGCGTCGAGCACGATGCGCGCATCGGCGCCAAGCGCGACCCGTCCTGCATCGGCGGTCGGCAGGAAGATGTCCATATAGACGTAGCTGATGTCGAGCATCGCGAAGACCCGGCCTCCGGCGCCGAGCACCTCGCCGGTGTTGGCCAGCCGGTACTGGATCGGGCCGTCCTTGGGTGCCACCAGCGTGCCGTCGGCGATGTTGACCCGGATCAGCTCCGCGCTGTGCGTGGCGGCGTCGCGGGTCGCGATGGCCGCGTCGATCCTCGCCTGCGCGGCAATGACCGTGGCGCGGGCCACATTGAACTGCGACTGCCGCTGATCCATCACCTCCTGGGTTTCGAAACCTTTCGGCAGCAGCGAGCGGGCGCGCTGCAGCTCCTGCGCCATCAGCGTGACCTGACTGGTCGCCTGGTCCAGCTCGGCGCGCGCTGCCGCGATGCTGTGCTCCGCCTGCTCGATCTGCGCCTCGGCCTGCCGCAGCGAGGCCTCGAGGTCGCGCGTGTCCATGCGCGCGACCACCTGGCCGGCGTGCACCACGTCGCCTTCGTCGGCCAGCACGGCGGCGATGCGGCCGGCGAACCTGGTGTCGATGTCGATCTCGTCGGCTTCCAGCCGGCCGTTGGACCACGCGATGTAGGGCGGCAGCGCCGGCCCGTTATGCGTCGCCCAGTAGATCGCGCCGGTGGCACCGGCCGCCACGACGATCGCGGCCAGGGCGATCCGGCGCCAGATCGAGCGGCGGGGCGGCGGCGATGAGGCCGGTGCGGGGATGATGGCGGGCAGGCGCGCGTCGCCAGACGACAGGGGCGGCGCCGTGGCCGGCAGGTCGACTGAGGTCTCGTGGGCCATTGCTGTCGTATTCCGTCCGAGGTCGCCCGACCTTGCGGCGCATCAAACAGGTTTGCGGTTCCGGCACATTGATTGAGATCAATGCCGCTCCTCGCGGAATGCCCCGCGCAGCCCTGATGCGCTGCCGTCGGTCTTGTGATGCCGCGGCCAGCCGGATACGTAGGCCCACTTCGCCGAGGACGCGCCAACTCTCGTGCCAGCCATATCGACGGCCGCTCCCGAGTCCCTCACCGGACGCTGGCTTGCCTTCCTCGTCCTGCTCGCCGGCGGCCTGCTGCCGTCGGTCGATTTCTTCATCATCAACGTCAGCCTGCCGTCGATCCACGCCTCACTCGGCGCCAATCCGGCCGAGCTGCAACTGGTCGTGTCCGGCTATGCCGCCAGCTACGCCGTGTTCCTGATCACCGGCGGGCGGCTGGGCGATCTGTACGGCCGCCGGCGCCTGTTCCTGATAGGGATGGCCGGGTTCGTCGCCACCAACACGCTGTGCGGCCTCGCCGGAACGCCGGGCCAGCTCGTCATCGGGCGCGTCCTGCAGGGCATATCCGCCGCCATGATGGTGCCGCAGGT
>DASXNR010000136.1:0-48710 GCA_036494925.1 Acetobacteraceae bacterium
CGCACCAGCGACACCAGCCGATGCAGCGCGATCCGGTCCGGCAGCAGCCGCTGAAAACCTCTGAGCTCAAGCGGCCCGATGCGCAGGATGATGCGCGCCTGCGGATCCCAGGCCCGCACGCCAGCGACCGCGTCGACCCCGAGCAGGCACCATGCGCCGTTCGCCGACACCCTGGTGCGCTGGTCCGGCGGCAGCGGCAGCCAGGCACCGGCGAATTCCACCACCTCCACCCGCAAGCCGAGCCAGTCCGCGATCATCGCCCCAAGCCGGTCCGCCGAGTGCGGACGCATCGCGAACAATCCGGCATAGTGCAGCAACGGTTCGGTTCCGGCAGCCAGCCGGTCGGTCAGGTGCGCAGTCCCGTAGCCGGTGAGTGCCAGCAGTACCCGCGCCACCGGATCCTGCGTGGAGACGCCTCGCTGCGCCGCGGCCTCGGCCGCCCGCGCCGGCCGATACTTGATGCCGCCGCGGGCGAAGAACGCGACGAAGCGGTGCGAAAGCAGGTCCAGAAAATCCCGCAGTGCGGTCGAGCGCGACCGCAGGGTCTGCGTGACGACCTCGGAATAGTAGCGCGGCAACACCCCCGACGGGCCAGTGAGGCCCATCAGGCCAACGGTCACCTCGGGCAGCGCGTCGGCCGGCTGTCGCACCTCCAGGACGTCCGACGGCGGGTAGACCAGCCCTGCCGGCGAATGGAACCGCACCGCATCGGCCGGATCCTGCACCCGCCTCGCTTTGCTCAGCAGACGGATCGCGGCGTCGAACCGAAACCGCCGCGGCTCCGACCCCAGCCTGCCCAGCACGGAGCGGCCCTTCATGCCTGGCTGGTTCATGCGAGCACCCGGGTGCCGCTCCGGGCGGGCCAGGCGGCAGCAGTCCCGGGGCGGCCTCTCAGACTGACGCGGGTACGCGTGAAGCTGTTCACTGTGCCGTGCAGAGCGAGGAAATGCTCCAGCACAGCGGCGAGCAGGTACAAGCCACCGGCCTGCCAGGCACGCGGGTCGAACTCCAGCGTGACATCGAGGCCGCGGCAAAAGCCGCCGGCGCGGCCCGGCGCACGGGCGGTACCGGGGCCGGCGCTTACGCCGGTCAGCGCTTCGATGGCGGCGCGGGTCTCCGCGGTGTCGCGCAGGTCGTAGAGTCGCAACACCTCCTTCAGCGCGGCAGCCCCCTCGGCGCCGCCGGTGACCGAAAGGTGACCCAGAGACAGGTGCGACACCAGGCGCCAGAATCCGGTCTCGCGCAGAGGCGGGCGCAGGGTAGGCGTGGCGGCGGTGACCGCGTTCAGCGCGGCGACAGCGGCAGCGCCCTCGACCAGGCGCAGACGCGGATGCCCCCCGCCGAACGGCAGGTCGGTGGGGAGGTCGCGATTGACGCACTGCGCATCGATCGACAGCACCGCCTCGGCCGGCTTGGCCGGATCGAAGTCGGGATCGTACGGTGCGAGGAACACCTCGGTGCCCGGGACGCCCGGGGCGGCCGCGCGGCGTGCCAGATGGTAGAAGCCACCCGGGATGTCGGATTCCGGATCCCCCTCCGTCAACCGGTGGAACGGCCGCCAAGGGCGGAATGAGCCGTCCGGCAACGTTTCGCGCACCCGCTCGGTACTCCAGATTTCCGCCGCGCGCGGCCGCCGCGCATCGGCGACGATGCGGTACTCGACATCCTGGTGGCTGAGCGTCACCGGCTCGCAGCGCTGGTGAAACAGATTGACCAGCGGCGTGCAGCCGAGGGCGAGCGACGCCTGACCGACGGTGCGCTCCAGTTCCGGCAGCGCGCGATCCAGATAGATGAAGATGTCCAGCCGGTTGCCGGCGGACACCAGCGTCTTGGTGTCGATCCGGGTGATGTCGAGGAACAGGAACTTCTCGGGGAAGGCGAAGTACTCGGTGAGCAGGCGGAAGCCGGAAAATCCGCGCGCCGACCAGGGCAGCAATGCCTCCTCAGGCGAGAAGCCGACCGGCTCGATCGCGCTGGCCGGCACGATGACCGGCGCCGGATCCACCGCGTTGTTGGCAAAGGCGATCGAAATGGCATGCGCGCCGAGCAGTTCGTAGAGTGCCAGCGCCTGATTGGTCGGACCGCGCAGAAAGAAGCGCAGGCGGTCGATGCCGAGCTGGGTGAAGGTGACCTCGGGCGAGGCGCATTTCAGTGTGATCCGCAACACGCCAGTGGCGCCGGCGGCGGATGGGTTGGCGGGGGCCACGATCGGCAATCCCGAGAGTCGAACGTTCTCCACCTCGACCGGCCACAAGGTGACGGGCGCTGTGGTCCGGTAGCGCAGTTCCTCGCCCCGTACCGGCTCGGTGTCGATCGCGACACCGGAGGGGAGGCGTGCCGGGTTCATCAGGTCCGGCTGGCAATCGAACTGCGCGATCATGCAGGACGGCACGGGTGCCAGGTAATGCGGGTAGAGCAGGCCGAGCAGGGCGTCGGTCAGTTCGGGGAACTCGTCGTCAAGCCGGTGGTGCACGCGCGCGGCCAGAAACGCCACGCCTTCGAGCAGGCGGGCGACGTGCGGATCGTCCACCGCGTCGGCCGAAAGGCGCAGCCGGCCGGCGATCTTCGGATGGGTGTCGGCGAACTCCGCGGCGAGGCGCTTGATAGCGTCGAGTTCGCGTTCGTAGTAGGGGAGGAGGGCGTCAGACATCAAACCATGAATCCGCGCAGCGTCTTCTCCGTCATGGCCGGCGAAGGTCGGCCATCGACGCCTTTCCTTGTCTGCGCCGCGTCACACCACATTGCCGGGCCGCACCACGACGTCATCGGTGGTCGGGTCCACCAGGGTGTCGAACGTCACCGACTCCGGTGCCGGTTCGGCGTGCAGCACTGCTTCGATGCGCAGGCGCAGGGTTGTCTCCAGCCGGTCCTGGGCTTCGATCAGGTGGACGCGCACCGACAGGAACCGCGGCTCGAAGCGGTGGATCGTGGCTTCGATCTCGAGCCGCAGCTCCTCGCGGCGTCGAGCATCGCTGAATGCGCCGGATGAAAAATCCGGGATGCCATAACCGATCGGCGAGGTCGCAAGCTGGGTCATGTGCGACGGCCACGACCGCCAGCGTCGCCTGGCATTGAGCAACGCCTCGAGATCGCGCCGCACCGAGAGACGCAAGGCTGCCATCGAATCGGCCGCCGATGTCGCCGGATCGTGTGCCTGATCCGGCGCGTCGTCGATCAGGCGATCCAGCAACGGCGACTGGACCCGTGCGACCTGCCGATTGGCCGGACCAGCCCGTCCGCTCACGCGGCGTCGAACCGGAAGGTGCCGAGGTCCATCATCGCCACCGCCTCCTCGCCGACCATGAACAGCCGCTGGCCGACGCCTCGCACCGGCGCACCCTCCGCTTCGCGCCAGTCGGTCTCGCGGCCGAGACGCAGCGCATCGGTCATCGGATCGTCGCCGACGTACACCGCGGGGAGATAGACCTCGCCGTCCGGCCCCGAGGCGACCGACATGGACGCGCGCCGCCACAGCAGATCGCGCGGGCGTTTCGGCGCGTGGAACTCGAGCGTCTGCACACGCTCGGTGGGGATCCAGAAATACTTGCCGGTGGTCGTCAGCACCTCGAAGCTGCCGGCCAGCAGATCGTCCGCGTCGCGGAGGTCATCGAACGCCACATCGCCGTGTTTGCCCGGCGCACGCGGGCGTACTGCCTCCGCCGCCTCCGCCTGGCTGGCGGCCCCGGCCAGATCGCCGGCGCGCAGCGCCACCAGCGCGGCGAGTTGCAGCCGCTGCGTCTCGGTGGGGTCGGCCAGGAATTCGGGCACCCTGCCGTCGCGGAACAACTGCCGCCGCGCCATGTCCGCGCGGATGAGCTGGCGGAATTCCGCCACCACCAATGCGGTCGAAGGATCGATCGCCGAGGCGGCGTCCAGCACCACATCGGCGCGTTCCAGGTTGCCGGAAAAGGCCAGCAGCTCGCCCAGCAGCACCCGGGCGTTGAGATCGGTGGGCGCCTTGCGTAGCGCCGCCTGCGCCGCCGCCACCGCATCGTCGAGCCTGCCGGCGTGAAACAGCGAAGCTGCCGTCTGGTCAGTGCCGCTCATGGGACCCCCGCGCGTGCCGCATCGGGCTCATCGACCACTGAGATCGGTGACGAGCTGGAAGGCGGCGGAAATATCGTCGAGCTGGTAGTGCGGCTGCAGATGCACCACGCAGCCGAAGCTGCCTGGCCGGCCGGGCAGTTCGCTCACCGTGACCCTGCCCGCGACCAGTGGGAAGCGCGCCCGGCTTTCTCCGGTCGCAGCCAGATTGCCGTTGACGAATTGCGTCAGCCAGGCCTGCAGGAAGCGCTCGATCTCGCTCGCGGTCTGGAACGAGCCGACCATGTGGCGGCCCTTCATCTTCAGATGATGTGCGAAGCGCGACGCGCACAGGATCGAATTGATCTGCGTCGACAGCCGCGCATTGGCATCGGCCGCGTTGGCGGTGGGGCCTTGATGGCGCTGCGGCACCTGCAGGCTGCGCACCGCCCCGAATACCAGTTCCTCGCTGTATGCCACCGAGGACAGAGGCATCAGCCCAGCTTCGAGCAGCGAGTGCTCCTGACGCTCGGACAGCACGATCTCGACCGGATTGCGCACCCAGACATGGTCCGGATCGGTGCTGAACGGTTCCAGTGGCAAATCGGTGACCAGTCCGCCACCGACCCGATCGGTTTCCACGCCACGCACATCGGCCGGCCAGCCATAGTTCGCAAATGCGCGGGCGACCACCGAGGCGAAGGCAAAGCCGGCGTTCATCCAGACGCGGTCACCGTCCGTCGGAGCAAACTCACGATAGCGGAAGCCGTCGTCGCGCGTAGCGTCATCCTGCCACGGCGGACGGGCGAGCACGCGCGGCAGCGCCACGCCGACAAAGCGCATGTCCGCGCGCGAAGCCAGGCTCCGCCAACGCGTGTGCTCGGTATTGCGCAGCGGCGCGGCGAGATCGATCGACGTGGCGAGATCGGCGAAGCTGTCGACTTCCAGCAATGCGGGAGACGCGCCGACCATGAGCGGCGAGAACGCTGCGGCGGCGACGCCGGACAGCGCGGCCAGCGCGGTCACATCATCGGTGCGGAACTCGGCGGTCGGGCGATGGCGAACTTCATGATCGACCACCAGCAGACCGTACGGCTCGCCGCCCGGCGTGCCGAATTCCTCCTCGTAGACCTTGCGGAACAACTGACTCTGGTCGAACTCGATGGCGCGTTCCAGGTCGCGACAGATCTCCGGCCAGCCGATATTGAGGATCTTGATCTTGAGGCGATTGGAAAGTTCCAGCCCATCAGCGAGCCACGCGACGCCGCGCCATGTACCTTCCAGCTTGCGCAGGCGGTCATGGTGCAGGATCGCGTCGACCTGCTCGGACAGCATGGTGTCGATCGCCGCGATGTCGCGGTCGATCGCGTCGCGCAACGCCTGGTGATCGATGCGCAGACGCGCACCGCGTTCGGCACCGAACCACAGATCGATCGCATCGCCCGACGGCGCGCCGAGAAATTCGGTGACCGATTCCGCCAGCGCGGGATCACGGCTGCCGGCGAACCGTCCGGACAGCATCGCATCTCGCACCGCGGGCGCGGCCAGGGTCTCGGCCGGCGCCGCGATGACGGGCACGTCCACGGCGAGGTTGAGCTCGTTCACCGTGGTGCCCGCCTGACGCGAAGTGCGGCGATCAGGCCGCCGCTGCCGGGATGCGTGCCACCATGCGCAGGCTGGTGGTCAGCTCTTCCATCTGCAGCCACGGACGCATATACGCGATCGCGTTGTACGAGCCCGGCTTGCCGGGGATCTCCTTCACCTCGACCCGCGCCTCGCGCAGCGGGAAGCGGGCCTTCATCTCCTGGCCGGCCTTCTCGTTGCCGTTGACGTAGTTCATGATCCAGCGGTTCAGCCAGCGTTCGCAGTCGGAGGCTTCCATGAAGCTGCCGATCTTGTCGCGCGCCATCACCTTCAGGTAGTGGGCGAACCGGCTGGTCGCCATGATGTAGGGCAGGCGCGCCGAGATCGCCGCGTTCGCGGTCGCCTCGGGCCGATCGTATTTCTTCGCCTTCTGCGTCGTCTGCGCGCCGAAGAACACCGAATAGTCGGTGTTCTTGTAGTGGCAGAGCGGCAGGAAGCCCAGGTTGGACAACTCGAACTCACGCCGGTCGGTGATGGCGATCTCGGTCGGGCACTTCGCGTCCAGATCGCCGTCGTCCGAGGTGAACACGTGGTACGGCAGGTTCTCCACCTTGCCGCCGCCCTCGGCTCCGCGGATCGCGGTGCAGAAGCCGTACTGCGCGAACGCGTCGGTCAGCTTGGTGCCCATCGCGTAGGCCGCGTTCATCCAGCAGTACTCGCCGTGCTGCATCGACTTTGCCGCGCCCGCCTCGTCATACGGCGCTTCCTCGTAGGCGAATTCGTCGATCGGCTTGGTGGCCGCGCCGTAGGGCAGCCGCGCGAGCGTCCGCGGCATCACCAGACTGACGAAGCGCGAATCCTCGCTGTCGCGGAAGCTGCGCCACTTGGTGTATTCCTGGGTTTCAAAGATCTTGGCGAGATCGCGCGGCCTGGAGAGTTCGGGCCAGTTGTCGAACCCGAACATGCTCGATCCCGCAGCCGAGATGAACGGCGCGAATGCCGCGGCTGCGACGTTGGACACCAGCCGCAGCGTCTCGACGTCGTCGGGATGCGGGGTCCATTCGTAGTCGCCGATCAATGCGCCGTACGGTTCGCCGCCAGGCGTGCCGAACTCGTTCTCGTAGATCTTCTTGAACAGCTGGCTCTGATCGAACTCAACTGCCCGTTGCAGATCACGCGACAACTCGCGCTTGGGCAGGTTCAGCACCCGCAACTTCAGGCTCGTGCTGGTCTCGCTGTTCATCACCAGGTAGTGCAGCCCGCGCCAGGAACCTTCCAGCGCGGTGAACTTCGGATGATGCATGATGGCGTTGAGTTGTTCCGACAGCTTGGCATCGATCGCCGCGATCGCGCGCTCGAAGGTGCGCGACACGTTCTTGTCGAACGTGACGGTGCCGGCGAGTGCCTGCTGAACCAGGTTCTTCACCAGGTCCTGTGCCTGATCGGGTGCGGTCTGCTTGGTCGCCGCGACCACCTGATCCAGGAAGGAAGGGCTTTCGGTGGTCTCGGTTGCGGCCGCCTGGGTTGCGGTCTGCGCTTCTGACATCGATCAGCCCTCCTTCTTGTCCAGCCCCAACTGGCTGGACAGAGACTTCAGTTCGTCCTGGTTCTTCAGCACCTGCTCGAGCAGGCTCTCCAGTTCGTCGGAGCGGTCCACCTTGCTCATCAGATCGCGCAGCTTGGCGCGGGTCTCCAGCAACGCCCGCAACGCCGGCACCTGCTGAGCGACGCGTGCCGGCTCGAAGTCCTCGATCGCATTGAACTTGAGATCAACCGCCATTTCACCGCCCTCTTCGGACAGCTTGTTGTCGACCCGCATCTTCAGTCCGGGGGTCATCCCGGCCATGACGTCATTGAAGTTGTCGCGGTCGATCTGGATGAACTTGCGATCGGCCAGCGGACGCAGCGCCTGGGTCGGATCACCAGAGAAATCGCCCATGATGCCGACGATGAACGGCAGCTCGCGGAGAACTTCGGCACCTTCGGTCTCGACCTGGTAGGTGATGTGCACCCGCGGCTTGCGGACGCGATTGAGCTTGTCGTGGATACTCGCACTCATGGCCTAGCTTCCCCATTCCAGTGAGCGGCGCGTGCCGACGGCACTCGTCGGCACATGACCGTACGCCGGCCGGCTGCCCAAAGATTAGACAGGCGAGACGACTACGGTCAATAATTCCCTTTGTCTGTGACGCAAGTCACAGACCTGCCGACATCAATCCGTGCGATTGCTACGCCGGAGGCGGCGCCGGGCGGATGCCAAGCATGCTCAGGATGCTGTTTCGCGTGTTCATGTCGGCCACGACCTCGGCCAGCAGTTCGGGCCAGGTCAGGCGTCCGCGGCGCACCGCCTCGTCGAGGGTATAGGAAATCGGTGAGTGCGGCTCGGTACGGCGAAAATAGTCGGCGATATCGCCGAGCACGTGCAATGCGTCCTCGCGCGTGGCGATCCGGCCCGGCGATGCCGTGGGGCCGGGAGCGGCCACAGTTTCCGGCAGATCGGCGCTTGCCGCCTCGCCGACCGCCGCCTCGCCCGCCGGCACCCCGACAGCGGCAACCGCTTCGGCCGGAGCGTAGCGTTTGGCGATATCGATGATCCCGGACAGCAGATCGCGCACCGCCGTGGTGGAGGGTCCATCGGCGCCGGCCTTCGCATCCATCACATTCGCCATCGCCTGCCAGGCCTCGCGTGCTGCCCAGGCGTCGGCGTACAGCCCGCCAAACGCGCGGCTCTCCGCGGCGCGCGCGTCCTTCTCCAACGTTTCGAACGCCGTGCGGCGCTCGGCATTGGTCGTGCTGACCTTTTCGACCTGCTGGTACTGGTAGAGCGCGACTTGCGTGTCATCCTGCCGGCGTTTGAACAAGGTCAGCTTGTACAGCGGCTGCATCAGCGAGCCGTTGCCGTCGCGACCATTCAGGCCGGTTACCGGCGAGACGCGCGTCTCCATCCCGTCCTCGTCCGGCAGCGGGAACACGCCGTCCCAGTAGCGTTCGGCCAGGCCGGCAATGACCTGTGCGCCGGCCGCCAGCCCGGCCAGCCCATGGCTGCGCACCAGCGCCTCGGTAAGCCAGGCCGCGACTTCCAGATCCTTGGTGGTATCGGTCAGCGCCTTCACCGCAACTTCCCGTACTGTGCGCCAGAACGGTGCCGGGTCGCGAACCTCCTGATCGGCCGCGGGGGCGTCCTGCCCGCGCTCGGCGTCACGTGCCTCGGACCGCGCGTCGCGCAGACGATTGTATGGAGAAGTGGCGGAGAAATCCTCGCGGATGTCGATGCCCTGCGGCGCGTCACCCGGGATCGGCGCCAGCAGAGCCTCGAGGTCGAAACCTTCCGGCAGGTCCGCCATTCACGCGCCTCTCATCTGCTGGACAATGGTTCCGCGTAACACATACTGTCGAAGCGCGAAAAGGGGGAGCACTCCCCTGGGGGAAGCCGGATGGCGACGATCGATCTGAAGCAGCTGGTAGGCCGGCTCAACGATTCCTGCCGCCGCGCACTCGAGGCAGCGGCGGGCATGACGCTGTCGCGCACGCACTACAACGTCGAGATCGAACACTGGCTGCTGACGCTCGCCGACCGGGCGGACGGCGACATCGCGGCCATCCTGCGCCATTACGAGATCGACCAGGGGCGTTTTGTCACCGATCTCAACCGCGCGTTGGAGAAGCTGAAGACCGGCAACTCACGTGCGCCGTCGCTGGCGCCCGACATTGTGGAACTCACCAAGCAGGCCTGGCTCCTGGCCTCGCTCGAACAGGGCGCTGCGCGTCTCCGCTCCGGCCATCTGTTATGGGCATTGCTGGCGGACGAGACGCTGGCGCGCCGCGCGCGCGAGGCATCCGGGCAACTCCTCAAGATCAATCCCGATCTGCTGAAACGCGATTTTGCCGCGATCACCGCCAACAGCGCGGAGGCAGCGGAACAGCAGGCGGCCGCGGCGGGCGAGGCTGGATCCGCAAGCGACGGCGCGCCGGTGGCGCCGCGCGGAACCGGCGCGCTCGACCAGTTCACCACCGACCTCACCGCGCAGGCGCGCGCCGGCAAGATCGATCCGATCCTCGGCCGCGATGCCGAGATCCGCCAGATCATCGACATCCTGACGCGTCGGCGGCAGAACAATCCGATCCTCACCGGCGAGGCGGGCGTCGGCAAGACCGCTGTGGTGGAAGGCTTCGCCATACGTCTCGCCTCCGGCGACGTGCCGCCGGGATTGCAGGGCGTCACGCTGCGCACTCTCGATCTCGGCCTCCTGCAGGCCGGCGCAGGCGTGAAGGGGGAGTTCGAGAACCGGCTGCGCGGCGTCATCGATGAAGTGAAGGCGAGCCCGAAACCGATCATCATGTTCATTGACGAGGCGCATCAGTTGATCGGTGCCGGCGGTTCCGCGGGACAGGGGGACGCGGCCAACCTGCTGAAGCCGGCGCTGGCGCGCGGCGAACTGCGCACCATCGCAGCGACCACCTGGGCGGAATACAAGAAGTACTTCGAGAAGGACGCGGCACTTACCCGGCGCTTCCAGGTGGTGAAAGTGGATGAGCCGCCGGAGCCGATGGCAGTGGCGATGGTGCGCGGCCTGGTCGATACGCTGGAGAAGCACCACAACGTCCGCATCCTCGATGAGGCGGTGAGCGAGGCGGTACGGCTGTCGGCGCGCTATATTCCGTCCCGCCAGTTGCCCGACAAGGCGGTGAGCCTGATCGACACGGCGTGCTCGCGCGTCGGCATGAGCCAGGCCGCGGTGCCGCCGCCGATCGAGGACCGTCAGCGACGCATCGCGCTGATCGATACCGAGACCGCGATACTCGATCGCGAGATCGCCGCCGGCGAGCCGCACCAGGTACGGCGCGCCGGGCTGATGGAGGAGCGCGCGCAGCTCACACAGGAGCTCGCCGAGCTGGAGGCGCGGTGGGAGCAGGAAAAGCGCCTGGCGGCCGAGCTCGGCGCGACGCGCGCGAAGATCGAAGATCCGGCAAACACCGAGGACAAGGACGCGTTGCGCACGCAACTCACCGGCACCTCGGCGAAGCTGCGCGAGCTGCAGGGCGAGATACCGCTGATCTTCCCGGTGGTCGATCGCCAGGCGGTCGCTGAAGTGGTCGCCGGATGGACCGGCATTCCGACCGGGCGCATGCAGGCTAACGAGATCCGCACCGTGCTGCACCTGAAGGAGGCGATGGCGCACCGCATCGTCGGGCAGCCGCACGCACTGGATGCAGTCGCACAGGCAATTCGCACCTCACGCGCAGGGCTGACCGATCCGCGCAAACCGATCGGCGTGTTCCTGATGGTGGGCACCTCCGGCACCGGCAAGACCGAGACGGCGCTGACCCTCGCCGACCTGCTGTATGGCGGCGAGCAGAATATGACGGTTATCAACATGTCGGAGTTCAAGGAGGAGCATAAGGTCAGCCTGCTGATGGGCAGCCCGCCCGGCTATGTCGGTTATGGCGAGGGCGGCGTGCTGACCGAGGCGGTACGACGACGCCCGTACTCGGTGATTTTGCTGGACGAGATGGAGAAGGCGCATCCCGGCGTGCAGGACATCTTCTTCCAGGTGTTCGACAAGGGAAACATGAAGGACGGCGAGGGCCGCGACATCGACTTCAAAAACACCGTCATCATCATGACTTCGAACGCCGGCACCGATCTGATCGCGCGGCTGTTCGCCGATCCGGAAACCGCTCCCGACGCGGCGGGCTTGACCGATGCGCTGATGCCCGAGCTGATGAAGGTGTTCAAGCCGGCGTTCCTCGGGCGGGTGAATCTGGTCCCCTATTTTCCGCTCTCGCCGGAGATCATCCGGCAGATCGTGGAATTGCAGCTCGGACGCATCAGCAGAAGAGTCCAGGAATCTTATGGTGCCAAATTCGCCTGGGACAAAGAGCTGGCGGACGTGATAGCTGCGCGTTGCACTGAGACATCGTCCGGAGCACGCAACGTGGAGAAGATCCTCTCACGTACGTTACTGCCGGAACTCTCAGCGGAAGTGTTATCTCGATTAGCGGATGGTGCAACGATCAGCGGGGTCACAGTGGGCGTGGACACCGGTGGGTCGTTCCAATACCATATCGGCTAGCAACCTCTAACCGCCTCGCCGGAAACAACAGGAGTAGAATGTGGCAATCTATATGAACTGGGACAAAGTCCCCGGAGATGTGACGACCCAGGGCTTCGAGAAGTGGATCGAGCTGACCTCGTTCCAATGGGGCGTCGGGCGCGGCATCGGTTCCGCGATGAGCGGCCAGGCCAGCCGGGAAAGCTCGATCCCGTCGGTCAGCGAGATCGTCGTGACCAAGCGCATGGACGGATCGTCGCCCGGCCTGTGGACTGACTCGGTAGCGGGCCAGCTCAACACCACGGTAAAGATCGCCTTCACAACGACGAGCCAGGGTGCAACCACCCAGTTCCTCAACTACGAGCTCACCAACACCGGTCTGAGCGGTTATAGCGTCAGCAGCGGCGGCGACATGCCGACCGAAAGCCTGTCGCTGAACTTCACCAAGGTCGTCTGGTCATTCACGGGTACCGATCCTTCGGTGTCGGGCACACCGGTGACGCAGGGCTACGACCTCACTCTGGCCAAGACCACCTGATACTGGAGCCTGGCAGCCGGAGAGGCGTTCGCCTCTCCGGCTTTGCCTCTCAGCTCACCGCAACCATCACCGCCGTGACGTTGTCGCTCGCGTCCAATGCCAACGCTGCGTCGATCACCGCCTGCGGCGGCGTGCCGTCGATCGCCGCAAGCAGACTGGCCATTTCGCTTTCCGGCAGGGTCTTGCACAGACCATCGCTGCACAACAGGAAGCGATCCCCCGACAACAACCGGTCGCTCACCTTGTCGAGCAGGAACTCGTCCAGTTCCGCACCCACCGCGCGGGTGATCACGTTGCCTCGCGGATGATTCATGACTTCGTCCGGACCGATCGCTCCCGCCTCGAGCAACTCCTGCACCAGGCTGTGGTCTCGGGTGATCTGCCGCAGAATGCCATGGCGCAGCAGGTAGGCACGCGAGTCGCCGGCCCACAGGCAGGCGAAATGGTCGCCACGCGCCAGCATCACCACGACGGTCGACGCGACCAGCACATCCGGTCCGCGGCGCGTTGCCTCCTCGCGCAGCGCAACGTGCGTGTGCTCGATCGCGAGCCTTACCTGCGCCAGCAACTCCGGGGCCGACAGACCGATCGGAATGGCTTCCAGCGCGTCGGCGATCATGCCGGACGCAACCTCGCCGGCCGCATGGCCTCCCGCTCCGTCGGCCACTGCCCAGATACCGAGATCGGGCCGGTCGACGTACGCGTCTTCGTTATGCTTGCGCCTGGCGCCAGGATGCGTCACCGCCCAGGAACGAAAGCGCGGCGTCGTCATGATGGCGACTCCCATGTCCCCTCGCCATGCCTCGATGCATCGGATGCGACATCCGTGCATTCGGTTTCTGCGCCCAGCATCGTCGCATAGGTTGCTGCATCGGGCATACACCGCAGAACCAGCGACGACGGCGTGACGCGCACAGAGCCCTCGCTCCACCAGGTCGCTTCGGCAATGCTCGACGGCACTTCCGGCAGTTCTGGCGACACGACCAGGTCGGCAACCACCTGCGGTGGCGTATCCTGTTCCAGTGCGGCGCGTCCGGCATCCTCGCAGGCGTTCAGCCAACCCTCACCCGACGTTTCGGCAACGCCGTGCTCGCTGAGCGCGGCGAAGGTGAGCGGATAGTATCGGCCGGCCCGGTCAACGCTGGGCAGCATCAGGCCAAGCACCGCCTGACTGCCGCACATGCCGCGCGGCAGAATGAAGCGCCAGACCGGCGCCTCGAGGAAGGCCGGCAGCCACGCCTCGCCCATCAGCGACTGGCTGCCGGCGATCACCGATTGCAGCCAGTCATCCCATGGGTCGATAAAGTCGCGCGGCAAACCGGCGTGGACGAAATCGCCACGCGCGGGCAGCTTGCCGTAGAAGCCTGCGATCACATGGCCGGGCACTGGAAATCTTTCAGCACTCCGGGGGCAAACGGGTTCAGCACCGACCCGGCCCGCAGTTCGAACGATGCGTGACGATCGCCCAGCGTGAAGCTCAGCATGTAACGATCCGCCGCTCCGCTCTGCTGCAACATGCCTTGGCCAAACAGGCGGAACAGCGCCCACGGCCCGGTCGCCTGAAGCACCGACGGACCACTGGATGGCGCCGGGTCGAACACCAGCCGCGCGCTGTTCATGCGGTTCGGTCCCGGCCAGGTCACCGAGGTGGCGCGGATCGGCCCATGCGCGTACGATATGATCTGTCCGTCCAGGTCGAGCGTGACCTCCTTGGCGTCGGTATCCGCCGGTGCGATGTCGAACCGTACGGTCGGCTGCGCGCCACCGCCGCCAAAGAACAGGTCGCGGATCTGCGAAGCGCGCTGGAACTGCGTCAGATCGGCCGGCGTGACCGGCGGCGCCACGCCGGCCACCGGTTGTGCCTTCCAGACCGCACCCGAGGTATCGACGAAGGTCTGCAGGTGGTCGTTGAAGAACTTGTCGAGCAGCCCGCCTGCCGCGAACAATTTGGCGAAGTCGTCCAGCGGGATTTCTGTTGTGGCACCGGGGACGAACGGGTAGCGGCCGGTCACAGCCTTGCTGCACAGCGAGGCCGGTCCACCCGGCGCGCCGAATGCCTTCTTCGCCTGGTCCAGCGCACCGCCGCCGCGCAGCTGGTTGCCGCTGATGGCAAGTGCCTGCAGCCAGCGCGCCACCGGTTGCGGACTCTGGGCGGCCTCGGCCTGCAGCAACTGGGCGGGATCGTCGCCGCTGCCGACTGCCGCCGCCGTACCGCCGGCCGGCGCGGCCGCCAGCTTGGCGAGCTGCATCTGGAGATCGTTCAGCAGCTTCAGCACATTGTCGATCGGTGCGCCGGGTCCCTTGCCGACGAACGCGATCAACTTGGCGTAGCGGTCCTCGATCGCCTTGCCTGGCGGTTCCGGGGGCGGCCCACTGGCGGCTCCGAGCACACTCTGCAGCCGGCCGGCGGCGCTGGTCGCTGCCTGCGTCGCCGCGGCCGTCGCGGCCTGTGCCGCGGCCTGCGCGGCGCCGGCGACACCGGGGGGCGGCGGGGGCGGCTGGGTCAGGGTAAGCTGGCGGGTGATGCCGGCCAGCAGGTCACGCATCGGCGACTGCGGCGAGGCAAGAATGTACAGATCCTGCACCGCCTGCTGCAGATTGCGCATCGGCTCGATGTCGAGATCGGCCAGCAGGGCGTCCCATTGCCTGGCATAGTCCGCGGTGTACAGCGCGATCACGTCGCGCTGCAGCGTCAAAACCTGCGGGCTGGTCGGATCGATCTGTGCGTCCTTGCCGAGCACCCAGCTCTCGCTCGCGACCTGCATGGTCGCCGACGGCAGATTGGGCAGCAGCACCTTGTAGAAGCCATCGATGGTGTAGAATCCCAGCACGCCCTCGGTGAGCGGCGCACCGGAGCCGCGGATGAACACGCGCACACCGGACGCTCCGGCGGCATCGGCCGGCCGCCACGGCGGGAGCGCGCGCGCCGGCTGCGACCCCTTGATCGCGCCGTAGACACGCTCCGCCAGGGTCACCCGGCTGAACGTGCGGCGCGCGTCCTCGATCAGCGCACCGTCCAGCGGCACCTTCTCCAGCGGCTGGTCGAGCAGTGCCGCGAGATGGCGCTCCAGAGTGTCGCGCAGCGGCTTCGCGGCGGGACCGGGCCACTGCAGCTGCCAGTCGAGGCTCATCCATTCCTTGACCAGGTCGCGATCGAGCGGACCTGCGGAGCCCAGCATCAGATAGACGCGCGTTGCCTCGTAGAGGAACGCCGGCTGCTCGAAGTGGGTCCGCATCTGGCCTTCCAGCCGGACCAGCAGTCGCGGCAACAGCATGTGCTGGAGCGCGTGGCGATACACCTGGCGTGCACCGGCGCCGAGCTTGCCGGTCTGCGACAGGCCGGGGAACCACTGGGTCGGCGGCGGCGGCGCATCGACGCCGAACGGCAGGGCACGCGCCTGGTCGATCAGCGGGACAACAGTGGCAATCTGCGGATCGGTGGTCACCGGATCGAGCGGGACCGCCTGCGCGGCCTTCACATAGGCGGCGAGCGCGGTCTGGGACTCATCGAGCGCGGCCTGGTTCGCCTCGCGCGTCTGCACCAGTGCGGCCACGCCGCCCAGCGCGACCAGCAGCGCGACCGCGGCAGCACCGGCACGGACGAACAGGTTGCGGCGAATCTGGGCGGGATCGCGCGAGACCAGCATCGCCTCGCCGAAGATCACGTCCTTCAGCAGCCGGCCGAGGAAATAGCTGCGTCCCTGCTCCGGACGCAGCGATGTGGCGCGCTGCGAGTCGATGCCGAAGCTGCGCGCCATCGCGCCGGTCAGGCGATCGATCGGGGTGCCTTCCTGGGTGCCGGAGGTCAGGTAGGCGCCGCGCAGCACCGGTGCGGGATCGAGGCGGGAACCGCCGAACGCCTCGGTGAGGAATTCGCCGAGAGGGGCAGCGAGGCTCGCCACCTGGGCCGGGAAGCCGGCGATCAGCGCGCGGCGCTCCGGGCTGCGCTCGGTCTGGAGCCGGTCGAGCAGGCGCTGGTTCAGCCGCTCGACCAGCAGCCTGAACTCGCCGCCGAACAGCCCGGCGGTACCGGCCTCGGTCTTGTTCAACGGGAACGTCGCACCCCAGACCTGGCCCCGTCGCTCACGATCCAGGTCATCGAAGAATTCGGTGAAGCCGGCGATCAGGTCGGCCTTGGTGAACACCGCATACACCGGCACACGCACGCCGAGTTGGTCATAGAGTTCCTTCACGCGGCGGCGGACCGCGCGCGCATTCGCGAGACGTTCCACGGCGGGTGCGGCAGCGATGTCGGACAGCGCGATTGCAACCAGCACGCCGTTCAGCGGCTGGCGCGCGCGGGTGCGCTTCAGCAGGCCGAGGAACGCCAGCCAGCCAGCCTTGTCCACCGCGCTGTCGGAGTCCTGCGTGGTATAGCGGCCGGCGGTGTCGATCAGCACCGCGGTCTCGGTGAACCACCAGTCGCACATCCGCGTGCCACCGACGCCGGCGACCGCGCTTTGTCCCATTTCGGCCGCGAGCGGAAACGACAGGCCGGCGTTCAGCAGTGCGGTGGTCTTGCCGGCGCCGGGCGGGCCGATGATCGCATACCATGGCTGCTGATACAGATAGCCGCGCGAGCCGGACGCCCGCTTCAGCAGCGCCAGTGCCGTGGTCAGCCTTTCCCGCATCGCCGCCGCTTCCTCGGCGGACGCGGCTGCGGTCGGATCGACCTGGACGGCGGTCACGCCTTGGACCAGCGCGGCCTCGTTCTTCCTGCGCCGGCGATCGAGCCAGAAGTTCACCCCGGCCCAGATCAACAGCATCATCGCGACGACGATGACGCGGGGAAGCCAACCTTCCAGGAACGTCAGGAACGGTCCGAACAGCCAGACCAATACGCCCAGCAGGGCAACGCCGACGAAGCTCAGGAACCAGCGAGACCCGAGAAAGCGCAGGACGGCACGCATGGCTCAGCCCTGCCTCCGCAGCACGACTTCGATGCGCCGGTTCTGGTCGCGGCCAGCCGGCGTCGTGTTGGGCGCGACCGGATCGGCATCCGCGTGGCCTTGCGCCGTGACGCGGCCGGGATCGCCAAGTACGCGCACGATGATCGCGCGTGCGGCCTCCGCGCGTGATTGCGACAACTGGAAGTTGGAGGGGAACTGCACGGTGTGGATCGGCTGGTTGTCGGTATATCCGTCGACGGTCACCGGGCCTTTTTCCGCCTTCAGCGCCTCGCCGATACGCTCGAGCAGGCGGACATAGCTCGGTGCCACCGTCGCGCTGCCCGACGCGAACATGCCGGCATTGCGGATGCGCACGATCGGCATCGCGTGATTGCCCAGCACGGTGACCAGCCCCTGGTCGATCTCGGGCTTGAGGAACACGTAGAGCGGTTCCGGCGCGACTGCCGGCGGCGGTGGCGGTGGACGCACCGGCGCCGGACGGGCGATCTGCGGCATGTGCGCCAGCGGCGCGTCAAGAAGTTGTGCGAACACATCGTCCGAGGCGGCGTTGAGGCCGGTGGAGAACCACACGAACAACCCACCGATCACCGCGAGCGCGCACGCGCCCATCACCCAGGTCGGCACCACGAAGCGGGCCGGCCGGTACGGCGCCGGCACACCCTGCCAATGCGGCGACAGCGCCGGATCGGCGGCCTGCCGCTGGCGCATGATGATCGTGTAGAGGTCCTCGCGCAGCCGATCGAGTTCGCCGGGTCCGCGGGGAGAGAGGCGGTATCGGCCCTGGAAGCCCAGGCTGAGGCAGAGATACATCAGCTCCAGCACCGGCAGGAACGTGCCGGGGTTTTGCCGAAGCTGGGTAAGCAGATCGAAGAACCGTTCGCCGCTGCGTACCTCCTGGTGAAAGGTCGAGACCAGCGAGCGCGCCGCCCAGGCGCCGCTGCTGCCCCAGGGCGTGTTCAGCACCACGTCGTCGAGGCTCGCGCACAGTGCATAGTGTGCGGGGCGAAGCTGGTCCAACGGCACGCCGGCATCGCGCGATGCCTGCTCGAAGGCGCGGATCTGCTGGATCGCGCGCTCGCGCAGGTCGCCGGAATCTGGCTGGCTGTAGGTGTTGCGCAGGCGCGCCAGAAGCTGGAGCAACGGTGCGGCGGCTTCGATCAGCGGGTTGAGGCCGAAGCTGATGGTTTCCGCGCCTTCGGTCGGAAATGCCGCAGCGGCGCGGGCGGGCAATGGCGCGGACGGCGCGGGCGAGCCAAACGCTGGTGACGGCGACTCCGGCGCGGGAGCCGCGCGGCGGCCACCGGGAACCGGCCGGATGACGGTGCGATCGGAGTCGTCGGGTTCGGAGAACGGATTGTCGCTCACCGGAGGGGGTGTCTCATCCGCGTATCGCCCAAAGTTCCAGCCGCAGATTGGGGAAATCCCCTGATACGTGGATCGCGAACCCGCCCGAGTTCTGCATCTGCTGCCAATGCGAGCTGGCGCGGTCCAGCTCGAAATAGGTCGCCCCTGCGTAGAACGGCAGTTGTCGCGGCGCCACGGGCAGCGGCCGCACCGCGATCCCCGGCAAGGCCACGTTCACCAGCTCGCGAATATGTTCCACCGCGCCGATCTTCACCTGCGAGGGGAACAGCCGGCGCAGCTGCTCGGCCTGTACATCCGCCTGCACCGTCAGCACGAAATTCGACGCCCGCAGAATCGCGCGGTCGGTAATCGATCCGACGCGCACGCCGTGACGCGCCTCGCGCAGCGGGATCGGGATCGCTGTCGCCTCGAGCACAGCCGACAGCGCGCGCCGCAGATCGGCCACCACGGGCGCGAAACTTCGTTGCAGATCATCGTGCCGATACCCCGGGTAGGCATTCGGCCGCCGCGTCTCCAGGAACGTCGAAAACTCACCGGCCATCTGCACCAGCGCGGTGTACAGCGCCTCGGGATGCAGGTTGGCCGCATCCGCCCAGTGCGCCAGCACATTCTGCCAGCCGTTGAGCGATTGCAGCAGCAGGAAGTCGGCGACCTGTGCGACGCCTGCCTGACCCGGCGCGGTCATGCGCGCCGCCAGCGCCTCGCCGCGCTGGTTCAGCATCCCCAGCAACTCGGCAATCAACCCCGCCAGCGGAGGGGCGGCGGAACACACCAGTGACGGCGGGATCCATCGGTCATCCAGGATGATCCGGCGATCCGCGGTGACCTCGGCGACCCGCGCCAGACCAATCGACAGATAACCGGTGCGCTCATCGGTCTCCAGCAGGTAGCGCATGCGCAATCGGCCGACCTGCAACTCGGCCGGTTGCGGCGACGCCGAATGCGTGTCGTACGCCTCGAACGGCCGCGCCGCATAGCGGCCCTCGGTGGCACTGTCGGCGACCTCGACCGCTCCCGCCTGGCGGATTGGCAGCGCGAGATACACCAGCACGTTGCGCGCGCTGTCCGGCAGCTCGAGCGGCGGCGGATGGTCGGTCTCGCCGGGCAGCGAGAACGGCGTGCCATCCTCGAACACGCCGGTTGCCGAGGCGAGCGCGAACCGGCCGGTGCCGAGCAGATCGCGATCCAGCGCGTACTCCACCAGACCCCAGGGATGCGGGCGCAACGCCTGCACGCGCCCGCGCACAAGCTGCTCCATCCAGCGATCCTGCTGCTGGAAATGCTGC
Source organism: Acetobacteraceae bacterium (assembly GCA_036494925.1). GTDB lineage: Bacteria > Pseudomonadota > Alphaproteobacteria > Acetobacterales > Acetobacteraceae > JAMXLO01. The sequence goes on from DASXNR010000136.1 coordinate 19,760, forward strand.
GTGCGCAGGAACATGCCTTCCTGCCAGACCACGCGGTTCGTCCAGCTCATCGATCGGCATCCCCCCAGTCGGCAGCCCGCATCAGGTCAGCCGGACTTCAGCGTAATAGCAAGCTTGCCCACGTTCAGTGTGAGTTTCGTTGGCCCGCTGGTGGCAACTGCCGAATCGGCACGCCACTGCGCATTGTCGATGTCGCGATACAACACGACCACGCCGATCGCCTGCACGCCGGGTTTCAGCTCGAATTGCTTGGTCTGCGTCTCGCCGGGCGACAGAACAATTTCCTGTGATGCGGCATCGTCCTGGCCCAGCGTCTGCTGCTCGTGCTCGGTCAACGCGAACACGTCGCTGCGCTCGAATTTCGCGGTCTGCGTGAGCTGGTAGATATGCACCGCGACCGGCGCAGCCTTGCCGGCGCTGTCCGGGTTCTGGTCGGCGCTGCCGATCATCGTCAGCGTCACCACGCCGGGAGGCTTCGGCCCGCACTGGGCCAGAGCCGTGACCGGGAGCAGCTTCAGCAGGGAACGGCGGCGGATCATAGTCGCTCCTTCGCGGACACCTCGTGCAGCGAACGCTCATAGGCGCGGGCGAACGCCTTGCCGAACACGCTGTCGAAATCATCGGCGAGCGCCTGCACGGTGCGGGCGTGCAGTGCCTCGTACGCGTCCCAGGCGCGCGCCTTCCGCTGCGCCGGCAACACCGTCATGGCGCCGCCCTGCTCGGCCTGCGCGCGCAGCTTTGCCGGATCGAGCCCATCCAGCACTGCGCGCACCGCGAACTGCATCGCCGCCATCGAGGCGAGCTCGTGCAGCCGGATGTCGCGCAGCGCATCCGCTACTGCCTCGTGCGGTGCCATGTCGGTGCGGCGGCCGGTTCCGATCAGCGCGGCAAGCGCGTCATCATCGCCGGCCGAGAATTTCAGCGGGTTGTTGCCGTGCGCCTGGATCATCGTCTGCTCGATGCGGAATTCGCTCTTGATCTGGGCACGCGCGATCAGCACGGCCCGCAGACCGGCAACCAGAGTGCGGAACGCCTTGCCCAACGCGAGCATTGTCGCCGGCGGGTCCTTCGGCTGCGCGTCCTGCAGGCCGGCACCTTCCAGGAACGCCGCCAGCAGCGCGCCATCATCGGCAATCGCTTCGCTCTCCGGCGGCGGAGCGCGCACCGGGCGCGGGATGGCCACCGGGGGTGGGGTGACCACCGGGCGCGGTGTCGCCACCACGGGCGGCGGAGCAACCGGCGGTTCGTCGAACGGTGACTCGACTATTTCGGGCTCAACCGGTTGCGGCGCCGGTGCACGCGCAACCGGCTGCGGGGGCGGCGCCGGTGGCGCGCCACCGGCTGGCGCTATCCCTTCCAGCAGATCCTTGTCCCAGTCGTCCGGCAACAGGTCATCGCCGGGGATTACGCCGCCGGAATGCAGGGGCATCTGGCCGGGTTCGGCAGTCACACGGAATGCGTCCTGCATGACCGGCGAATTGTCGGCCTGGGTCGGACCTCGAAATGGTGTTTCGGGTGATTCCGGCGCCAACGGATCGAAATCGTGCGGCAACTGCGCCGACGTGGGCGGGATGCGCAGGCTCGGATGGTCCGGTTCGTCGAACGGGTTGCGCTCCGGCCGGGACGGGCCGAACGGGTCCATGGCGAACGGATCGGCGAACGGGCTGCTGCCCGCCGCCGAGCGCGGCCGTACCGCGTCTTCCACCAGCCGCACCTCGATCTCGTAGGCGCCCAGGCGCAGCCGATCGCCATCGTGCAGGCCGCGCACATCGCCGGCGCCGATCGGATCGCCTTCACGATTGAGGAAGGTGCCGTTGGTCGAGGTATCGGCGAGCTGCCACGTCCCGCCGCGGAACGCCACGACGAAATGTCGCTTGGAAAGCAGCCGCTCGGGATCGGGCAACACCCAGTCAACGCCAGGTCCGCGCCCGACGGAGAACTCACCGCCGGCAACGTTGCGGGTCTCGGGTGCCACCGCGTCCGGGCAGCGCAGTACCGTCATGATCAGTTGCATGGTCTCAGCCGTGATGCGGCCGGCCGCCGGTTCGTCGGGTCATGCCGTCTCGGCAGGCAGCCGGCCGGGGCCACCCGCGGCGATATTACGCCCACTTTCGAGGAACCGGCGCAATCTTGCTTGCCGCCGCGTAACGTCACCGCGGACGGATGCGAGTGCCACCGCGCCAGCCGCGGCCCTGCCGGCGAGATGCGCCGCCGGAGGGACGGCGGGCTGCCCCTCCGGCGACATGGAATCGCCACTCCAGAACGCGGCGATTGCGGCCCACGCCTCGGGACTGATGCAGCCGCCAGCCTGCGCATGATCGAAGGCGATGCGCCGCGTCTTGTCGGTCTGCTGGCGGACCCACTCCTCGGCCGCCTCGCACGCGGCTCGATCGATCGGCGGCAGGTCCGGCGGCGCGGTGTGACTGACGCACATGCACGCCCACCACACCGCCTCGCGCTTCGGCAGCGCATGCGCGACCAGCCGCGTCGCCTCGGTCAGAAAGCCAGCCTGCTCGAGCCGCTCCAGCGCGACCGGCACCTGAGTACAGCCCACGATGGCCGCCGCCGCTTCCGGACTCAGCGCCAGAAACGGCGTCAGCGCCGCGAGATCCCCACCGATGAGTTTGACCAGTGTCTGCGACATGCCGGTAGGTCAGTTGATCATGGTGATGGCGCCCTGGATCTGCAGCATCGCATCGGCGCTGACCTGGGTCATCAGACCCTTCAGCTGGGTCTGAACCTGGCCCTCGATGCTGATCATCATGCCCTTGATGGTGACGCCCATCTGATCGATCGTGATCGAACTCTCGCCGACCTTCAGCTCGATGCTCTGCATCGCCTCATTGTTGATCGCGCCGAGATCGGCCTTCAGGCTGACATTGCCCATCTTCACGTCGGTCGTGTGGTTGCCCATGCCGATCTTGACGTCGTGGTTGCCCTGATCGACGCTGAAGTTGTTGTTGCCCTTGCTGACCGCGATCGAGCGGTTGCCGTCGGTCACCGTGAGGCTGTGGTCCTGCTTCACCTTGATGGTCTGGTTGTTCTGGATATCGACCGTCTCGTCCTTTTTCACCGTGACGATGCGGCAGTTGTCGATGGTGAGCGTCTGGTCGTTCTTGACGTAGGTCTTCAGGTCCTTCTGGGCCTGCTCATAGATCAGCTCGCTGCCCTTCTTGTCGTCGAAAGTATACTCGTTGAATTCGGACGCGCCGCCCTTCAAGGTGGAACGGGTGCGGAAGCCGGATTTGGTCTTGTCCGCCTTGCTGTAGATCGGCGTGTCTCGGCCGTTGTAGAGGCCGCCAATCACGATGGGCCGGTCAGGGTCGCCGTCCACGAAGGCGACCGCTACCTCGGTGCCGACGCGCGGGATGAACTGCGCGCCCCAGCCCTTGCCGGCCCAGGGCTGGACGACCCGGGCCCAAACGGCATTGCCGCCGGTCGCCTCGCCTCGATGATCCCAGTAAAACCGCACCTTCACACGGGCGAGATCGTCCGTATAGATTTCCTCCCCATCCTGGGACCTGATCGCTGCGTCCTTGCCATGCTGCGGTCCGAGCACGAGAGCGGTGTGAATACCGTCCATGCGCGGGCGTGGCGTCTCCAGCGGTTGTCGCCAGGTCACGCTGGCGGGTATGCAGGTGAAGCGATTGGAGTAGGACGCGATGGCGGTCTGGTTCAGCCAGGTATCGTCGTTGCCATGGTGGGTCGCACTGCGGACCACGTAACTACCGTCGCAAGAGCTGACCGGTCTGCTCTCGACCTTGAACTTTCCCCCGGGAACGATGCCGCCAAATTGTGTGGCGCCATCATACACCGTCGCCACGGCCTCCGCCGCCTCCATTTGCCATTTGGCACGATCGGTGACGGTACCGTTGTCGAAAGTAAGTGCCGGCCAGCGGAAGTCATCGCGCGTCGGGGCGCCGGAGGTCTGCAACGTGGTCGGCTGCTCGTTCTGCAACAGCGTATTGGGATTCTCCGGATCGTAATCCTTGTGCTTCATCTTGCCGCGCACCGTGGCCGCGGCAAGGCTGAATCCCGTCAGAGGAGGGCCATCGCCGTCGCCAATGCACAGGGTGGCGTGGGGGATGTTCGGGAAGCTGCTGTTCTGATTGACAATGACCAGCGTATGCTTGGTGTCCTCATGATGGAAATAGTAAAACCAACCTTCCTCCTCCATCAGCCTGCTGGCGAAGTGCAGGTCCGATTCGTTGAACTGTACCGTGTACTCGCGCGTGGCGCTTGATGGTGGTCCGGAAACGTCGGTCAACCCTGCGTCGGTGAACATCGCCTGCAGGATATCGCTGACCGACTGGTTTTCGTAGACGCGGCAGTCCACCGTCTGGCCGAGAAACCACAGTCGCGGCACAAGGACCAGCCGGTAAAGTTCGAATTCGCCGCCACGACCGCGAACCGGCCCCAGCGCGACCATGCTTTGCACGACGCCGTGAAAATAGCGGATCGGTCTCGCGCCCGACTGGAGCAGCACACAGGCGGACTTGTTGAGCAGATCGTTCGGATCGATCTGCCCGGTCTGGCAAACGGCATCGACCTCGAAATAGAATGGCTGACTGATCGCTTCCTGGGCGGTCAGGGTGATCGGAATCAGGCTGTCTCCTCCGAGCGGTGACGTCATCCTGAGCAGGGCGGTGTCTCGCGTCCAGATCGGCATGCCTACCGCACCCCAGCGCGCAATTTGCATCGAGATAGCCGAGTCATTCCGTGCTTCTCCTTCGCCGCGACACTACGGTACGCTATCGAAGGCGTTCAACCGGGATTCAGGTCGGACAAAAAAACTGCTGGCCGCCGGCGACACGATCTGCGCATCTCATGGGGATCATGCTCTACCAAGTGAGCCAGGGCGAGACGCTGACCAGCATCGCGAAGCGGTGCCTGGGCTCGGAGGACCGGTGGGACGTGATCGCGAAGGCCAACCACCTCTCGGTGGTCATGCAACTCACTCCCGGGCAGGTTCTGGTCATACCGGAGCCGGCGCGGAGGAGCGTGCAGGCTAGCCCGTACTATCCCTCGACCATCGCGCCTCCCTCCACCCGAGGCGAGAAGCGGCCTGCGAGCAGGGTCCCTGCACGCGCCCACGTCTTCATGCTGGCCGACGAGGTCAACCCTCTCACCAGGAAGGTGGTCCGGCGCGTGGCGCTGCCGGTGGAAGATCTCGACGCGGAGTTGATGCAGCAGATCCTCAATCCGGAAAAATACGGCTTCCTGCCGCGTGATCCGAGATCCACGGTCTCGGTCGGGCGCCATGTGCTGGGGCGAACGGACAGCCAGTTCATCTCGGCGAGCGAACGGTTGCTTGGCAGCCCGCGGTTCCAGGGGCGCCGCTTTTGGATCGATGCGTCCAAGCTGGAGAAGTCGGGCATCAAAATCGTCGAAGCCGACCAGATTGCCGAGGACCTTCAGCGCATCGGGGCCAAGTCGAGAAGGAACACGGAGTTACTGGAGCGGATCGAGCGGATCGGCAGGCTGTCGAAGGATGTGGATCGTGAGGTTCTGATCGCCGGCAAGGTCCCCCCTGCGGCGGTCAAGGGGGCGGCGTCGATGGCTTCGACGCGTGCCTTGCAGTTTGTCGAGGGTGTGGGAATTGTACTGACGGTCTATGATCTGGGCGTGGCGACACGGGAGTCCGTCGATATCGGATCCTGGAAGCCGCTCGCAGTCGAGACGACGCACCAGGTTGGCGGCTGGGCAGGCGCCTGGGCCGGGATGCAGGTTTTTGGATCGATCGGACTGGCGCTCGGGATCGAGACCGGCCCAGGGGCCCTCGCGTTCGGCGCTGTCGGCGCTTTCGTCGGAGGTTTCGTTGGCTTCTTCGGCGCGGACTTCGCCAGCTCGCTCCTGGTGCCGCCAGAGGATGACGATGACTGACCGCGCGGAGCCAAAGCCACCTTGGGTGGCATATCCGGGAATCCCGCCGGACGAGTTCTTCTGGCGCGAAGCGGGGGAACCCTGGCTGAACCTGGTGTGGCGGCCATTTTGGAACGCGCTCGACGAAGCTGGGCGCGAACGCTACCTGACGCGATGGCCGCCACCCGACGTCTGGCGCGCCGACTTCCTGGACGACGCGCTGGATCGACTGGTCGCCGAGATCGATCGCGAGGACGGCATCACCGGCCTTCCCCCTCCCGGGAAGCGGCCTCCCGGGAGATCCTGGCTCACACGCTCTCTAGCCCGCTTACTCGGGCTCGGGAGCTCACCCTAGGCGGCTTCGCTGCCCGCGGATCGTTCTCGTCGCGGCCAACCCAAGGAGACCCAGACCGAGCAGGGCAACCGAACCCGGCTCCGGCACTGGCGTGCCGGGGCTGTCGAATCCGGTGCGCTCCCGGTCATTGAGCCGCCTGAGGCCCGCCGGTCACTCCGGCCAGAACAACTTCGTGCTTCCTGTGACATCGGACGAAGTGTTCAGCCGCCACCTGTTCCAGCACCGGCACCTCCTCGCGGCACCGCTCCACCGCATACCGGCACCGCGGATGGAAGACGCAGCCTCGCGGCGGGTCCAAGGGATCCGCCACGTCCCCTTCCAGTACGATCCGCTTCGCCCTGAGCCGCGGATCCGGCACCGGCACCGCCGACAGCAGCGCCTCGGTGTAGGGATGCCGCGGTGTCGCAAATAATGCCGCTGTGGGCGCCACCTCGACGATCCTGCCCGCGTACATCACTGCCACACGGTGGCTGACATGCTTCACCACCGACAGGTCGTGCGCGACGAACAGATAGGCGATGCCCAGCCGATCCTGCAGCTCCAGCATCAGGTTGACGATCTGCGCCTGCACCGACACATCCAGCGCCGACACCGGTTCATCCGCTACGATCAGCGACGGCGACAGAGCGAGCGCGCGCGCGATGCCGATACGCTGACGCTGCCCACCGGAGAAGGCGTGCGGGAAGCGGTTCAGATAGGCACTCGGCAGATGCACCAGCTCGAGCAGCTCGGCCACGCGCGCGTTACGAGCGCGGGTGTCGGTCATCCCGTTGACCAGCAGCGGTTCGCCGATGATCTCGGCGATCGTCATGCGCGGGTTGAGCGACGAGAACGGGTCCTGGAAGATCATCTGCATCTGGCGCCGCAGCGGTCGCAGGTCCTTGCGCGGCAGCCGCGCCACGTCGATCTCGGCGCCGCTTTCGGTGCGGAAGCGGATCTCGCCACCGGTCGGAGCGATCGCGCGCAGGATACAGCGCGAGGTGGTGGTCTTGCCGCAGCCACTCTCGCCCACCAGCGACAGGGTCTCGCCGCGGTCGATGGTGAAGCTAACATCATCGACGGCGCGAACGTGGCCGACCACCCGGCTGAGCAGGCCGCGGCGGACAGGATAGAATTTGCGCAGGGCGCGCACGTCGAGAACGCTGCTCACGACTCTCCCTCCCGCAAGGGGAGGGGGAGCAGTGTGCACACACCGCTGGTGTAGAGATGGCACGCGACGTCATGCCGGTCGCCGATCGCGACCTCGGCGGGGAACGACCTCTCGCACACACCGGCGATATGGTCGGGACAGCGCGGATGGAACGGGCACCCGGGCGGCCTCGCATAAGGATGCGGGATCGAGCCCGCGATCGTCGCCAGCCGCGCCCGCGGCTCGGCCAGCACGCTCGGGATCGAGCGCAGCAACGATCGTGTATACGGGTGCCGCGGTGCGTGGAAGATCGCGTCCACCGGCCCCTTCTCCACCTCGTGGCCGAGATACATCACCACCACATCGTCCGTCATCTCGGCGATCACGCCCATGTCGTGGGTGATCAGGATCACCGCCAGCCCGCGCTCCTGCTGCAGCCGGCGGATCAGCTCCAGGATCTGCGCCTGCGTGGTGACATCGAGCGCGGTGGTCGGTTCGTCGGCGATCAGGATGCGCGGTTCCGCCGCGAGCGCAAGCGCGATCATCACCCGCTGGCGCAGTCCACCCGACAGTTCGAACGAATACGCGTCCACCCGCTGTGCGGGGCGCGGAATGCCGACCATTGCCAGCAGCTCGATCGCGCGCGCCCGAGCCGCGCGTTTCGACAGCGTGGCATGCAGACGGATCGCCTCGATGAGCTGGTTGCCGACGGTATGGAATGCCGACAGCGAACTCATCGGCTCCTGAAACACCAGGCCGATCTCGCCGCCGCGGATCGCACGCATGTCGGGGCCGTCGACGGTGAGCTTCACCAGGTCTACGGCGCGTCCATCGACGCGACGCAGCACGATCTCGCCGGACACGATGCGGCCGGGGCGTTCGACGATACGCAGGATCGAGCGCGCGGTGACGCTCTTGCCGCAGCCGGATTCGCCGACGATGCCGAGGGTGCGGCCGGGAAACAGGTCGAACGACGTACCATCGACTGCGCGCACCACGCCTTCGTCTGGAAAGAAATGCGTGTGCAGATCGCGTACCGAGAGGATCGGCTCAGCCATACGGATCGGCCGCATCGCGCAGCCCGTCACCCAGGAAGTTGAACGCCAGGATCACCACGATCACTGGTACCGCGGCGAACAACAGCCAGGGTGCCAGGCCGAGCGTCTGCAGGTTCTGTGCGTCCTGCAGCAGCACGCCCCAGGAGATCGCCGGCGGTCGCAGGCCGAGGCCCAGGAATGACAACGTGGTTTCGCTGATGATCATCGCCGGCAGCGCCAGGCTGATCGCGGCGATGATGTGCGACAGGAACGATGGCACCATGTGGCGGAAGACGATGCGCAGACGCGAGGCGCCGGCGAGTTCGGCGGCGGTGATGAAATCCTCCTCGCGCAGCGCCAGGAACCGGCCGCGCACCACCCGCGCGAGTTCGGTCCAGCCGATCAGCGAGATGATCAGCGTGATGGCGAAATACACCTGCTGCGGCGTCCAGCTCGCCGGTACCGCCGCGGCGAGACCCATCCACAGCGGGATGGTCGGGATCGAGCGCAGAATTTCGATGATGCGCTGGATCACGGTATCGACCCAGCCGCCTTGCAGCCCGGAGATGCCGCCAAGCAGCACGCCGAGCACGAGGCTGAGCGTCACGCCTGCCAGCCCGATGGTGAGCGAGGTGCGCGTCGCGAGTATCAGGCGCGAGTACAGGTCGCGGCCGAGCTGATCCGTGCCGAGCAGGAACAGCGCGTTCTCCGGCTTGCCGCCGGCGACACCGAACAGATGGATGTCGGAGGGGATCACGCCCAGGAACGCGTAGGGATAGCCGTGTGCGAACAGCACCAGATCGCGCGGTTCGCTCGGATCCGGCGCGTAGCTCAGCTTGAAGGTGCGCGGGTCACGCTTGCCCTTCAGCGCATAGACATGCGGGTCGAATCGTCCGTCGGCATCGAACCAGTGGATCGGCTGCGGCGGAATGTAGCTGCGCGCTGCCTCGGTATCGAACGGCGGCGCATAGGCCAGCACGTCGGCGAACAACGCGACCAGGTAGAACAGGCCGACGATCACCGCGCTGACCAGCGCCAGCCGGTGCTTGCGGAAGCGCCACCAGATGAGCTGGCGCTGGGTCGCAACGGCAACGCGGGATTCCGCCTCGGTGATCAGCGGTTCGTCGATGACGGCGTCGCTCACCGGAGCTGACCGAGCCGAATGCGAGGATCGATCCACATCAGCAGCAGGTCGGAAATCAGCGTGCCGATCACCGTGAGCACCCCCAGCATCAGGATGATGCTGGACGCCAGCAGCATGTCCTGCGACAGCAGCGATCGCAGCAGCAGCGGCCCGACTGTCGGCAGGCTGAGCACGACGGAGATGATCACGGAGCCGGAGACCATGAACGGCAGCAGGTAGCCGATGGTGCTGGCGAACGGATTGAGCGCGGCTCTTACCGGATATTTCAGGATGACGTGCGATTCCGGCAGTCCGCGCGCCCGTGCGGTGACGACGTAGGGGCGACGCAGCTCATCCAGCAGATTGGCGCGCATGATCCGTACCAGCTGCGCGGTACCGGCCAGGGAGAGGATCAGGATTGGTACCGGAAGATGCTGGAGCAGGTCGGTGAGCTTCGCCCAGGTCCAGGGCGCCAGTTGCTGCTCGGCAGAGAACAGGCCGCTGACACTGATACCGAACCACCGCAGCCCGAAATACATCACGATCAGCGCCAGCAGGAAGTTCGGAACGGCGAGCCCGACAAAGCCCAGGAAGGTGAAAAAATAGTCGCCGAACGAGTATTGTCGCACCGCGGAGTAGATGCCGATCGGCAAGGCCAGTCCCCAGGTGATGACGATAGCCCCCAGCGACAGCAGTATGGTGAGCCACAGCCGGTCGCCGATGACTTCGGTCACCGGCCGGCCGTATTCGAACGAGCGGCCAAAATCGCCGGTCACCACCATGGCCAGCCATTTCCAGTACTGCACCCATAGCGGCTGATTGAGGCCATAGGCGAGGCGCATGGCGTCCGCTTCGGCAGCCGAGATCTGGGTGCCCGAGGCGGCCGCCTGGGCCGCGTAGGCGGTGACGAAATCCACCGGCGGCAGGTGCAGGATGGCAAAGGTCACCAACGTGATCGCGAAGATGGTGATTACCGCCAGCACCAGACGCCGGGCGAGATAGGTCAGCATGAACTACCGCCGCCCGGTCATGCCTTGAAGTACCACGTCTCGGGATGCGAATTCCCCGGCGTGCGGCAATGCTGTGCATTGCACACCCGCGCGGCGATATTGCCCAGCCGGTTCGACACCAGGCGCACGCCGAGTCCCGCCGGCGACTGGCCGACCGTGCCGATGCCGTACTGCTGATCGACCAGGATCTTCCAGATCTCCTGCGCATTGCGGTTGCGGCCTTCGGACCGCAGGCCGGCGGCCTCGGTGTAGAGATCGAATATCTTGAGGATGTTCGGATCGTCCGGTTTGGTGCCCTGCTTGCCACCGGACGAATACCATGTCGCGTACTCGGGCCCGAACGCAGCGTTCTGCACCACGGGCACCGCCCAGGTGGGAAACAGGTACAGCAGCTCGGTCCCGCCATTGTTCCAGACGAACAGCTGATGTTCGTTGTTGTATGACTTGGCGAAGCCGAGCCCGCGCTCCATTTCCTTGACATCCGCCTGGATGCCGATCTTGCGCCACTGGTCGGCGACCATTTCGGACAGCTTGGGATATGGCAGGAACGCCGCGATCGCGATCACCTGAAGCCGCAGTCTCTCGCCATTGTCGGTGCGGACCCGGAAGCCGTCCGCATCCTTCTTCGCCAGGCCGATGCCATCCAGCATCTTGTTGGCCTGTGCCGGATCATAGGTGGACCACTTCTTGCGCCATTCCGAGCCGGGACTTTGCGGCATGCTCTCGCCGGGCTCGGGCGAGCCGGGCGTGCCGACACCCAGCCAGAACGTCTCGTTCAACTGGTCACGATCGATGCCAAGCGACAATGCGCGACGGAAATCGGCGTTGGTCAGCCATTTGCGGACTTCCGGATCGGCCGTGAAACTCTGGTTCACGTGGAACATGAAGTCGGATCCGGCGAAACCGAGATCCAGATGGACCTTGTAGTTGCCCTTGGCCTGGTTATCGAGCAGCACCGGAAGTTTGCCGAGGTCGATGTGACGCTCCTGTTCGTCGTATTCGCCGGCCATCGCGCGGAGATTGACGACCTCGAGGTTCTCGGCAAGCGTGAACTGGATCCGATCGAAATAGGGCAACTGATTGCCTGCGGTATCGACCGCGTAGTAGTACGGATTGCGCTCCAGCAGCCAGATCGGGTTGTTGATCGGCCGCACACTCCGCCACGGCCCGACCACCGGCACATCGGGATTGAGTCTCCAGTCCTTCTTGAAGTGGAGCATCTGCACCCAGTTCTCGAACCCTTCCTGCTTCGCGCGTGCGTTCACTGCCTCGACCGACGAGTATTTCGGCAGGAACTGCTTGAGGTAATGGCCCGGCGCGTAGGCGCCGAAACTGACCTTGTCGGATTGGCGGACGGCCTGTCCACCGCCCATCGCGGTATCGCCGGCCATCATGTCCTCGAACAGGTAATACGGTACGTCGAACTCCCAGCGCACGGTGGTGTCGTCGACCTTGACCATCCGGCCGGGCTTTCCCTGCGGACGCATCTCGGGGGTCGGCGTCGGTACGATCTCCGGGTTGTTGTAGATGTCCTCGAACCAGAAGATGAAATCGTCGGCGGTATAGGGTGCGCCGTCGGACCATTTCATGCCCTTGCGCAGGTACAGCGTGTAGGTCTTGCCGTCTTCGCCGAGTTCGTAGCCCTTGGCGACGCTGGGTACGATCTTGCTGCCGTCCGCGCTCCAGTGCAGCGGCTTGTCGGACGACAGAATGCGGTTGCCGTTCTCACCATCGGCCGGTCCGGTGAACGCGCGCCGCCAGGTACCGCCATACTTGCCGATCTCGTTCAGCGGCTGCCACACCATCGGTTCCGCGGGAATGCGCTGCTCCACCGGCGGCAGTTTCCCGGCCTTCACCTGCTCCGCGAGCATCGGCGCTTCCGAGAACTGCTTCGGCCACTTTGCCGGATCGGTGATCATCGTCGGGCCCTGGATCTCGCCCACCAGGCCGGACTGCGACAGGCCGCTCTGCTGTGCCTGCGCAACCGCGCTGCGCAGGAATTCCATGGCGACCGGGCTGGCGGCGAGGCCGGCGAGCGCGGCACGGCGAGACATTGTGGTCCTTGGCATGAACATTTCCCCAGCGATGCGATGTTGCCGGCAATCTACCGTCAGTGGCGATCAGAGCAAGACGGTGCCGCCATCGACCGCGATGGTCTGTCCGGTAACGAAACCGCTGCCGTCGGAGATCAGCCAGGCGATGGTGCCGGTCAGGTCGCCCGGCTGCAGCGTGCGCTGGATCGACTGACCGGCACGGATCACCTCCAGTCCGCGATCGAGGCGTTCGCCGAAGAACTCGGCGGTACCCTCGGTCATCACCGCGGATGGCGCCACCGCGTTCACCCGGATGTTGTCGCGGCCGAGTTCGCGGGCGAGGCCGCGGGTAAGCCCGATCACCGCCGCCTTCGAGGTGGTGTAATGCAATGCGAATGGCATCCCATAGGTTGCAGCCAGCGACGCAATGTTGATGATCGATCCGCCGCCGGATTGGCGCATTGCCGGCACCACCGCCTTGCAGCAGTTCCAGATGCCCTTGACGTTCACTGCCATGGTCGCATCCCAATCGGCTTCCGCGATCTGGTTGAAGCGGCCGCCGCGCAGCGAGCCATAAAGCGCGGCGTTGTTGATCAGGGCATCGACCCGGCCAAAGCGCTCCATCGCCAGTTCCACCATCGAATCGGCGGATGCGATGTCGGTCACATCGAGCGTGACGCCGATCGCGCCGTTGCCGGCCGCCTCGACGGCGGCACCGCAGTCGGCGACGTCACCGGCGACGATGCACGCACCGGCCTCGCCCAGGAAGCGTGCGTATTCGAACCCGAGGCCGCGCGCGGCGCCGGTGATCAGGACAACCTTGTCGGCAACGCTCATCGGCGTTTCCTCCATCTCCACCTGTTACGCGGCGGTCCGCCGCAGCCGGTAATCATCGACCATGTCGCGCACACGATAGACCTGCACCAGGCCGCGAATCAGCGTCGGCGCGATGCGGTGCCAGCCGAGCGGACGCAGCGGCGTCAGCGGGAACACGGTCGCATCGTCGCGCGCGCCGCGCACCAGCGCCGCGAGATCGCGTCCCATCATCGTCGCCGCCGCGATGCCGCGGCCGTTGTAGCCCAGGCCGGCGTACAGCCCCGGCGCCAGCTCGTGCAAACGAGGGAAATGATCGGTGGTCATCGCCACCCAGCCGGTCCATGCCTGCTGCCACTTCACCGTGCCGAGTTGGGGAAACAGCCGCCGGATGCGCGCACCCACCCGGCGCCAGTCGGCGCCCGGTTCGGCCCCGAAGCTCGGACCATGCGCGCTGCCGTGCAGCCTGCCATCGGGCAGCATGCGCACACCCGAATAGAGCTGCCGCGTGTCGGTGAGCGACTGCCGCTCCGGCAGGATCGTGTGGCGCACGTTGTCGGACAGCGGCTCGGTGACGAAGCCGTGGCCACGCATCGGAATGATGCTCTCGCGCACGCCGGGCCAGAGGTCGCCGGTGTAGGCGTTGGTGGCGATCGCGACGTTGTCCGCGGTCAGGACGGCGTTGTCGATGCCGATCACCCAGCGTCCGTCGCGCCGCGTCAGGCTGCGGACCGGCGTTCCGACATGGAGCGCGGCGCCTGCCTTTGCGGCGGCATGCGCCAACCCGCGCGCATAGGCGAACGGATTGATGTTGCCGCCGCGGCGGTCGAGCGATGCCGCCGGATACAGCGAAGAACCGATCGCTTCGGCGCAGCGTGCGCCCTCCAGCATCTCCACCGGTGCCTCGCGCTGCTGCCAATACCGCGTGCGCCGCTCCAGATCGCGTCGTCCGCTCGGCGAATGCGCGGCAAAGATCAGGCCTGAGCGGATCGCCCAGCACTCGATGCGATGGCGGAGGATCAGTTCGAACACCAGGTCGGGTCCCGCCGCCACCGCATCGACGATGCGTTGGCCACGGTCCGCGCCGTAGTGGCGCAGGATCGCCTCGTGCCCGGGTTTCAGATAGGGCACCACCTGGCCGAATGCGCGGCCAGACGCGCCCCAGCCGATCTCCTTTGCCTCCAGCACCGCGACCTCGATGCCGGCCTCGGCCAGATGCAGCGCAGTGGAAAGCCCGGTGAAGCCGGCGCCGATGACCGCGGCCGCGACATGGCGCCGTTCCTCCAACGGTTGCGTCGTCGGCGGCGGCGGCGCGCTGCGTGTATACACGTCGGGCGGACCGGCCTGGTCGGATAGCGGAGCATGCATGCGACCGACGATGCGGCCGGTTGCCGGTACGCGCAACTGGCGGCTAGGCTCCCCGCAAGTCCAAGAGCGAGAGGCCGGTTCCATGGCGCCCAACGCAAAGCGCGTGTTTTATGTGAAGTATCTGTCGGGACCGATCTTCGGCCAGATCCTGGCGAAGCGGCCCGACATCCAGCTCGACAGGCTGGAGAACGAGACACCGGATGCGGAGGCGGAACCGATCCTGTCGCAGGCGCACGCGTACCAGATCGGCGCGTCGCGGCAGGTGATCGGCAAGCACCTGCAGGTGACCGATGCCCTGCTGGCACGCACGCCCAACCTGGTGGCGGTGTCGTCGAACGGTGCCGGCTACGACACCATCGATGTCGATGCATGCTCGCGGCAGGGCATCATCGTGGTGAACCAGTCGGGCGGCAACAAGGAGGCGGTGGCCGAACATGCGTTGGCGATGCTGCTGACGCTGTCGAAGCGGATCATCGAGGTCGATCGCCGCATGCGCCGCGCGCCTGATATTCCACGCAACGCGTTCATCGGCACGGAGCTGCTGGACAAGACGATCGGCATCATCGGCATCGGCAATGTCGGGGGACGGCTGGCGGAACTGTGCAAGGGCCTGTTCCGCATGCGTGTGCTGGCGTACGATCCGTATCTTTCGGCAGCACAGATCTCGGCGAAGGGGGCGGAGAAGGTCGCGACGCTGGATGAGATGCTGCGCCAGGCCGACTATGTGTCGGTGAACGCGCCGTACACGAAAGAGACCAAGAACATGATGGGCGCGCGCGAGTTCGCGCTGATGCCGAAGCACGCCTATTTCGTCACCACCGCGCGCGGCGGCATTCATGGCGAGGACGCACTGGCCGATGCGCTGGAGGCGAAGCAGATCGCCGGTGCGGGGTTGGATGTGTGGGAAGACGAACCGCCGCCGCATGATCACCGGCTGATGGCGTTCGACAACGTACTGGTCAGTCCGCACACGGCGGGTGCGACGCACGAATCGCGCGACAACATGGCGCGGTTCGCGGCCGAGCAGCTGATCGACATCCTGGATGGCAAGCGCCCGCCACGGCTGATCAATCCGGAGGTGTGGCCGGCGTATTGCGAGCGGTTCGAAAGGATATTGGGGGTAAAGCCGCAAGAGTAACTGGCGGCACCCTCACCCGCCGCTAGGCGAGCCGGGTTAAGGGCGCCGCCGCCTGCTCAACCCTTCGCGTAACTTCCGGCCGAGCGCCCTGCGATCCGCCCGAACACCGATCCCGACATCAACCCCGCGCCACCCAGATAGTTCTGGTAGAACACGCCGCCCACCAATTCGCCCCCCGCGTACAGCCCCGGAATGACCCGGCCGGTGGTGTCTTCCACCGCGCCGTCCGTGGTAATCTTCAACCCGCCGAAGCTGAAGGTGATGCCGCAGGTCACCGCGAACCCATGGAACGGCGGTTCGTCGATCGGCAGCGCCCAGTTCGACTTCGGCGGCGTGATGCCCTTGGTGGCCTTGCCGTCGAGGATCGCCGGATTGTAGTCGCCCGGCTGGCACGCGGCGTTGAACTCGCGCACAGTCTTCACCAGCCCCTCGGGGCTGATCTCCAGCCTCTGCGCCAGCTCCTCCAGCGTGTTCGCCTCCGCCTTGGTCACCTGCCGGATGCGGTACTCGTCGCGCGTCATATCGATGGTCTTCTTGTCGAAGATCTGCACCGCCATGCGTTGCGGCTGCTTCATCACCTCGCGTCCGTACTTGGCGTAGGTGTGGTTGCGGAAATCCGCGCCTTCATCGACGAAGCGCTCGCCGTTGGCGTTGACGATGATGCCGATCGGATAGGAGTGCTTCTGGTAATTGTCGAGCACCACCCGGTCGCCGAACGGCGGCGCGCTCAGGTCCCACTGCACCGCGTGACACGTCGACCAGCCGCCGAACGCCGCGGCACCGATCTCGAGTGCCGCCTTGATGCCGTCGCCGGTGTTGTGCCTTGTGCCGCGCACGCGCGCCATCTCCCAGCCAGGGCCGTAGTAGCGCACGCGCATTTCGGGATCGGCCTCGAAGCCGCCGCAGGCGAGCACCACCGACTTGGCCGCAATATCCTCATAGCCGTCGGGACCGAACACCGTGACGCCGGTGACGTCACCCTTGCGGTTCTGGATCAGCCTGCGCAGCGCCGTGTTGTAGCGCACCGCGACTCCATACCGCTCGGCCGACTTGAACAGGAAGTCCACCAGCCCCCAGCCGCCGCCGACCGCCTCCACCGCCATCCCGCCGAAGAAGTGCTGGATGCCGTTGACCAGATAGGACTGGCGCTTGAACATCGGAATCCAGCGCACGCCCTTCTCGCGCATCCACACCACGGTCTCGCGCGAGCGGTTGACCAGCAGATCGGCCAGTTCCGGTTCCGAAAGGTTCTCGGTCACCTTCATCAGGTCGTCCATATAGATCTCCGCCGTGAACGGCGGGATGTACATCTGCTTCGCCTCGGCGTCCGACAGATCGGCCAGCACGTCCTTGCGCAGGTCGTCGACGCCGTGGTGCACGAAGCGGAAGCCGCCGGCGGTGAAGGTGGAGTTGCCGCCACGCTCCTCCTCGTTGGCCTTCTCCAACACCAGCACCTTGGCGCCCTGCTCCTGCGCGGAGAGCGCGGCGCACAGCGCGGCGTTGCCCGCGCCAACCACAATCACGTCATACGGGCCGGCATCAGCCATCGCAACCTCCTGATCCTGCGTCGGGTCTCATTACGAACGGTTGCCGCCGCACGCAAGGCGTCGCACAGTCGTCGCTGCCGGGACCGGAGAGCAGGGATGGAGTGGCACGAGATCGTGCGCGACGTGCTGAAGCGTCACCAGGTGAGGCTGGTGACGTATGTCCCCGACAACGTGCTGCGCCCGTTGATCGACTCGGTGCATGGAGATCCGTTCTTCACCGCGTTCTCCTGCGCGCGCGAGGAGGAGGCGGTGGGCATCGTCTCCGGTGCCTGGATGGGCGGCCTGCGCGGCATCGTGCTGATGCAGACCTCCGGGTTCGCCACGCTGCCCAACGCGATCGCCTCGCTCGCGGTGCCGTTTCAGATTCCGGTGCTGATGCTGGTGTCCGAGCGCGGCACGCTGGGGGAATTCAATATCGGCCAGTCGCTGGTGGCGCGCACCATACGGCCAGTCCTGCAGGCACTCGCGGTGGAGCACCACACGATGACACGGCTCGACGAAGCGGAGTTCGTGCTCGATCGCAGCATCACCCAGGCGGTCGCCACGCGGGCGCCGTGTGTATTCATCCTCTCGCCGCTGCTGACCGGCGGCAAGGTGTTCGCGAAGTGAGCCCGACCATGAGCTTTGCAGCAAATCATCCGGCACACCGCGACCAGGCGAAGGTGATGAATCGCTTCGATATCACCAAACGCATGGTGGCACGGCTGAAGCACGACGAGGCGGTGATCGGCGGCATCGGCTACACCAACTTCGATCTATGGGCCGCGGGACGCCGGCCGCAGAATTTTTACATGCTGGGCAGCATGGGGCTGGCGGTACCGATCGCCCTCGGCGTCGCGCTGGCGCAGCCGCGGCGCAAGGTGATCGCGCTGGAGGGCGACGGATCGATCCTGATGCAGTTGGGCTCGCTCGCCACGGTCGCGGCGCGGGGGCAAAAAAACCTGGCGATCGTCATCATGGACAATGGCACCTACCAGATCACCGGCGGGCAACTGACCTCGACCGAACTCGGCGCCGACGTCGTCGCGATGGCACGAGGTGCCGGCATCGCGCAGAGCGCCTGGGCGGCGGACGAAGGCGATTTCGAGGAGCTTATCGAACTGTCGCTGCGGGAGGACGGCCCGTGGCTGATCGGCTGCCGCATCGATCGCGAGAAGCCGGCCGACACCACCGAACGCGATCCGCCGCGCATCCGCGATCAGTTCATGCGCGGGCTCGGGGTGAAGGCTTAGCGGGGCATCCGCGCGAATGTCGGAAGCCGAACCAGCGCCATGGCGACCCTGCCCTCACTCAGCGGACTGCGCGCCTTCGAGGCGGCGGCGCGTCACCTCAGCTTCACCCGCGCGGCCGAGGAGCTGAATGTCACCCAGACCGCGATCAGCCACCTGATCCGCCGGCTCGAGGACCAGCTCGGCATCCCTCTGTTCGTGCGCCGCAATCGCGCCCTGGAACTGACCCGCGAGGCGGAGTCCTATCTGCCCGCCGTGCGCGGCGCATTCGAGGACCTGCGCCGCGCCACCGCCCGGCTGCGCCGGTCCGAGCGTGACGGGCTGCTCACCGTCAGCACCACCGCCTCGCTTGCCGCCAAGTGGCTGGTCACCCGCGTCGCGGCGTTCCAGGACGCCAATCCCGGCATCGAGGTCCGCATCACCACATCGTCGCATCTGGTGGATTTCCAGCGCGACGAGGTGGACATGGCGGTGCGTTACGGTCGCGGCAACTGGCCGGGGCTGCGCACCAACTGGCTGATGGCAGAGGACATGTTCCCGGTGTGCAGTCCGGCACTGCAGACCGGCGAGAAGCCACTGCGCAACCCCGAGGACCTCGCGCACCACACGCTGCTGCACGCCACCGTGTCGCGCGAGGACTGGCAGCTCTGGCTGACGGCGGCCGGCCTGCCGGTGTCGCTGGCGACACGGCGTGGCCTGAGCTTCGATCAGAGTTTCATGGCGATCCAGGCGGCAGTCGAGGGTCTTGGCGTCGCGCTCGGCCGCACCCGCTTCGTCGAGGCGGACATCGCCGCCGGCCGTCTGGTGGTGCCGTTCGATGTCGTGCTGCCGGCGGACGCCGGCTTCTACATCGTGGCCCCCGAAGCGACCGCGGATGCACCGAAGATCGCGCTGTTCCGCGACTGGCTGATCGGCTCGGTCGCCCCGGGCGCGGTGGCACCGCCGCCACCATGACTGCGACCGCACCGGACGCCGCCGCGGTTGCCGCTCCACCCGTCGCGTGGCACCGTCGCCCGATGCCGAACTGAGCAGTGAGCGCCTGCCGTGACATTCATCCTGGCCAGCCGACCGAACGTTTATTCATCCAGTCCGCTCGACCGCGTCGGCGAACGGCGCGAGGACGCAACATGGATCGAGCAGCGGCTGCATGATCCCGAAACGCTGTTCGTCCCGGTATGGCGCAACCGCAATCTGGTGCGCGGCATGGACGACGGCGCGCCCGAGGCCGTGTTCATTTCCGGCGAGATGGCGCACGCGCTGCGCATGCAGGGCGGGCCTTGGGCGTTTCTGGGTCTGCACGACGGTCTGGCGATCTTCGCGGTGGACATCAGCACCGCCGAGGACCCGGTGCCGTTGCTTTCGGAGGAGCTGGGGAAATTCGTCGATCTGCGCTCGGTCGGCTGGGGCGTGGCGCGGCCGGAGGCATCGATCCTGGCCCATGCGCGCGGGCTGATGCACTGGCGCGCGCGCCACCGGTTCTGCGGCGTGTGCGGCAGCGTGTGCGATGCGCGCAGTGCGGGCCACATGATGGTCTGCACCGCGTGTGAGGCGCAGCATTTCCCGCGCACCGATCCCGCCGTGATCATGCTGGTGACGCGCGGCGATCACGCGCTGCTCGGGCATTCGCAGCGTTTCCCGCGTTCCAACATGTATTCCACGCTCGCCGGCTTCGTGGAGCCGGGCGAGACGCTGGAAGAGGCGGTGCGGCGCGAGGTGTTCGAGGAAGCCGGCATCAAGGTCGGCGCCGTGCAGTACCATTCGAGCCAGCCCTGGCCGTTCCCCGGCAACATCATGCTGGGCTTCTACGGCGAGGGACTGAGCGAGGACATCACCATCGATCCGGAGGAAATGCTCGACGTGCGCTGGTTCTCGCGCGAGCAGATCCGCGACTGCGAGGCGAACGGGTTCCTGCTGCCGCGTGCCGACAGTATCGCGCGACGGCTGATCGAGGACTGGATGGCGACGGAGTGAAGCGGCGGTTGGTTCCCCTGCTGGGCCTCATCCTGGCTGCCTGTTCCGGCGGCGGGGCCGACAGCACCCCGCAGCAGCAATGCGAACAGCAGGCGGAGAGGGATCCCAAGGTGGTTGAGATCTACACTCGCACCAACGGCGCCTATGTCGTTCCGGGACCGGTCAAGGACGATCTGCTGATGGCGAAACGCCAGGCGGTGACGCGGTGCATGCGGGCGAAGGGTCTCGCGCCGCCGGGGGGCGTACAACCGGTCCAGCCGCAATGACGGGGACCGCGCCGCGCCTTGAAGCCTTCAGGTTGTCGGAGGAGGCACCGGTCCTCGTTCCCTGCACACAGGAACGCGCCTGGATGGACGCATTTCCTGACCGGCACGCCTATCGTTGCCTGCCGCTGTCGATTGCCAACACCCATGGCTGGGAATTGCTGACGCCCGCTCCATTCGAAGTGGAATGGAATGGCAGGGCGCTGGTCTCTGATCTCACGGTCCGGGCACTGGCGCCATTCCCGGCGGGTTTTCCATTGGAGCACTTTGCCGTCTCGAATTTCGCCCGCGGCATCGTGACGTTCCATACCGGATACCTGTTCCGCACGCCGCCCGGCTGGAATTTACTGACCACCGGTGCCTTCAATGAGCCACGGCCCGGGATCGTGCCGCTGACCGGCGTCATCGAGACCGACTGGCTGCCGTATCCCTTCACCATCAACTGGCAGATGCTGGGGGCCGGAACGGTGCGCTTCGAGCAGGACGAAGTCTTTTGCACGGTCATGCCGATCCCAAAGAACTACCTGGAGCGATGGGAGGTCGCGATCCATGCCTGGGGCGACGATCCGGTGTTGCGAGCTGAGGAAGAGCAATTCCGCTCCGAGCGGGCCGAGTTCCGAGCACGCATAGAGTCCGGCGATCCGGCGGCGCTGAAACAGGCCTGGCAGCGTCACTACTTCGTCGGCCGCCATCCCGACGGGACCGGAACTGCGGATCACGTCAACAAGCTCAGGTTAGCCGATCCGGTCGACCTGTCCGGCACGCGGCCGGCCTTGGCCAAGGATGCCACAAACTCGCCGGCCGCCGCGGCGGCGCTTGCCTCGGCCGCGGCCGAGGCCTGGCGACCGAGCAGCCTGCTGGTGCGGTTGAACCAGGACCAGACGGACGCCAACCGCACCGGCCGCACCAGGCTTCGCGAGGGGGTGCTGGCGCCGACCGCCGCCACCGTCGTGGTAACGCCGGACATGGACCTCGATCCGGACACATTCGACTTCATTTACCAGCCAGGTTTCCTGAGCCCGGCCGAATGTGGCTTGCTGGCGGAAACGGCGGAGGTGTTGGCGACGGAGCAGGCGGTCGAGGGGATCGAGGACGCGTTCTGGCAAGGCCGGATCCTGTTTTTCCGCGACATCGCGGCCGCGCGATCGGGTGCGGCGGCGCTGATGCAGGACGCTCAGCGACGGGTCACCGAGCGGCTGCGGGCGTTTTACGAGCTGACCGCGCCGGTGTTCGCCGATACCGTCCAACTGGTGCGCTGGCGGCAGGGGATGTCGATGCCGTCCCATGCCGATCGGGCGAACCCGGATGGCTCGGCGCACGCGATGCCGTTCCGGGACTTTGCCAGCATCGTGTATCTGAACGACGGCTATACCGGCGGGGAGCTGTACTTTCCCCGCCTCGATCTGGCGGTGCGGCCAGCGACGGGAATGCTGCTGGCGTTCACTGCCGGCTGGCATCACGAGCACGGCGTGACCAAGGTGCTGACCGGCAACCGGCTGACGATGCCGGCGTTCTACACGTTCGACGGGTCGCGGCGTGATCGGGACCTGTATGCCCTTGGACGCTCGGCGCCGTGAGCCAGGCATCGTCGGGATGCCGGCGGCCGAGCCACCGGCAGACCGGTGGGTGTGTGAATTCCGGCTTTCGCTGCGGATTTCGGGGTGGCGTGGTCTCGCCGCCAGGTTCAACTCGTTCGTTGTGTGTCGGATAGCTTTACATCTTGGTTTTTCCGAAATAAATTTAGGTGGAATAACAATGGGTTGCACGGTGGCGCGGGAATTGCATGCCGGTGCGGTCGCGCGTCGCAGCGAATGTTGCGCGACCGTAAAACCGTGAGGACCCCAGATCGATGACCCTCCGCCGTCGGCTGCTGGCTTCGACCGTTGTTGCCGGTCTGGCCGCGCTCCCATCGTTTCCGGCCCAGGCCGGGTTGCTCGGCACCGGCAGGACGGTGCAACCAGGCTTCGAGTACGTGATACCGGGTACTGGGCCAGGCGTTGAAAACCCGATTGACGCAGCGACCGGCAACAACCTTCCAGCTTCGCTCACCAGCCCGGTGACTTATCAGCAGGGCGCACAGAGCGGAGCGTCGATCGTCGTTGGCGATACGCAGATCACGATCACTAACCTACTGTCCAACATGCCGTTTTGCTTCAACCCGAATGGCGGCATCGGGACGGCCTGCAACGATCCCTATGATACGTTCCGCTTCACGTTCACGGGTGAGAACATCTCGGGCGTCGCGGTTGATCCCGCGTCGTCGGCGAATTTTCAGCCGGCGATGTTCGGCTCCCATCTCGGCCTGCAATACATCGGCCCCAACGAGATCGCGGTTGACGTCGCAGGCGACAACCCCGCAGTCAATGACGTGCTGATCCTCGATCTCGCCTTCCCGGTGCCGCCGCCTCCGCCGCCTCCCCCGCCGCCTCCGCCCCCCACGGGCGTGCCGGAACCAGCATCGCTCTGGGTGCTTGCCGCGGCGGCCGGCGGCATGTTCGCGGTCCGCCGGCGCCGGCCGCCTCGCTGACGGCCCGCCCGCCAGCAAGATTTTCGTGGCACGGCAGCTCTTGCATGCCGCCGTGTGGCGATGGCGATCAAGCGCGTCCGCAGAAGCGCTGGCAGCGTCGCGTTAAGTTCAGGGCACGCAGCTCGAGTCTCGACAGCCATGATGCGTGCGTCAGGCTACGCGCCGGCGTCCATGGCGACCCAGAGAAAGTGCTGGACGCCCTGGATCCGGATGTACCCGTCGAGGTGCCGCTCGTCCCGGGCGCCAGGGACGGCAACGCAGGCGTTCGCGGGACCCAGGTGATTTCACCGGCGCGCGCGCCGGGAGTCGAACCATGGACCTGCTGACCATCGGCTACCAGAGCTGCACCATCGACCAGGTACTGGCGGAATTGCGCGATGCACGCGTCGCCCTGCTGATCGACGTGCGCGCGGTGCCGCTGTCGCGCAAACCGGGCTTCTCCAAGCGTCAGCTCGCCGCCGGGTTGGACGAGCAGGGTATCGCCTATGTGCACCTCCAGGGTCTCGGTACACCAAAGCCGGGTCGCGATGCGGTGCGCGCCGGCCACCCCGAACGGATGGAACCGATCTTTCGCGAGCACATGCGATCGGATCGCGCCCAGGCCGAGCTGGCGCAGGCGACGGGGCTGGCGCGGGAGCGACGCGCGTGCCTGCTGTGCTTCGAGCGGGATCACATGACGTGCCATCGCCGCTTCGTCGCCGAGATGATCGCCGCGGAGACCGGCCAGCCGATCGTGCACCTTCACCCCCCTGAACAACACCTCTAGCCCGGCCGCAGGCTTCGGCCGATGTCCGCGAGCACGCTTGCGATCGATCCGGCGATTTCGTCGAGCGGCCGTGCCGCCACGGCGGGTGGTTCAGCGATGGCCGCGGCCTCGGCCGAACCGTCGCCCATCATCATCCTGCGTGCATTGGCCGCGAGCGCCAGGCATTCGTCCAGCGCAGGCATCGCTTCGGCCGCGAACCCGCCCTCCGCGAGCAGCAATGCCATGCGCAGCTTGCGCTCGGCGTTGCCGAGGAATTCCGCTCCCTTGGCCAGACGCTGCCGGTCCGGTTCGGCGGCGGCTCCAAGGCGCGGCGAGCGATGCAGCTCCTGCGAGCCATTCGGCGCCGCCGGCAACGTGGCGAGCCGCTGGATCGTCTCGTAGGTCCGGCGGTCGAGCACCTCGATCCGCGGCCCATCCGTCACCGCAAGGCGCTGTTGCTCCGCTGCCACCGCATCGGCGTCCTCGAGCACCGCCAGCAGCACCTCTCCGCCGTCGGCGGCCTGGCGGCTCTCGAGCAGCAACAGCGCATCGCCATGCTGCTCGAGCAGTTCGTCGCGCAGGCTTCGCTGGGGCGCGGGTTCCGGCTCCGGCGCGGCCGGCGGCGCCATCATCGCCGCCATGCGATCGACGAACGCACGCCGGCCGGACGGCAGCGCCATCGCCTTGAGGTCGCCGTCGCCATCCAGCACGCCGTCCGCCAGCGCCTGTTTTTGCGACAGCACGTGCAGCATCTCATGCTCGATGCTGTCCTCGGTCACCAGGTTGATGACGTCGACCGTGCGCATTTGGTTCTTGCGCCAGGCGCGTGCGATGCGCTGCTCCAGCTTCGCAGGATTCCATGGCAGGTCCAGGTTGATGACGGCGCTCGCCGCCTGCAGGTTGAGCCCGACGCTGCCGCTGTCGGTGGACAGGAACAGCCGGCATTCCGGGTCCTGCTTGAACCGGGCGATCTCGGCACGGCGGCGGTCCTGCGGCACCGATCCGGTGTGCCAGGCGACCTCGACCCCCATGTCCTCGGCCAGCTCGCGCACCAGCGTCAGCATGCGCTCCCATTCCGAGAACACGATCACCTTGCGCTCCGGCTCTGCAAGCAGGTCAGCCAGCACCCGCTCGAGCTCCTCGAGCTTCGGGCTGATCCGGCAGGCAGGATCGAGGATGAACGGCGTGTCACACAGCATCCGCATGCAGGCGAGCAGCCGTTGCAGCCGCTCGAACTCCTGCTGCGTGAGCGGACGGCGCTGCGCGATGTGCACCAGACGCGCGGCCTGTCCGCGGTATTCGTCGTAGCGCAGGCGCTGCTCGTCGGCCATGCCGACCAGGTAGTTCTTCACCGTGCGCCCGGGCAGTTCGGTCTCCACGTCGCGCTTGCGGCGGCGCAGCATCACCGATTGCAGGCGGCGCATCAGCTCGTCGAGGTTTTTGTAGCCGATCGGCCGGCCGCGTCCGTCGAGGTCGTAGAAGTCGCGATTGAAGCGGAACAGCGGCCCCAGCAGACCCGGGTCCAGGTACTGCACGATCGAATAGATCTCGTCGATGCGGTTCTCGATCGGCGTGCCGGTAAGCACGAACGCATAGTGCGACGCCAGCGACTTCACCGCCCGCGCCGTCTTGGTATGCCAGTTCTTGATTCGTTGCGCTTCGTCGAGGATGACGACGTCGGGCCGCAGTGTGCGGTTGATGTCGGCGGCGTCGATCACGACCTGCTCGTAGTTCACCACGGTGAAGAACGCGGGATGCGCGTACTGCGCGAGCCGCGCGGGGCGGCTGCCGGTGACCAGCAGCGTGGCGGCGCCGCTGAAGCGCGCGATCTGATCCTGCCACTCACCCTTCAGCGACGCCGGGCAGACCACCAGCACGCGCGCGACGCCGTTGCGCCGGCGCAGCAGCTCCACGGCAGCAATTGCCTGGATGGTCTTGCCAAGACCCATGTCGTCGGCGAGCAGCGCGCGCTCGCCGAACGCGAGGTGCAGCATGCCTTCGCCCTGATAGGGCAGCAGCTTATGGCGCAATACGTCGATGGTCTGCGTGCCCCCGGCCACCTCGGCCAGAAACCGCGCCCGTGCCTCGACGCGCGCGGCGCGCCGTCGCGCTTCGGCCAGCCACGGTTCGAGGTAGCGCGACACGCGAAGCTGCTGCTGCACCAACGGATC
The DNA here is from genome assembly GCA_036494925.1 of Acetobacteraceae bacterium. Lineage (GTDB taxonomy): Bacteria > Pseudomonadota > Alphaproteobacteria > Acetobacterales > Acetobacteraceae > JAMXLO01. The sequence continues at coordinate 46,081 of DASXNR010000136.1, forward strand.
GGCGGCGGCGACTGATTGCAGCAATGCGGCGGTACGCTCGGGTGACGGGTCCGCCAGCGAGCCATCGGCCGCCAGGAACGGCGCGAGCGCCCCACGCGCGGCGGCCGCCGTTGCCGGGTCTGTGGGCCAGAGCAGCCGCGGGACCGGATCGCCGGTGCGCGGCAGGAACAGCTCGGCCTGCGACGATCCTGCCCGCTGCGCCGCCGTGAAGGCGCGCACGCCACGCTGCCGCAGCCGCGCCAGCACGCCTTCGATGTGCTTGCAGGTACCGAGTCCATTCACCCGATGGTCGGCACAACCGCACGAATTGAGCGGCTGATCGAGCGAGCGGATCTCGACGTCATACTGGCTGCCGCCGGCCGACCTGACACGGAACCCCCCGAAGTGGGGCTGGTCACGCTCCAGCGGCTCGATCGGTCCGATTTCGGTGCGGCCGCGCCAGCGCCGGCGCGCGATCTCGTCGGCGTCGTCCGACAGCCAGCCGACCAGGGCCGGAGCACGATCGGCCGTTGGCTTGGCGCGCTTCCTGCGCTGCGCCGGGATCGCATGGCCGCCATTCAGTCCGGGCGGACGGGCAAGCTGCGGGGGCATGTCCAACATCGGAGTTTCTCTCGCTGGATCGAGTCGCTGACCACAAGATGTTGGGGCGCATGTCTCCTCACGTGCAAGATACAGACAAGCCACAGTGATCGGTGGTCGGTGCCGAGCGCGGACCGGGCGACCGCCCGACACCGGTCGCCGGCCGCATCGCCGTCACACCTTCGCCACGATATGTGCTATGATCACGAAGCGTTCCGGAGACCGTGCAATGCGACACCTTCTGTCTTCGCTCCGACCGATGGCTGGCGCCGTGGCGATTGCCGCCGCCATTACGATCTGCCTCGCTGCGCCCCCGGCCGCGCAGGCTCAGTGGCGCGGCGGCGGAGGCGGATGGCATGGCGGTGGAGGGGGCTGGCATGGTGGCGGCGGATGGGGTTGGCATGGCGGAGGCGGATGGGGTTGGCGCGGCGGATGGGGCTGGCGCGGCGGCGGGTGGGGCGGCGGCTGGGGCTGCTGCTGGCGCGGCGGCGTCTTCATCGGCTTGCCGCCCCTGTTCGTGGCGCCTCCGGTCTATTATCCGCCTCCGCCTGTCTACTATGCGCCGCCTCAGGGCTTCTATCCGCCCTACTGATACCCCGGCGTGAGGCTGCGACGGTGTCGCCGATACAGCACGGAGGAACGTTGCATGCGTCGTAAGCGATTGTTGGCTGGAGCCGTCGTGGTCGGCGCAGGTGCCGCGACGATTGGGTTCGCGGGTGCTCAGGAACCGGCGCCGACAGTCCGGGTGCCGGACATGCAGCAGCGGGTAACGGCCAACGACGGCGCCGCCGCGAACAGCAACAACAACTACCAGGCGGCGATTCTGCCGGGTCCGGTTGCCAAGCCGGCGCCTGGTACCATGGTGCTCCGGATGAACGGAGGTGTGTGGTCCGAATTCCTCGCGGGCGGCGGCAGCGGCTTCACCGGGGGATCACGCGGCACGCGATAGAGGTGTGACGAGACGCCCGCGTAGCGGTGGCTGCCCTTCCTGAACACGTAATAACGCGGACCGATTTGAACCGCCCGCTTGTGACCGGTCTCGACCACGCAGCCCCATCTGGAAGGCCTGTCCAGGCCAGCGCATGCTACGGGCGGTCAACATCGACCGGGATGGTCAGGGAGACCTGATATGGAAGACCGAGAGATCCGAGCGGCGCTGGATCGCCACTGGGCCGCTTCCGATGCAAACGACTTCGAGGCGGAGCACCAGATCTACCAAGAGGACGCCGTACTCGAATATCCGCAATCGGGCGAGCGCATCCGCGGGCGGCAGAAGATCCAGTGGTCTCGCGCCGCGCAGCCGAACCAAAAACGCTTCACAGTGCGGCGGATAACCGGCGCGGGCGACCTCTGGGTCACTGAATATATCCTGACCTATGACGGGCAGCCGTCGTACACCGTGAGCATCATGGAGTTCCGCGATGGGAAGGTGGCCCGCGAGACGCAGTATTTCGGCGATCCGTTCGAGCCGGGGCCGTCGCGCGCGCAATGGGTCGAGCGGATGCCCTGAAACCTGGCCCACGCGGGGGTGGCCGTCTGTCGCTCGCCCGCTCGGAGCTGCCGATCGATACGATCGCTCTCGCCCGCTATCTCATTGGCAAGGTAGTGGTGCGGGAGTTGCCTGAAGGCGTCGTCAGCGGTCGTATCGTTGAGACCGAGGCCTATATTGTCGGCGACGCCGCCGGGCACGCCTACCGGGGGATGACCCGGCGCAATCGTTCGCTGTTTCTCGAGCCCGGGCACGCCTATGTCTATCTCGCCTACGGCATCTCATACATGCTGAATGTCTCGAGCGAACTGCCGGGGATCGGAGCCGGCGTCCTGATCAGGGCGCTCGAACCACTCGAGGGTATCCCGATCATGTGGCGCAATCGCGGCATCGAGCATCTGCGCGACCTGGCGCGAGGACCAGGAAGGCTCGCCGCGGCGTTACGGGTTGATCGTTGCCTCGATGGTATCGATCTTTGCCGCGAAGGTCCGCTATGGCTTGGTCGCGGTGACCACGAACCCGGCGAAATCGGGCAGAGCATCAGGATCGGCATTTCGCGGGA
>DASXNR010000137.1:0-2687 GCA_036494925.1 Acetobacteraceae bacterium
ATTCTGGTGGTGGACGACGAGCCGGATTTGGAGCTGCTGATCTCGCAGCGCTTCCGCCGGCAGATCCGCGATGGAACGTTCAGCTTTGCCTTCGCCGACGACGGCGTGAACGCGCTCGCGGCGCTGGCCGACGATCCCGCCATCGACATGGTCGTCACCGATATCAACATGCCGCGAATGGACGGTCTGACACTGCTCGGCCGGTTGCAGGAGCGCGAGGACAACATGGCCACGGTCATCGTCTCCGCCTACGGCGACATGGCCAACATCCGCACCGCGATGAACCGCGGCGCGTTCGACTTCCTGACCAAGCCGATCGACTTTTCCGATCTAGAGACCACCATTGCCAAGACGTTGCGCAACCTGGAGATCACCCGCGGCTATCAGCGGCGCCAGCAGGAGGCGGAGCGGGCCCGGGCACAGCTTGCGCGATATTTCTCGCCCAGCCTGGCGGAGCGTCTCGCCGCCTCGACCGACGATATCGACCTCGGCGCCCAGCGCCGCGACGTCACCTCGATGTTCACCGATATCGCCAGCTTCACGACGTTGGTGGAAGGCATCGACCCAGGTACGATCGGTCCGCTGTTGAATGATTACCTGTCCGGCATGACCGGGATCGTGTTCGACCACGGCGGCACGCTGGTGAAGATCAGCGGCGATGGGCTGAATGTGCTGTTCGGTGCGCCTGCCGACCAGCCGGACCACGCCGCACGCGCGGTCGCCTGCGCGATGGCGCTGGATGAATTTGCCGAGGCATTCCGTGCGCGCTGGCGCGACAAGGGCACTGCGATCGGGATCACCCGGATCGGTATCAATTCCGGTCCCGCGCTGGTCGGCAATTACGGCGGCGGGCGGTTCTTCGACTACAATGCGCACGGCGACACCATCAACGTCGCGGCACGGCTGGAAACGGCGAACAAGCAGCTTGGCACGCGCATCTGTGTTGGCGGCAGCGTGGTGGAGCGGGTCGTCGACTTCCGTTGCCGCCCGGTAGGGAATTTGATTCTGCGCGGCCGCCGCGAAGCGCTGTCGGCGCATGAGCCGCTGACGCCGGCACGCCACGCGGATGTGCTGACCGAGGCCTACCGCGACGCGTTCACCAGGGCGGAGGCGTGCGATCCATCCGCCCTGTCGGCGTTTGCCGCGCTGCTGGGACGCGACAGCGGCGACGGGCTGGTGAGCTTTCATCTGAAACGACTGCTCGCGGGTGCCACCGGCGTCTCGGTCGCGCTGGAATGACGATGTGATGGCACTACGCGACGGCGGGGTAAGCCGATGACTGTGACGCAGGATGACGCAGTGGCCGAGCTTGAACGCGCCAACGCGGCGTTGCGGCAACAGCTCGACGAGCAGCGTGCCGAACGCGACGCGGCGCTGGCACGCGAGGCCGCGCTGGCCGAGGTGCTCGAGGTCATCAACCGTTCGTCCGGCGATCCGGCACCTATCTTCGACGCGATTGGCGCAAGGGCTATTCGCCTGTGCGAGGCCGCGTTCGGCGGGCTCATGCTGTACGTCGGCGGACGTTTCAGAGCCGCCGCCCTTGGAGGCGTTCCGCCGGCATACGCCGAATTCTGTCGGCAAAGCCCGGATTATGGCCTGGCACGACCGCATTCGGTCTCTGGCAGGTTACTGGCAGGCGCGAATGTCGTGCATATAGAGGACGTGATGGCCGGGGAAGGCTATCGCAACGGCGATCCCGCCAGCCGGGCGTTGGTCGATCTTGGCGGTGCGCGCACGATGCTGGGCGCGGCACTGCGCAATGACGACAGATTTTTCGGGGCGATCACTATTTTCCGGCAAGAGATTCGGCGGTTCAGCGACCGGGAGGTCATGCTGTTGCAGAACTTCGCCGCGCAGGCGGTGATCGCGTTGGAAAACGCGCGGTTGCTCGGCGAGCTGCGCCAGCGCACCGGCGATCTGCAAGAGTCGCTCGACTACCAGACCGCGAGCAGCGAGGTCCTGAAGGTCATCAGCCGCTCGACTTTCGATCTGCAACCGGTGCTCGATACGGTGGTGAAAACCGCCGCGCGGCTCTGCGAAGCCGACATGGCCATGATCGGCCGTCGTGATGGCATCTTTTGGCGAGTGGTGGCCAGCTTCGGGTATCCGCCGGAATACGAGGCATTCGAACGAGCGCAAGGGTCAATGACTGTTGATCCTGAGTCGCCAAGTGTCGGATGGAGAGCGATACGAGAGGGTCGTGTCGTGCATGTTCACGACGTGGCCGCCGTTGCAGGCTATCATGAGGCATCGATCAAACTGGGCAGGCAGCGAACCACGCTTGGCGTGCCGCTGTTGCGCGAAGCTGAAACGATCGGGATCATCATGCTCGCCCGCCAGCGGGTGGAGCCGTTCAGCGACCGGCAGATCGAACTGGTCAGCACTTTCGCCGATCAGGCGGTGATCGCGATCGAGAACACGCGACTGCTGACCGAGCAGCAGGAAGCGCTGGAGCGACAGACAGCGACTGCCGAGGTCCTGGAGGTCATCAATGCGAACCCTGGCAATCTGGCGCCGGTGTTCGAGGTAATTCTGGAGAAGGCGCACAGGCTCTGCGGCGCGGCCATGGGTGCCCTGGTGCTCTACGATGGTGAGCATTTCCGGGCAGTTGCGACGCATGGGTTCCCGGAACAACATGCGGCCCTGATACGCCAGCCCTATCCCCCGAGCCGTCACCATCTGCCGCT
>DASXNR010000138.1:0-7963 GCA_036494925.1 Acetobacteraceae bacterium
ATCAGCCGGTTGGTGCGCGAGTAGTTCATCGAGCCGTCATGGATCGCGGTCAGGCCCGACAGGAACTTCTGCATCGGCGCCGACAGCGCGTCATACGCCGCGAACATGCTGGCGAAGATCGTATCGCCGCCCACCGGCGGCACGATCTTGAGGTTCAGGATCGAGCCCATCGGCGGCTCCGGATCGCACGACACGTCGGAATGCCAGCGCTCACCGGCGATCCGCTTGGAGTTGGCGTCCGCATGGACCGGCAGGATCTCGGGGTGGCCTTCCGGGCCCGGTGTGTTCGGATGGACGTGCAGCTCGCCGAACAGCCGGCCGAACGCCTTGTGCTGATCGAGCGTCAGCTCCTGGTCGCGGAAGAAGATCACCTGATGCGCCATCAGCGCGTCGTGCACCTCCTGGAACTGCTGGTTGCCCAGCTTCCTGCCGAGATCGACGCCGGCAATCTCCGCGCCGATCGCCGCGGTGGCCGGTTTCACCTCGATGGTTTCGTACCGCATCGGACTCCTCCGTGGCGACATTTGCGTGAACTATCCGCCGCAACCGGCCGATAGGCAAATTCGTCCTATACTATTATCCGCCAGCACCACACATGCAGGGCATCTGTCAGCAGGAGGTCCAGGATGGCAATCAAGCGGCACGCCAGCGCCGAATGGCAAGGCAGCGGCAAGGACGGCAAAGGCAGTCTAACCACCCAGAGCGCGACGCTGAAGGATACGCCGTATTCGTTCAACGCCCGGTTCGGTGACGGCAAGGGCACCAATCCCGAGGAGCTGATCGCCGCGGCACATGCCGGCTGCTTCAGCATGGCGACGGCGTTTCAGCTCAGCGGCGCGGGCCATCCGCCCGAGAGCCTGCACTGCGATGCGACGCTGACCATGGAACAGGAAGGCGCCGGCTGGAAGATCGCCTCGGTACACCTGGTGCTGCGCGCCCGCGTCCCGGGCATCGATGCGGCAAAGTTTCAGGAGCTGGCGGCGGGCGCGAAGGTCAACTGCCCGGTGTCGAAGGTGCTGAACGCCGAGATCACGCTGGACGCCAGGCTGGAGTAATTCCCCGTTCCATCATCCCCGCGAAGGCGGAGAACCAGGCGAACAGCAAATGTGACGCCGGCCTGAGTTCCTGCTTGCCTGGAATGACCGAATTTTGAGAGAGCTACGATGCCGTTCGCAGGAAGACGTAATCGGCGGAGTAAGGCTCTGCGTGAAGTTCGCCGGACTTCTGGCATTTTCCGTCAGCATTTCCACCTTTGGTGTTGATGCGCTGTACTGTCTTCACGTGCTTCAACGGACCATCGCCATGCTGCTCTGATACCTCCAGCTTCAACCACGGAATATCCTTCGACTCGGCGCCGGGAGCGCGGCCGACCGCCTTGCCGACCACGGTGCTTCCACCGCTTTCCCACGTTGGACCCGCGTAATGCCTGCCGACCGTCGCGCCATTCAGGAAAAGCGAAGCGACCGGTTCACGAAATTGCCAGGTCAGTTGGCCGCTGGCGTCGGCCTTGCACTCATAGATCTGGGCGCCCTCGGCATGTAGCTGGGTCACAACCACCTCTCCTTTGGCGGCAATCGTGTCAGGCAGCTCGGCCGCCTGCATTGCGACAGTGATCGTCGCGAGGAGGACGAGTGCCGCCGCCCCTGTCCGCAAAAGCTCGATCATTCGACCACTCCCAGCCGGCGCTAGACGTTGAATCGGAACAGCAGCACGTCGCCGTCCCTCACGACGTACTCTTTGCCCTCGACGCGCATCTTCCCCGCATCCTTGGCGCCGGCCTCGCCCTTGCAGGCGACGTAGTCGCCGTAGCCGATCGTCTCGCAGGCGATGAAGCCGCGTTCGAAATCGCCATGGATCGTTCCAGCGGCCTGCGGCGCCTTGGTACCGCGCACGATCGTCCAGGCATGCGCCTCCTTCGGACCGACAGTGAAGAAGGTCAGCAGCCCCAGCAGTTCATACCCGGCGCGGATGACGCGATCGAGTCCGCTGTCGTGCAGACCCAGCCCTTCCAGGAACTCGGCGCGATCGGCTTCCGGCAACTGTGCCACCTCCGCCTCGATCGCGGCCGACGCGATGACAAGGCGCGCGCCTTCCGTACGCGCCCGCTCCTCCACCTGCGCGGAAAATGCATTGCCGGTCGCGGCAGCAGCCTCCTCGACATTGCAGGCATACAGTACCGGTTTCGAGGTCAGCAGTTGCAGCCGCTTTACCGCCTCCGCCTGCTCCGCCGCAACGACGGACCGAACCGGCCGACCCTCGCGCAGCGCAGCCACCAGTGGCTCCATCAGCGCGACCGACGCGATCGCCTCCTTGTCGCCGCCGCGTGCGCGCTTCTGTCCCGCGATCAGCCGCTTTTCCAGACTGTCGAGGTCAGCAAGCATCAATTCGGTCTCAACCACCTCGGCATCGCGCAACGGATCTATGCCGCCCTCGATATGCGCAATGTCGGGATCCTCGAAGCAGCGCAGCACGTGAATGATCGCATCCACCTCGCGGATATGCGCGAGGAACTGGTTGCCCAGACCTTCGCCCCTGCTCGCACCGCGCACCAAGCCGGCGATGTCGACGAACTCCAGCGTCGTGGGCACGATCTTCGCCGACTTGCCGATCGCCGCCAGCGTGGTCAGCCGCGCATCCGGCACCGCGACGCGGCCGACATTCGGCTCGATGGTGCAGAACGGATAGTTCGCCGCCTGCGCCGCCGCGGTCGCGGTCAGTGCATTGAATAGCGTCGACTTGCCGACGTTCGGCAGCCCTACGATGCCGCAATTGAAGCCCATCTACTTCGTATCCCGCGCCAATAGCGCAACCTTGGTCATGAACTCTTCGGGCCTGTCCTGCACCAGCAGCGGCGCAGCGTCCGCCACCGCGTCGAGCAGCGGCAGCAGCCAGTCGCGATCCTCCTTCACGAAGTCGCCCAGCACGTGACCCAGCACACGCTCCTTCTGCCCGGGATGGCCGATCCCGAGACGCACCCGCCAGTAATCCTGCGTGCCGAGGATCCGATCCATGCTGCGCAGCCCGTTATGGCCCGCGGCGCCGCCACCACGCTTCACCCGCACCTTGCCGGGGACCAGGTCCAGTTCGTCGTGAAATGCGGTGATCGCCCCTGTCGGCAGCTTGTAGAATGCCGCCGCCTGCTGCACCGACGCGCCCGACTCGTTCATGTAGGTCTGCGGCTTCAGCGCCAGGATCTTCTCACCGGCAACATTGCCCTCGCTCACCAGGCCTTTGAAGCGCTGCCGCCATGGGGCGAAAGCATACCGGATGGCGATCGTATCGATCGCCATGAACCCGATATTGTGCCGGTTCCGGGCCATCCCCGGCTCCGGATTGCCGAGGCCGACCCAGAGCAGCATGTCACGCCAAACCCCGAGTGATCAGCCCCGCTTCGACCCGCCGCCACGCGCACCGCCCGCACCACCACGCGCCGAGGCAGCAGCAGCCGGAGCCGCCGCTGTCGCTGCTGGCGCGGGAGAGGCCGCCGCCGTCGGTTCCGCCGCGACCTCGGTCTGCTTGGTCGGTGGTGCCACGGTCGCGACGACGAAGTTCCGGTCGATGATGGAATGCGTGTTCTCGGCGCCCTTCAGGTCCTCCCAACGGACCGCGTCGTTGAAGTCCAGGTTGGCAAGGTCGGCGGTGAACTGCTCGGGGATATGCTCCGGCTGAGTATAGACCTCGACCGTGTGGCGGATCACGTTCAGCACGCCGCCGCGTTTGAGCCCCGGGCTCAGGCCGTCGTTCTCGAAATGCACCGGCACCGAGACGCGAACCCGCACACCGGGCACCAGGCGCTGGAAGTCGACATGCTCCGGGGCATCGCTAACCGGGTGAAACTGCACGTCGCGGATCAGCGCCTGCGTGGCGTCGCCGTTGATCCTGATCTCGTAGCGGCGCGATTGCCAGCCGGGCCGGTGCAGTTCGCGCAGAACCGCGCGGGGGTCGAGCGCGATCAGGCTGGGCTCCTGCTTCGCCCCGTAGATGACGCCGGGCACCTTGCCCTCACGCCGGGTCGCCCGCGCCGCCCCCTTACCGGCTCGCGCGCGTGCCTCGGCCTCGATGGTCACGACATTGGCCATGGTCCGCTCCTGCAAATGCAAGCGCCGGCCTCCAGGGGTGCCGGCGTGGCGGGGATGTAGCGAGGATGGTGGCCGCGGGCAAGCGGTCCGCCCGTCGGTCCTTAGCCCATGGCGCTCTCGATGTCGGTGCGGGCAAAATCATCGCCTTTGAACAGGAGCCGGGCGCCATTTGCCCGGGCGCATGCATAGGCGAAGCAATCGCCCATGTTCAGCGCGGCCGGATGCCGGCCCTTGCCGAAGCGAGCATAGGCTTCCGCTGCTATTGCGAATTCAGCTTCAGCGATGCTGACGAAGCTGAAGTCCATTGCGTCGAGGAACAGACGGACACGAGTTCTCGCTGCCGGCGCCGAAAACCTGTAGGAGTGCGCAAGGGCTGCGACCGTTTCCCAGGCGGATAGCGCTGAGCAAACCCGGCGCGGATCGGTATCCAGACAATCGGCGAATGCGACAGCTTCGATTTCCTGGGCAATCATCGCCACCAGCGCAGAAGCGTCGGCAAAGATCGTCACGGATCGCCCGACAACTCATCGAAAAAAGCCTTATCGGCCTCCGCTCCAGTGGGCGGCGGCAGTGGGTTGGCCTCCCAAAGCCTGATCAGTCGCTCGCGTAATGGGACCGCCCCCTCCCCGCGCGCCAATTCGGCCTCCACGGCCAGTCGGACGGCCCGCTGCTTGGTGATACCCCGTCGCCGTGCAAGCTCGTTGACCAACCGTGTGGTCGTCTCGTCTTTGATGTAGAGCGGCATTGGTCTGCATCATCTCAGTATATCCAGTCAAGGATATCCAGAATTCCGCCATGGCGCAACGCTCCCGCCTCGCCCGGCCACGCGCCGCTCAAAGCAACAGCGCGGGTGGCTGCGTCTGATGTAATTCCTGCGGAACAAGCTCGAGCGGCTGGGCCCCGCACTCCGCCAGAAACGCCGCAATGGCGTCGAACTCGGCCACCGGGCGGGTCACGTCATCCATATCGCCGGTCGGCACCCAAATGACGGTTTCGTAGCGGGCCCGGGTCAGCAACACACGGTAGGTGTTGATCTGGTAATCAACGGCTGGCTCCGCGCGCGTTTCCAGCCATCGAGAGCCCGAGAAGTTCCGCGCCACCCATTCGCGTCGCCCGTTTCGGCGGATCAGATCATTGCCCCAACATAGCCCGACCTGATCGAGTTCCAGACCCTGGCATGCGAATTGTGTCGCAGGCAGTTCCAGCGCATCCGAGGCCCGCACGTCCGGCCAGCGCTGGAGGAACCAATTGGCGACCGCGGCTGCGTCCATATGTGGGAAGTTCGGCCAGATCCCCTCGGGCACGAGCCGTCGCGCACCGGCGCTGCAAACCAATCCCGCCCGGCGCGCGCCACGCGCCAGGTGACGCAAGGCCGCGCGCATGTCGCCAATGGAGCGCGTCAGAAAAAACGGCACTCCACCGGCCGCATCGGCAGTACTCCGTGCCCGCTCCGCATCACCGTGCAGGACGGCATCGACCCATGGTGCTGCTGCGGACGAGCGAATGGACCGGATGGGCACATCGAGGTGCAATGCGGCGTCCAGTGTCAGGTTCGCCGGGGCAATCTCGAACAGACGTTGCCGCGCGCTTGCGGCGTCGAGCACCGTGGCGGCCGCACGCGAACGCCAGTACGGCCGGGCCAGCAGAGCTTCGCCCCAGGCCGCCAGACCGGCCTCTCCGGTGTTGATCTCCTGCCCGCCCCCGACCAGCGCCACAACGACCGCCCAATCCGCGTGACGGCCGAGGATGTCGAGGAACAGCGCTGCCTCGCTTTGTTCATGGCCGAACTTGCGACGGCCGAATTCCGCATCCCATGCTCGCTGGGCCTCGTCGAAAACGATGACATGCTCAGGCGGCGGATCGCCGCGCGGCCAATGTTCGCGTAGAAACCCGATGAGCGGCTGGATCGCGGACTCCACCTCCTGCCGCGCGGCGCGAATGCTCTGGCCCTGGTCCCGTGCGTTGCGCGCCAGCGCTTCGCGCATCACGTGCACCAGCGGCAGGTTGCCGGTCAGGAAGGCGGCACCACTGTCGGCGCCGAACACCGCCTGTAGTCCACACAGCGTCTTGCCGGCACCGGGTATGCCGGTGACGAACACCACCTCATGCTGCCTATTGGCCTCGGCAGAGCCTATCGCATATCGGATCGCTTCGGTCGTGCGGGTCAGATTGCCGATATCGGCGCGCGCCGCGGCGATATCGGCGACACTATGCCGGCTGTAAAGCATGGTGGCTGCCTCAACGATCGTCGGCACTGGCCGATACGCCGCGGCTTCCCAGGCTGCAGCATTCAGCGCCGGCTCGGTGGGGACCGTCCTGATCGCAATCTCGCAGAGCAAATGTGCCAATGTCGTCGCGCTGGCATCGAACACCTGCGTCACGCCGTGCCACAACAGTGGCCAGTGCCACGCCGTTGGCTTCGCGCCGGTCGCCACCAGGATCGGGACCAGCGGATGGCGGCGACTCTCGGCATGAAAGTCAAGGAGATCGAGCGCGTAGTCCTCGACCTGCTGCCGATCGATATTGCTGAATGCGCTGGCGCCAACCTTGAATTCCAGCACCATGATGACGGCGTCCGTCAGCAGCACCGTATCGATGCGCCGTCCCAGGCGGAGCAGCCGATATTCGAACAGCAGGTGCCAATTGCCAGGTGAGTGCTCCAGCGCCTGACGCAACAGCGTGATCTGCGCCCGCCAGGCCTGAACTTGCGTGGCACGATTGAGCGGATGGGTCTCGACCAGGCGCGTCGACAGTGCGCCGACGATCACCTCCGGTTCACATCGCAGGAAATCGGCGACGCTGGCTGACCACCAGGCCGGCATTGCGGGCCCGCGCTACGCCACCCTTCGGCTTGCCAGCGCGCTCGGCAACAGCGCGATCGCGTGATCGATCAGTCGCCCGTCGGCATCCGCCGACAGCCCCTCGGCGATCACCTGCCGTGCCGCAGCCGTGGCGACCTCCGCCGCGGTCAGCCGCACCTCGTCCACCGCCGCCTTCTCGGCCGCGGCGATGCGGTCCATCGCCATCTGTTCGCGCCGCCGCGCCGAGGCTTCGGCCTCCGCGGCGGCCGCGGCGGCGACCCGGCCGGCCTCCGTTTTGGCGCCCTCGATCAGCGCCTGCGCCTCACGCAGCGCCTCGGCCCGACGCGCCTCGGCGTCGCGCAGCATCGCCTCGGCCTCCTGGCGCAGCCGCGCCGCCTCCTCAAGCTCGGCGCGCACCTTGGCGGCGCGGTCGTCCAGCATCGCCGCCAGCACCGACCACAGCTTGCGGCCGAAGATCGCGAAGAACAGGACGAACGCGATGATCACCCAGTTGCGCGGTTCGGCGAAGAAGCCGGGCTCCTCGTGCATGGTGCCGCTCCCTCAGCCGATTCGGCGCTCGGCCAGCGCCGCGCCGATCGCGCCGTCCAGCCGCCCCTGATCCGGCGGCGCGCCGGTCAGCCGGCCGATCACGGTGGCCGCCGTGTCCGTGGCCACCTCCCGCAGCGCCCGCAATGCGGCCGAACGCGCCGCGTTGATCTGCGCCTCCGCCTCCTGCAACTGCTGCTCCAGCCGCTGGTTCAGCGCCGCGATCCGCCCGGCCGCTTCCTGCTTGGCCACGTCGAGCGCCGCATTGATCGCTGCCTGCGCCTCGGCCCGCGCGCGTGCCGTGGCGTCCGCGACCTCCTTCGCCGCGGCGTCCGAGCGCGTCTTGGACGCCTGCGCGGTCTCCAGGTCGGCGGCGATATGCCGCGCGCGCTGTTCGAGCACCTCGCCGACCTTCGGCAGGCCGATGCGCGCCAGCAGGACATACAGCACGGCGAAGATAATCGCGCCCCACACCACCTGGCTGGTGGTCAGCGGGTTGGCGAAGTCGAGCTGCGGCATGCCCTCCGCCCTTGCGGC
>DASXNR010000139.1:0-3242 GCA_036494925.1 Acetobacteraceae bacterium
ATCGTTCGACACCAGGCCCTGCAGGAAGGCGATGCGATCCTCCCCGCCCACTTCGATCACGCCCCGATCGGGCAGCACCGCCAGTTGGGTCATACCGAAACAGTGGGCTTTGCGGCGACCGGTCGCAAGGATCGAAGGCGCGAAGGCCTGAAGGCGGCGCTGGCGTTTCGATCGGCAACGCCGCTAGAACGCAGGCCCGACATGAGCACGACCTCCCTGCTTTCGCCGCGCGCGCGCCCGGCCGCCGGTGTGACACCGATGCTGGTCTATCGCGACAGGATCGGCGCGCCGTCCGAGATCCAGTTCCTGCGTCGGCAGTATGTCGGTTTCGCGCGACTCTCGCCGGTCTGGGTCGGCCGCCATATCATGCCCGGTGCTGCGTCGCTTGGCGGCAATGTGATGCGGCTGGCCGGCGACGGCCCGACCGGCTGGCTGGAGCGCCTGCTGTTCCGCCATGTCGGACGCGTGCCCCGATTGGACGTCGGCCCCGTCGCCCAGGTTCTGCATGCGCAGTTCGCGCGCGGGGGCGCGCTTGCCTTGCCGCTCGCGCAGGCCCTTGGCCTGTCCCTGGTGGTGACGCTGCACGGCGGGGACGTCAGCAAGACGAAGAACTGGCGCGGCACGGTGCAGGCGCGGCGCTGGCCAGCCGTGGTGGCAGCGGCGTCACGCTTCGTCTGCGTGTCGCGCGCGGTGGCCGACATGGCGCTGGCGCACGGCGTGCCGCCCGGCAAGATCGCGTTGCTGCCGATCGGCGTCGAAATGCCGGCTATGCCCCCGGCGCCCCCCACCGGCGCGCCATGCCATCTGTTCGTTGGCCGCTTCGTGCCGAAAAAGGGAATCGAGGTCCTGGCCGATGCCATCCGTCGGCTGCGCGCCGCGGGGGAGGCGACACGCGTGGTCTGCGTCGGCGACGGCCCGCTGCGGCCGGTGTTGGAGGCGGTCGCCCGCGACACGGGGGGCGTGGAACTCGCCGGCTGGCTGCCGCCCGATGCCGTGGCGCGGCACATGGCCGCGGCCTGGTCGCTGCTGGTTCCCAGTGTCGTCGCTGCCGGCGGTGACACCGAGGGTTTGCCGAGCGTGATCCCGGAGGCCATGGCGCAGGCCTGCCCGGTGATCGGTTCCGCCGAGGGAGGGATCGCCGAGGTGGTGCAGCACGGGCGCACCGGCCTGCTGGTGCCGCCCGGCGATGCCGCCGCGCTGGCCGACGCGATGCGGCGGCTGGTGTCGGAGCCGGAATTGCGGCATGGCCTGGGGCGGGCAGCCTTCGCATATGCATCGGAGAGCCTGGACGCGCGCGTCCAGTCGGTTGCCCTGGAAAATCTTCTGTTGGAGGTCGCGAACTAGATGTGCGGCATTGCCGGATTGATCCTGTCGAGCGGTGCGCCGCCGCCCGACCCCGCCACGCTGTCGAAACTGATCGACAGCCTGCACCATCGCGGCCCGGACGGTACCGGACATGCGGTGGTCGGCCGCGTCGCGCTGGTGCACAACCGTCTTGCCATCATCGATCTGGTGACCGGCGACCAGCCGCTGTTCGCGGGGCCCGCCACGCTGATCTGCAACGGCGAGATCTACAACTATCGCGAGTTGCGCGTGGCGATGCCGGAGGTGAGCTTCGCCACCAACAGCGACTGCGAGCCGCCGCTGCACATGTGGCTGCGCGAGGGTGCCGACTACGCCCAGCACCTGCGCGGCATGTACGCGATCGCCATTCATGAGCGCATGCAGCGCACGGTGACGCTGACCCGCGATCCGTTCGGCATCAAGCCGCTGTACATCGCCCAGGTCGCCGGCGGGCTGGCATTCGCCTCGGAGCCGCAGGCGCTGCTGGAGGCAGGTTTGGTGGCGCGCACGGTGCGTCCCGCGGCGCGCGAGGAACTGCTGCAACTGCAGTTCACCACCGGCACCGACACGATCTTCGAGGGCATCCAGCGCCTGCTGCCCGGCGAGACACTCACCTGCGCCGACGGCCATGTGCTGGATCGGCGGCGGGTGTCGCCGATTCCCGAGGGCGGGCCGGAGAACATCGACGAGGATGCCGCGCTGGAGCGGCTGGATCGCGCGCTGGAGGAAAGCGTCGATCTGCATCAGCGCAGCGACGTGCCGTACGGCATGTTTCTCTCCGGCGGCATCGACAGTTCCACCATCCTCGCGCTGATGGCGCGGCTGAACAGCCAGCCGGTGCTGGCATTCACCGCCGGCTTCAACGCGCCTGGCGCGGCGGACGAGCGCGAGCATGCCGCGACAGTGGCGAAGGCGTTGGGCGCGAAGCACGAAACGATCGAGGTCAACGAGCGGATGGTCTGGCAGCACCTGCCGGAGATCGTCGCGTGCATGGACGATCCCGCGGCGGATTACGCCATCATTCCCACCTGGTTCCTGGCGCGGCGGGCAAGACAGGACGTGAAGGTGGTGCTGAGCGGCGAGGGGGGCGACGAGATCTTCGCCGGCTACCCACGCTACCAGAGCGCGATGAAGCCGTGGTGGCGGGGTGGGCGCACGATGTGGGCGCGCGGCAGCTTCGACCGTGTGGACGTATTGCGGGCGCGTCCGTCGGCCTGGCGCGACGGCATCGCCGCGGCGGAGGCCGAGGCGGCGGACGGCGGCCGCTCACGGCTGGCCGCGGCGCAGGTCACCGACATGACCGACTGGTTGCCGCACGATCTGCTGCTGAAGCTGGATCGCTGCATGATGGCGCATGCGGTGGAGGGGCGCACGCCGTTCCTCGATCCCGGCGTGGCGAAGGCGGCGTTCCGCCTGCCCGACGCGATGAAGCTGCGCGACGGGGTGGGCAAGTGGATCCTGCGCAAGTGGCTTGAGAAGCACCTGCCGGTGGCGCGCCCGTTCGCGCCGAAGCAGGGCTTCACCGTGCCGGTGGGCGAATGGATCAAGGGGCAGGGGTCACGGCTCGGGCCGCTGGTGGCGGCGCAACCGGGGGTGGCCGAGATCGCCGACCCGGCCAAGGTGCGGCTGCTGTTCAGCCACATCCGCCGCTGGCGCCACGGCTTCGCCTGCTGGAAGCTGCTGTTCTATGCGCTGTGGCACCGGCGGCACATTCTCGGGCTGCCGCCCGCAGGGGATGTGTTCGAGACGCTCGCCGCGCAATGAGCGATCGCGCGATCCTGGTGCGGGATATCTGCGTGAATGCCGTGCTGCCCTACGCCACCTACCTGGTGCTGAGCTATGAGGGGGTACCGACGGTACAGGCGCTTGCGGCCGGCGCGGTGTTTCCGGTCGCCGGC
>DASXNR010000140.1:0-22374 GCA_036494925.1 Acetobacteraceae bacterium
ACCCCCAGCAAAGGCGGAGCCTTTGCAATCCATCCGTTTTGGTGACGGGTCCCAAGGGCTATGCCCTTGGCGGGAGCCCAGAGGGCAGCGCCCTCTGGTGGGGTTCGGGGCGAAGCCCCGGAACTCGACATCGGCGGGACAGAGGCGCTACAGGCATCGGCATGCCCTACATTCTTCGTCTGCTGTTGGCGTGTCTGGCCGCCTGCCTGCTCGGCCTTTCCGCCCGGGCCGGCGAGTTCACCCCGGCACAGCGCGCCGAGATCGTTCAGATCCTGCGCGATGCCCTGAAGCAGGACCCGTCGATCCTGCGCGATGCGGTCACCGCCATGCAGGCGGACGAGGGTGATCGCCAGCGGGCGGCGCTGATTGCCGCGAAGGATCTGCTGATCGATCCGGGCGATCCGGTCGGCGGCAATCCGAACGGGGACGTGACCATCGTCGAGTTCTTCGACACGCGCTGCCCGTATTGCCGCAAGCTGGAACCGACGATGGCGGACCTGCTGGCGCGCGATCACGGCGTGCGGCTGGTCTACAAGGACCTGCCGATCCTGGGGCCGGCGAGCGTGCTCGGTGCGAAGGCGCTGCTGGCGGCGCAGAAGCAGGGCGGCTACGAGAAGCTGCGCGACGCCATCATGACCGCGCCGCCGCAGACCACCAAGGCGATGATCCAGGATGCGGCGCTGCGGCTCGGCCTCGATTGGAAGCGGCTGGAGCACGACATGGACGATCCGGCGATCCAGTCGCGGATCAACGCCCATCTGCAACTCGCGCGCTCGATCGGGATCGAGGGGACGCCCGGTCTGGTGATCGGCAGCGAACTGATCCCCGGCGCGGTCGATCTGTCCGAGCTGCGGAAGGCGGTGGCGACGGCACGGGGAGCCAAATAGCGAGGACTCACGGGCCGGTGGACCGGGCAGCTTGCGCGTGTGCCGTCCTTGCCGATCAGGAACGGATTGCACGCTGACCGCAGGAGCGGCGCACGACGTCACCGCCTACGACGAGTTGATGGAGCCACGGCTGCGATGTGATCCGCCAAGACCCATGTGATCGCCGCACGGCGCCGGAATTTCCACCGAGCGGGACCGCCGGCGGCGCATCGCCACCCGGTGCGACAAGACCGCAAGCAGCTTTCTCGGCTTTGTCCTGCTGGGGTGCTGTCGCAGCTGGATCAGGTTGGTCCACAGGGCCTGGTCGAGTCGGGTCCCGCCTCGCCCGGGCGACCAAACCGGTTACATCGAGCAATCGAACCTGCCGCGACCGCAACCAGCTCTTCCTCCGAGGTGGCAAGCCGTTGTCCGACGTCCCGTGTCCCGGAGCATTCCGGATCGGATTGAGCGGGGGCAAAGTGCGATGCATGAGTTGGGCGAACGTGCTCTCATCCACCGCGAACCACCGATTTGGTCCAAATTGGAGCCGGCAGACTATGCGACGCGAACCAGCAATCAATGAAATCGGGTCCGCCAGGGAGCCTTGGGATTTTCTTGTTATCGGCGGGGGCGCGACCGGATTAGGAGTAGGCGTGGACGCAGCGGCCCGCGGATACCGCACACTTGTGGTCGAGCAGGCGGACTTCGCCAAGGGCACGTCCAGCCGCAGCACCAAGCTGGTCCATGGCGGCGTCCGCTATTTAAAACAGGGCAATATCTCGCTCGTCCTGGAGGCGCTGCGAGAACGCGGATTGTTGTGCGAAAACGCGCCGCATCTGGTTCACCATCTGTCCTTCATCGTGCCCATCTATAGTTGGTGGGAGGGTCCATTTTACGGGATCGGGATGAAAATCTATGACCGGCTTGCCGGCAAGCTGGGACTCAGTCCTTCAGAGGTGCTTTCAAAGGAGGAGACCCTCGCGCGGATTCCCACGCTCGAAACCGAGGGACTGCAGCGCGGCGTATCGTACTACGACGGGCAATTCGATGATGCCCGGCTGGCGGTGAATCTGGCCCAGACCATATTCGATCTGGGAGGCGCTGCGGTCAATTACATGCAGGTCGTGTCGCTGATCAAACAGGGAGATTTGATCGCTGGCGCGGTCGCCCGCGATGCCGAGAGCGGCAAGGAGTGCGAGCTTCACGCCAAAGTCGTGATCAACGCGACCGGCGCTTTCTGCGACCAGATCAGGAAGATGGACGAGCCGGGTGCGAGGACAGTGATAGCCGCAAGCCAAGGTACCCATTTGGTGCTGCCCAAATCGTTCTTGCCCGGCGAAAGCGCGATCATGGTCCCGAATACGCCTGATGGTCGCGTGCTGTTCGCGGTGCCGTGGCATGACCATGTGGTGGTGGGCACCACCGATCTCGCGGTCGACGAGATCACGCTGGAACCGGTCGCGACGGACGAGGAAATCGAGTTCATCCTCACGAATGCCTCCAAGTACCTGTCGAAGCGCCCGTCCCGCAGCGACGTGTTGAGCGTCTATGCGGGGCTGCGGCCGTTGGTAAAGGTAGGCGACGCCAGAAGCACCGCCGCCCTGTCGAGGGACCACACGATACTGATTTCCAATTCAGGGCTATTGACGATCGCCGGCGGCAAATGGACGACGTATCGCAAGATGGCCCAGGACACCGTGGACCAGGCGCAAACGATGGCGGGATTGGACGAGCGCCCGTGCAGAACGGAGCATCTGCAAATCCACGGATGGACTCGTCAGCAGATCGACGAGCCGAATCTCCGCGTCTATGGCGCCGACGCGGCATCCGTGCGCGGGATCGCGAGCGAGACCCCCCGCTTTGCCGAGAGGCTCCATAAAGATCTGCCCTACACGGCAGCCGAGGTGATTTGGGCAGTCCGCGAGGAAATGGCCCGCACCGTGGAAGACGTACTGTCGCGCCGAACCCGCGCCCTGCTGTTGGGGGCGCAGGCCAGCATCGAATCCGCCCCCCTCGTGGCGCGGCTCATGGCCGCGGAGCTTGGCCGCGATACGGCATGGGAGCACCAGACAGTGGAACAATATTACGAGGTCGCACGAAACTATCTGGTTCCCAGTGACGCGAGCGCACGGCACATAAGTCCGGTGTGACGCCGCCTGTTATCGAGGCAAAGGTGGCCTATCCGCTGCCTGGCGCTCGGTCAGCTGAAGATCCGCGGAGCTGCAAACAAGCCTGCGACCATCCGAGCGCGGCAGCTCGACCGTAGCGGCCCGATACGGCAATTGGTAATTGCCGGAGACAGCAACATTCACCGTCACTTCCTCGGGCGTCCAGGCGAGCACGCATTCCACGCGAGCGACTGGTCCGTCTGCGCTCAGACCATCATCTTCGATCAGGGTGAATCGGCTGCTTCCCTGTCCCGGGCCTGGGAACAGCCGCAGGCAGCGCGATGGCTCGTCGTGCAGCCGGGTGAAACCCGCTTCCTCCCCGGTCATGGGAATGATACCGCCCGCGCGGACCAGCAGCGGCAAGCGTTCGAGCGGCGCCGGAACCTCCGCGTCGGCGCCGGCGGCAAACCGCGTACCATGATAGAAATCGAACCACGCTTCCGGACCGGCCGGCAGATAGACGCGACGCGTCCGCGCGCCTGGCGCGACCACCGGTGCCGCCAGCAGAAACGGACCGAGCATCAGCTCGTCGCAATCGCCCACAGCCGCCGGGTCGTCCTCGAATTCCAGGAAGCGCGGGCGCAGAATCGGCTCGTGTGCGGCGGTCGCAGCATGGACCAGGCTATAGAGATATGGGATCAGCCGGTAGCGCAGCCGGATCGCCGCACGGATCACATGCAGCGCGTCCGCGTGCAGCCATGGGGTTGTGTAGACACCGTCCGGCTTCCAACTGTTCATAATGAAGCGCGGATGGACAATTCCGGCCTGCGTCCAACGGATCAGCAGCTCCGGCTCCGCGACCGGGCCCGAGAAGCCGCCGATGTCGTGGCCGATGTTGTACATCCCCGACAACGACATCTGGAGGCCGGTGCGCAGGTTCCAACGCAGCGACTCCCAACTCGTGCTGTTGTCCCCGCTCCAGGTCTGCCCGTAGCGCTGGATTCCGGGGCAGCCAGCGCGGGTCACCGTGAAGCCGCGCTCCCCCGGCGCGCGCCGCCGCTGCGCCTCCAGCGTGGTGCGGGTCATCAGCAGCGACTGGATCGGGCGCAGCATCGCAAGCGGCGTCGCCGAACCGAAGCCTTCGCACACGGCGTCCTCGTCCCACAGTTCGTATTCGTTGTTGTCGTTCCATCCGACATCGATGCCGACACCCAGGACCTCGCGCTCGAGCCCCGATTGCCACCATGCGATCGCCGCCGGGTTGGTGAAGTCGATATGCGAACCTTCGCCATCCCAGAACTGCGACAGCAGGGGCTTGCCGCTTACCGCATCGCGCACGAACGCGCGTGCCAGCTGCACCTCCGCATAGCGGGGGTGATCATTCAGCAGGCACGGCTTGAGATTGGCGACCACCTTCATGCCCGCTGCGTGAAAGCGCCGCATCAGCGCGTCCGGCTCGGGGAATTTGGCGCGGTTCCAGTTGAACACGTAGCGCTTCCCCTCGATGGAGGTATAGCCGGAGCCCATGTGGAACGAACTGACCGGGACGTCCTCGGCTCGGCAGCGCTCGATGAACGCCTGCATCCGCGCCTGCGCGTCGGGCGCATCGGCAATCGCCATGGCCGTCTGCGCGTAGCCGAGCGTCCAACGTGGCGGCAGCGCCGTGCCGCCGGTCAGGCGCAGGAATTGTGGCGTCACGTCGCGCAGCCGTGGACCTGGCAGCACATAGTAATCGAGGTCACCGCCGGCCGCTTCGTAGCCGCGGAACAGGCCATAATAATTGTCGTGCTCGGCACCCAGATCGAACGCCGCCTCCGCCGCGTTGTCATAGAACAGCCCGTAATGGGTGCCGGTCGCCCCATCGCGCGCGATAACGAATGGCCAATGCTTGTACATCGGGTCGCCGGTGCGCGGGTCGAAGCCCAGGGCGTCCGTCATGCGCGTGCGCAGCCGCCGTCCGTGGAGGTCGAGCGGCCCGGTCCGGTCGCCAAGGCCATAGTAGCGATCCTGCGGATTCCGCGCGACGTAATGTGCCAGCGCCTCGCTCCGGTGGGCGAACATGTACGGCATGCCGACGCGGTCGGCGAGGAATACGCGGCCGTCCGGCAGCAGCCACTCCAGGCGGAACGGATCGAGCGAAATGCGCACACCGAGGCGAGATGTGCGCAACAGTGATCCGCCCTGTTCGCGCACCAGCGCAGGCGGCGTCCACGCGCGGTCATCAAGCCGGTCACGCCCTTCCCATGGGGTGTCCTGCTCCCCGGGCGCGATCACCATCCAGCTGCGCGGCTGACGAGGCCTGCGCTCACGAAGGAACAGCACCCGCCCCAAATCGTCGGCGAGCAGCGCAATGCGGCAAACGATCCCGTCGCCGCAGTCGAGCTCGACCCCGTTCGGCATTTCGGCAATCAGGGCAGCGCGGCGGATCGGTCGCATGGAAGCCTCTCAGGCCGCGATGAGAAGCGCGGCCGGAAGGGCGATGCCCTCCGCGTCGAACAGATGCACCAGGTCCGGAGCCATCCGCAGCGACACCGCGTCGCCCGGGGCGAGTCGCGTCTGGCCATGAATCTGCGCCACGATGTCGTGCGGTGACAGACGGACATAGCTCAACCCGCCCAACTGCTCGACCGCCTGAACCGTTGCGCCGGTACCGCCTGGAACGATTTCCAGATGCTCGGGGCGGATGCCCAACGTCAACTGGTCCCCGCTGCGCAGTCCGGCGCGCGGTGGCGCGGTCACGGGCCCTATATCCTCCAGCTCCAGCAATGTGGCGTCCTGCGTGGCGGTGACGACGCGCGCCGGCAGGAAGTTCATGCGCGGCGAGCCGATGAAACCGGCGACGAACCGGTTGGCCGGCGAGTTGTACAGTTCGAGCGGCGGGCCAACCTGCTCCACCCGCCCGGACTGCAGGACAACGATCTTGTCCGCCATCGTCATCGCCTCGACCTGGTCGTGCGTGACGTAGATCATCGTCGCTTCAAGACGGCGGTGAAGTTGCGCCAACTCGGCGCGCATGCTGACCCGCAATTCTGCGTCGAGATTCGACAGCGGTTCGTCGAACAGGAAGATCTTCGGCTCCCGCACAATGGCGCGACCGATTGCGACGCGCTGGCGCTGGCCGCCGGACAGCTGCGTGGGGCGTCGGGTCAGCAGCTGGTCCAACCGCAGCATCCGCGCCGCCTCGCCGATACGCGCATCGATCTCGTTGCGCGGCGTACCGATATTCTCCAGCCCGAACGCCATGTTCTGTCGCACCGTCATGTGCGGGTATAGGGCGTAGGACTGGAACACCATCGCGAGGCCCCGCTGCGCGGCCGGCAGATCGTTCACCCTGCGCCCGTCGATGTGAATATCGCCGGATGTAGTCGCTTCCAGTCCACAGATCATCCGCAGCAGCGTGGACTTTCCGCAGCCTGACGGCCCAACGAAGACCACGAATTCACCGTCGCGGACCTCGAGATCCACCCCGTGGATGACGTGGACGTCGTCGAAGCGCTTGCGGACGTCGTGGAGTGTCAGGTTTGCCATGACCGATCTCTCATTGTCCGAACGTTCACCTTATTTCACACCCGCCGATGCGATGCCTTGCGTGATGTGTCGCTGCAGCACCAGAAAGATCAGAGTAATGGGCAACAGCGTGAGCACGGTCATCGCCAGCAGCAGGTTCCATGATGTGGTGAGCTCACCCTGGAAAGAATTCAGGGCAAGCTGCAGCGTAAAGTTCTCGGACCGGCTGAGCACGACCAGCGGCCACAGGAACTCATTCCAGCGCCACATGACCGAGAAGATCGCGAGCACAGCCAGCGCTGGCGCCGACAGCGGCAGCATGATGCGCCAGAACAGGCGCCATTCGCTGGCGTTGTCCATGCGCGCCGCATCGAGCAGCTCGTCCGGGATGGTCAGCATATACTGGCGCAGCAGGAACACACCCGTCGGGGTCGCCACGCCCGGCCAGATCACGCCCCAAAGAGAGTTTACCAGGCCAAGCTGCGAGGCGATCAGATAGTTGGGCACCAGGATGATCGTGGGCGGGACCATCAAGGTCGCCAGGATCAATGCGAACACCGTGCCTCGGCCGCGGAAATTGTATTTGCTCAGCGCGAACGCTGCCATCGCGTTGAACAGCAGCGTGATGACGGTGGCGACGACAGTGATGAACAGCGAATTCCAGAAGTAGAGCAGGAAATCGAAGCGACTGACCACCGCCGAGTAGTTGTCCCAGGCCGCGTGCAGCCGCATCACAGGCTCGCGGTCGGACACCGGCACGCGGATCACGGCCGCCGGTGCGGCCGGGTCCACCATCTGCGCCTGCAGCCCGATCCGGCGAACTTCCGCCAGCTCCTGGCCGGCGTGGTCGCCCTTGGTCACCCTGAACAACGGGAACTCTCCCGGCCGGCCGGGAAGCGCAGCGCGCGCCGGCTCGTAGGGCAGCACGGTCGGGGGCATCTGATCGAGCCCCGCCTGCGTCTTCAAGGACGACAGCGCGAGCCATGCCACCGGGACGAACATCAGCAGCGTGCCAAACACCAGGTAGACGTAGCTGGCCCAGTCGGTCCAGTCAGCGCCGTGGCGGCCGCGCGTCGCCGCCACGAAAATTGCCGCCCGGGACATCCCGCGCGCCGGCACGGCAGAGGCTTCTGTTGCGTCAGCCATTGCCGCGCCTTACCAGCCGGAGCTGCGCCAGCGTCAGCAGCATCAGCACCGCCGCCAACAGCAACGAGGCAGC
The DNA here is from genome assembly GCA_036494925.1 of Acetobacteraceae bacterium. GTDB lineage: Bacteria > Pseudomonadota > Alphaproteobacteria > Acetobacterales > Acetobacteraceae > JAMXLO01. Next base: position 7,701 of record DASXNR010000140.1, read on the forward strand.
CGACGCCATGCCGTATTCCCGGATCTGCTGCGCGAAGCCCGTCTCGTAGATGAACTGCACGAGATATGTGGTCGCCGTGCCGGGGCCACCGCCGGTCAGGACGAACACCTCGTCGAAGATCTGCACCGCGCGGATCAGCGCCAGCACGACCACAACCAGGAAGGACGGCATCAGCAGTGGCAGCGTGATGCGGCGGAATCGCGTCCATGGCGGCGCGGCGTCCATCTCCGCCGCCTCATACACGTCCCGCGGAATCGCCTGCAGACCGGCGAGCAGGATCAGGGTGTAGAACCCCATATGCGCCCAGATGCTGACGAACACCGTCCAACTGAACGCCGAGCGTGCGTCCAGCAGCCAGTCGAACGGAGTTCCGCCGGCGGAGAGGATGACCCCATTCAGGACGCCGTTGCGCTGCAGGATCCACTTCCAGATCAGGGCCACGACAACAGGCGACAGCAGCACGGGATAAAAGAATGCGGCGCGGAAGAAACCCTGGCCAATGACCTTCTTGTTCAGCGCAAGCGCAGTGATCAGCGACAGGGCCACCATCAAGGTGACCTGCAGCACGACGAATTCAAGCGTGTTGTAGACCCCGTGCCAAAACAGATCGCGCTGGCAGCTCGAGGGATCGAAGTGGTTTTGGCAGGACAGCAGGGCCCGCATATTGTCGAGGCCCACCCACGGGCGTTGCGACGGCAGCAGATTGGTGCTGCCGCTGAACGCGTACCAGATATTCAGCACGATCGGCAGGAAGGTGAACAGGCTGAACACGATCAGGTTTGGCCCGACGAACAACCATGCCAGCCCCGGCCCGAGGCTTCGCTGGGCGACGCGCATCGGCAGTTCCAATATGTTCATCGTGCCGGCATACGCGGCGGCAAGGCCGCGGCCTGCCATCATGCGGACGAGATTGAGTGGCCGCGCTTCAGCCATACGTTTCTGCCCTATGTTATTTGGCCGCCGCCACCGCGGTCTTCACATCGTCCTGGATGCGTGCCAACGCCTGATCCAATGTCAGCTCTCCGACGATCGCCTGCGACAGGCGCGCGACGGTCGCGGTAAAGATGGGACGGCTGTAGATGTAGCCCTGGAGCCGGTACGCCAGCGGCACGATCTGGCCGGCATCGTGGGTGAACTGCGCCATCGCCTCCTTGGCGGCCGGCGGCAGGTCGTACTGCACGCCCGACTTTTGCAGCCCGGCATGAGCGGGGATGTTCGCGGTCTTCGCCATCATCTCGGCATACACGGGCTCGCTCGCCAGGTAATCGAGGAAGCGCGCCACCTCCTTCGGCGACTTGGTGGTCTTGAACGCCACAAATGCGGCACCGCCGGGCATGCCTGTGCAAGCCGCCGGCCCGCACGGTTCGGCCCCGATCTTCCAGTCGAAGCCGTCGCCGATCGAGTTCTGCAGCCGCGCGAGCTGCCACGAACCGGAATAGTAGACCACGATGCGGGCGTTCGCGAAATCTTCGAACGCATCACGGTAGCTGCCGCCGCCGGTGGCGGCCCAGACCTCACGTTCGACCACCCCGGTCTTGTTCCAATTGACGAAGCGATCGGCGAACGCGCGGAAGCCATCGTCGATCGGCGCCGGTGTGCCGTCCGCCGCGAAGTATTTTGCTCCGTACGATATGGCGCCCGCCGCAAACCGATGGCCGCTGCGGTCCAACGCCATGCCGGCCTGGGTCTTCGTCGCCTTCGCCACCTTGTCCGCGGCCGCGGCCCAGTCATCCCACGTCGCCTTGGTATCCGGCAGCGGCACGCCGGCTTGTTCGAACAGCGTGGCGTTCACGATCGGAGCAGTCACCGTCAGTTGCGTCGGCAGTCCGTAGATGCCCTTGTCGTTGGGATCGGTGCGCATCCAGGCCAGGGTGTCGGCGAAATTCGTGTCCCAATAGGCCGCATCCTTCACCAGCGGGCGCAGGTCCAGAAAATACCGCGCGATGGCGCCGAAATCGGTTGTACGGGCGATATCGGGTCCCTGGCCCGCGGCGAGCTGGACCGGCAGGCTCTCCTGGATTGCCTTGAACGGCACCCGGTCGATAATGATGCGTATATCGGAATTGGCCTGCATGAACCGCTGGGCGAGATCCTGCGTCACCTCGCATTCATTGGCATCGGAGTAGCAGGCGATGCGGATGTCCGCGGCCAGCGCCGGTGCAGCGAGACATGCCGCGAGCGCAATTGCGGTCAGAGCAACACGGAGCATTCCCATCCCTGTTCCTATTGTTATGTTACGCAACGAGGAGCTGACCCGACGCTTTCGGCAGGAGCGCGCGGCTCAGCGCGTCCCGCCATCCCTCCAGCATACGCACGCGCAGCGCAGTGTCCATGCGAGGCTCGAACCGGCGTGCCGGCTCTCGCGCGGCCCCGGCTGCCTCGAAGTCCGGGTACAGACCGGTTGCGAGCCCGGCCAGCAGCGCCGCCCCGAGCGCGGTCGTTTCCAGCACAGCGGGCCGCTCGACCGGAATGCGCAGCATGTCGGCCAGGAACTGGCAAAACCAGTCGTTCGCCGACATGCCTCCATCGACCCGCAGTACCCGCGCCGCGTCGCTTGCATCGGCAGCCATCGCCTGCAGCAGGTCATGGGTCTGGTAGGCCACGGACTCCAGCGCCGCACGTGCGATGTGCGCCGCGGTCGAGTCCAAAGTCAGGCCGCAGATCAGCCCCCGCGCATACGGATCCCAATGCGGCGCACCCAGGCCGACGAACGCCGGCACCATGTAGACGCCATGGGCGTCGGGAACGCGCGTCGCCATGTCGTCGGTATGCGATGCATGCGTGATCAGCCCGATCCCGTCGCGCAGCCACTTCACTGCCGCGCCGGCGACAAAGATCGCTCCCTCGAGCGCGTAGGTGGTTTGCCCGGCCAGTCGGTAGCCGATCGTGGTCAGCATGCGGTTGGCGGAAATCACCGGCCGATCGCCCGTGTTCATCAGGGCAAAGCAGCCGGTGCCGTAGGTCGACTTGACCAGGCCGGGGGCGAAGCAGGCCTGTCCGACCAACGCCGCCTGCTGATCGCCAGCCATGCCGGCGATCGGAATCGGCACGTCGAACAGGCCGGACGCGGTGATCCCGAACAGAGTTGCGTTGTCCCGGACCTCGGGCAGCATAACTGCGGGCACGCGAAACAGGCGCAGCAGTTCCTCGTCCCAAACGCCGCGGTTGATGTCGAACAGCATGGTGCGGCTGGCGTTCGTCGCATCGGTCGCGTGAACCTGGCCGCCGGTCAGGCGCCACAGCAGGAAGCAATCGATCGTGCCGAACAGCAATTTGCCGCGCTCGGCGCTCGCCCGAGCACCCGCGACATTGTCCAGGATCCAGGCGATCTTGGTCGCGGAAAAGTAAGGATCCAACAAGAGCCCCGACCGGGCGCGCACGAGTTCCTCGGCCCCGTCGAGTTTCAGTGCGGCACAGGCATCGGCGGTGCGACGATCCTGCCAGACGATTGCACGGTGCACGGGGACGCCGGTCTCGCGGTCCCAGACCACCACCGTCTCGCGCTGGTTGGCGATCCCGATGGCCCGCACCGGCACCGCGGCGGCGGCCATGGCCTCCCGCGCGGTGGCGAGCGCGTCACGCCAGATGCCCTCGGGGTCGTGCTCCACCCAACTCTGGGCGGGGTAGTGCTGCGGGAATTCGCGCCGCGCCTCAGCCAAGGGACGACCGGTCTGGTCGAACACGATGGCGCGGGTGGATGTTGTGCCCTGATCCAGCGCGAGCAGATGGACGGCCTCAGCCATGGACGCCCTCCCACCAGCCGTCGCGCAGCTTGTTCAGTGTGTCGTCGCAAGTGACCATGTGGGTGTCCTTAGTGCTGCCGCTGCCCGCCAGCAAATCCGGGCCTTGGCTCACCCGCTATCGGTCTGGCGGCAGCCGCCCCGAAGGTTACTGGAGGAGACGGGCCGGTTTTAAGCTAGGATCGCGAAGTTTCGAACTCTCTCGGAGTGACGCCAGTGGACACCCTCTCACCATTCAGGACCAGCGTGTGCGGCATCGACGAACTGGCTGGGCACTGTGAGAGCTGCGTCAGCCACGTCCTCTCGATCCTTGACCCGGACTGGCCCGTGCCAGACGCATTTGGTGCCTACGGCGAGCACGCGCGGCTCGAGCTTCGCTTCCACGACGTCATCGAGGAGAGCAACCGCGACATGATCGCGCCGCAGCAGGAGCACGTTGCGGACCTTCTCGCCTTCGGACGCGGACTGTCGGAAGAGCTGCGCGACGACGTGCATCTGCTGGTGCACTGCCACGCCGGCATTTCCCGTTCGACAGCGTCGATGGCGCTGGTCCTTGCTCAGGCTCGGCCCGACGTGCCGGCCGGTCTCATCTTTGAGGAGGTGCTGCACATCCGGCCGCAGGCGTGGCCCAATCTGCGTATTCTTGAAATCGGCGGCGCTATGTTGGGCCGGCGCGGTGAGCTCGTTGCGGCCGCGGCCGGAGTCTACCGGACCCAGCTCGATAGGCGGCAGTATCTGGCCGAGCAGATGCGGTCGGCAGGACGAGGTCGAGAGATCGAAACGGCGATGGGTTAACGCGACCGCTTGCTGGCGCCAAACCTCGCGCAGGGCGTTTGATTACACTGGAGGCGAAAGCTGCGCATCCGGAACGGCGCGAATAGCGAGGACGACATCATTGCGGCAAAGGTATCGCAGAACGGTGCGCGTCCTCCCGCCGGGACCTCAGCTTTTGGGCCAAACGAGCGGAGGCTCCAGGCGCAACCTTGGCGGCGGGGAGAGACGCGAGGCCTATGGCTTCGAGTTAAGATCGGCTCGACCGGTATCCAGATCGACGGGAAACGAGTTGTGCTCGTGCACTACCCAACCAATGACCGCTGTCGTGGCTGTAGGCGAGATTTGATCGGCGACTATATCGAGTTCCGTCACGTTGGCGGTGATCGGTCCATTGAAGCTGTCAAGAAACTCCTGCCAGTCCTTTCGATAAGCGGCCGCGCCAATATATTGGCGCGGCGGAGTCACATCAAACACCAATAAAGTCCCATCAGGGACGTAGAGCTTCATGATCGCGTCCTTTTCTTACATCGGAGCAATGGCATCTGGCCGAACGCCGGTGGTTCGGCAGCAGCGGCGTGCGGCACATGCGGTATGTAACCCTGCTCAGCGAAATCTGTTCTTAGCCCCGAGGAAGTGCGTGGGTCACGGGAGTTCAAGCGGCTCCGGCTCCGTGGCCACCGTGGCCCTCACACTTCCTCCGTGTTGAAAGTTCTTGCGATGCAGCCGACAAGCATTGGCAATGCGAGGGAGCACGCGACGCCAGGTCCCCGTCCGGCAAATACGATCACCCCCCGGCGCGTATGGTCAGCGGCGGCGCCGCGACTATAATCGGGCAGCTGCAGAAGGAACGTCCGAGCATGAGCATCAGCATCCGCCCGATCCATCCGGTGTTCGCCGGCGAGGTCTTCGACATCGACATTTCGCGGCCGCTGGGCGCGAACGAGGTCGCCGCGATCGAGGCGGGCATGGACCGCTACGCCGTCCTGGTGTTCCGCGACCAGCCGCTCACCGACGACCAGCAGCTGGTTTTCAGCCGCAATTTCGGCGAGCTCGAGGTCACGCTGGCCGGCCAGATGGCCAAACCGGAAGATCGCCGTCTCGGCGACCGGCTGGAACTCGGCGACATCTCCAACCTCACCGCGCGCAACCAGCTTCGCGCGCGCGACGACCGCAGCCGGATGTACGCGCTCGCCAATCGGTTGTGGCACTCCGATGCCTCATTCCGCGCGGTCGGCGCCGGCTATACGCTGCTGCACGGCCGCGTCATTCCCGGCAGGGGCGGCAACACCGAATTCGCCGACATGCGCGCCGCCTACGATGCGCTGGACGATGCGACCAAGGCCGAGGTCGCAGACCTGATCACCGAACACTCGATCGTGTTTTCGCGCGAGCAGATCGGTTTCGCCGACTACGCGCCGGGCAACGAGGACCGGCTGCGCCCGGTGCGGCACCGGCTGGTGATCACCCATCCGGTGAGCGGGCGGAAGGCGCTGTATCTGTCGTCGCATATCGGCGGCATCGCCGGCTGGCCGGTGCCGGAGGCGCGCGCCTTCATCCGCGACCTGACCGAGCACGCGACCCAGCGCCAGTTCGTCTATGCGCATGAGTGGCGGGTGAACGATCTGGTGATGTGGGACAACCGCACCGTGATGCATCGCGCCCGCCGCTTCGACGATATGAAGGAGGTGCGTGACCTGCGCCGCACCTCGATCAAGGGCACCGGGCTGGCGATCGGGCAGGCGCGGGCCGCCTGACGGCAGCGGCGGGCCCGGCTCAGCGCGCGGAGCCGGTTCCGCACCACCCCGGCAGGCTGTGCGACGCGATCCGCGTCAGGACTTCGGTGCGGCCGAACATGGCTATACCTTTGTAGATACGCGCCGACATCCGTTCGTTGGTCTCCACCTGGGCCGATACGCTGTAGGTGCTGCCGTTCTCGGGGTCGAAGAACCAGCCGTTGCCCCATTGCGCCGGGCCGTCCGAGGTCAGCCCCCAAATGATGGTCCGGCCGCACATGTCGGCGGTGCGCAGGTCCGGATTGCGCAGCCATGCGATCTTGCCGCACAGCGCGTCACGGCACGGAAAGATGTCGAACGCGACTCGCTGGCTGATCAGCCAGGTGCCATCGGGATTGGCGGACTCCGCTCTGGCCGCTGAGCATTGCATCGTGGCAAGAACGGTGACCACCAGCGCAACATGCCGCATCGTCGACTCCCTGCATGGCTCTCGACATGCATGGTCGTTCATGACCTGCCGCAGCGCAACCGGCACACGTCGGATGCAATCATGACAGCGGCGGGCCGGCCAGTTATTGTCCTGGCGTCGATCGAACCGGAGCCCGATGCTGTCATAGCGACGAGCGCAGCGACGAAGCAATCCAGCCCTGGTCTGCCTCCTCGCTGTGGTCCCCGCAATGACGCCCTGCGTTTCCTATCGGGCAAACCGCGACCAACCGCTGGCATCATAGTACTCGATCGCCAGGGACGCCGCCCGCCCCGCCGCGCTGACCGCGAACGTGACCTTGGAAATCGAGGCCGCATTCGCGCTCTCGCCGGATGGCTCATACGTGAATACGTTGCCGTCCCAGTGACGCAGCGGATGTGCCGTCTTGGTTGGACCGATAGCAAGGGTAATCGCGTCCCCACCGCGCGCGACGATCGCATCGCCGAAATAGTCGTTGTGGTAGGTCCCGACATAGACCTGCGGCGGCAGCGCCGGCGCCGGATGTTCGGGCGGCGTCTTGCCGACCAGCGACCCGGTTGGCGCGTTCAACGGCGCCATCAATTGCCCATACGCGCTTGGCCAATCGCGCGTTATCGCACCAAACTGCACAAGGTCGGCGAACTCCATGCCCACTGCCTCCACCGCGCCGATCGGGGCGGCGTTGCTGAGGACGACGATGCCGAGACCGAGTGACGGGATCATCAGGTAATTCGTGGCGGCCCCCATGTCGAACGCACCCGAATGGCTCAGCGCCACGCGACCCGACGGCAGCGTTCCGACGCCGAACCCATAGCCGTAGAAGCCCGCTCTCGCGTCGGCTGCGGCCGAGTGAGACGAGACGATCTCTGCGGTGATTGCCGGCAGCAGGGCGTCGGCGTCGACGATGCGTCGGCCTTCATACACGCCTCCTTGCAGGATCAGCGCCATCCATCGTGCCATGTCGCGCGCCGATGAGCTGACGCCGCCGGCCGGTGATTGCGCGTCCGGCTCACGCTGGTACTTTGCCTGGTAGCCATTGCCGACCCGCACATGTCCCACCGCATGATTGGGCCGGTGCACGAAATCCGCGAAACGCGAGCTGGTGACAGTCATGCCGAGGGGCTGGTAGAGCACCTGCTCCGACAACGTCGCCCAGTCGGTGTGCGCCGCCGCGGCAACCGCCTCGGCCGCCGCGGTCACGCCGAAGTTGGTGTAGGCATAGTCGTCGCGGAACGAATGCAGCTTCGCCAGGCGCAGCCGGCGCAGTACCTGACCACGGTCGTAGCCAAGATCTTCCAGCTCGTCACCCGCATGGTCGGGCAGGCCGGAGCGGTGCGCGTACATGTCGGCAATCGTGACATGGTGAGTGACCCAGTCATCGCTCAAGGCAAACCACGGCAGGTGTTTGACGATCGGCGTGTCCCAGGAAATCAGACCCAGCCCGACCTGATGCGCCACCACGGTCGCGCCGACTGACTTGGACAGCGAAGCCAGCTGGAACACCGTGTCGGCATCGACGGCATCCGCGGAGCCGACGCGACGAACCCCGAACCCAGCCGCATAGACGGTCTGTCCGCCGCGCACGACCGCGATCGCCAGGCCGGGAATCTGCGTCTGGTGCAGCATGTCCGCCGCCAGTTCGTCCAGCCGCGCGATCGCGGCGTCGATCTGTGCCGGCGGTACAACGTTGGCGGTGGCCCGGGGTGGCGGCAACGCGAGGTCGACGGGTATGGGCGGAACATCGGCGCAAGCGCTCGAAGCGAGCAGTGTCAGCAGGAGTGCGGCGGTCGCAAGATCGCGCAAGAACAGGAACGGCCTTGCCATGTTGTGCCTCCACTCACACCGACTGCGGCTGACGCACGCGCAGCGTACTGAGCACCATGGCCAGCCCGGCAAACCCCGCGGCCATGCCGATCGCCAGCCTGGTGCCAAGTTCGATCGCGCCGTCGCTGCCATGGGTGACGCCGAACACCATTGCCACCAGCGCGCTGCCGGTGGTCTGGCCGAGCAGCCGGGACGTGGACAGCATGCCACTGCCCGCGCCGGCCCGATCGCGCGGGGCGCTGGCGATCATCAGCCGGTTGTTGGGTGACTGGAAGAAACCGAAGCCGATACCGCACACGGCGAGTCGCCACGCCACATCGAGCTGCGCGGGCCGCGCCGGCAGAAACAGCACCAGCAGCAGGCCCAGCGTCATCACCGTAAGGCCGAACCCGCCGAGCAGCCCGGCGGAATAGCGATCCGCCAGCCGGCCGGCGATCGGCGCCATCACCACCAGTGCGGCGGGCCACGGGGTGATCAGCACCCCGATCTCGATCGGCGACAGGCCGCTGACGTACTGGAAGTAGAACGGCAGCGACACGAACGCGATGAGCTGCGCGCAGTGCGCACAGATCGCGGTCGCCACCGACAGCGCGAACACCGGGCGGCGGAACAGATCGACCGGCAGCATCGGTGCCGCCAGCGTGTACTGGCGATGCACGAAGAACCAGCCGACCGCGATGCTGACAGTGAGCTCGATCAGCACGGTTGCCGGCCCCTGGCCGCGGCCGATGCCGTCCAGCGCGGTGATGAACAGACCGAAGGTGATCGCGTTCAGCACCGCGCTCAGCGGATCGAACGGATGGCCCGCGAGCGGGGTCCGCGGCAGGAACCGACGCGCCATCAACAGCGCGACAATGCCCGCCGGCACCTGCAGCGCGAACAGCCAGGGCCACGACAGCACCGACATGATCGCCGCGGCGACCGATGGGCCGGCGGTGGACGAGCCCGCAACCACCAGCGCATTGAAGCCGATGCCGCGGCCAAGCTCCGCACGCGGATAGATGAAGCGCACCAGCGCGCCGTTGACGCTCATGATGCCGGCGCCGCCGAAGCCCTGCAGCACGCGGCCGATCACCAGCACCGGCAGGGTCGGCGCGACGGCGCACAGCAGCGATGCGGCGGTGTACACCGCAAGGCCCCAGAAATACACGCGCCGGTGGCCGTAGATGTCGCCGATCGAGGCGAATGGCAGCAGCGTCACCGTCACTGCGAGCTGGTAGGCGTTCACCACCCAGATCGAGGCGGCCGGTGTCGCATGCATATCGCGCGCGATGGTGGGCAGCGCGATGTTGGCAATCGAGGTGATCAACCCCGACATGGTGATGGCGATCGCGACGGTCAGCATGGCGCGCCGCCGCCAGGGCGGTGGCAGGCCGTCGGTCACCTCCATCTCGTGCAAGCGGATCGGACGCATCGCGACGTGTGTGCTTGACCCTGTGCCGCTTCGTCAACAAGCTGGCAGCCCATGGAGTTTCCGCACCTCGACGGCGTGGTCCTGCCCGAGTGGATCGATGCCAACGGACACATGAATTTCGCCTACTATGTCGTGTTGTTCGATCAGGCCACCGATCTGCTGTACGACGAGCTGGGTATCGGCCTGGCATATCGCGATGCCACCGGCAACGCGACGTTCACCGCGGAGACGCACACGCTGTATGAGCGCGAGGTTCTCGTAGGCGAGCGCGTGCGGGTGGTGCCATATCTGCTCGGGGCGGATGCCAAGCGGCTGCACTATTTCCTCGAGATGTTCCACGCGGAGGACGGTCATCGCGTCGCCGCGCAGGAGCTGCTCGCATTGCATATCGATATGTCGGTGCGCCGCGTGGCACCGTTCCCGGCGGATGTCTCCGCGCGGCTCCGGCAGGCAGTGCGGGCGCGCGGCGACCGGCCGCTGCCGAACGGGGTGGGGCGGAGGATCGCGATGCCGGGGTCTGACCGATGAGCAGCACCACCGCCGCAACCGTGCTCCGGCCCGGCACCACGCGCGGGCACGCCTATGCGCGGCGCTATTGGGCGTTCGCCGCGCCGGCCGCGGCGATCGTGTTCGTGGTGATCCTGTTCCCGTGGATCTTCACGCTGTTCATGTCGCTGCACGACTGGAAGGTCACCGGCGCGACGCCGTTCGTCGGCTTCGCCAACTACACCAAGATGCTGGTGGACGAACGGTTCCAATGGGCCATCGTCCGCACCATCTGGTTCACCGCGGCCACCGTGATCGCCCCGTTGCTGCTCGGGGTCTGGGCGGCCGTGTGCTTCGCCTCGCAGTTCAAATGGCGCGGCCTGGCGCGCACGCTGTTCGTGCTGCCAATGATGGCCACGCCGGTCGCGATCGCGCTGGTGTGGACGATGATGTTCCACCCGCAGCTCGGCGTGCTGAACTATCTGCTGACCTCGGTCGGGCTGCCCCCGTCGAGCTGGGTCTATGACAGCAGCACCGTGATTCCCACGCTGGTGATGGTGGAGACCTGGCAGTGGACGCCGCTGGTCATGCTGATCGTACTCGGTGGCATTGCCAGCCTGCCGCAGGAACCGTACGAGGCGGCGATCCTGGACGGCGCCAGCGCCTGGCAGATGTTCCGCCACATCACCTTGCCGCTGGCCTGGCCGTTCATCATGGTCGCGGCGGTGATCCGGCTGATCGACGCGCTGAAGACGTTCGACACCATCTATGTGATCACTCTCGGCGGCCCGGGAACGTCCAGTGAAACGATCAACATCCTGCTGTACCAGACCGCGTTCGCCTACTACGACCTTGGCTACGGTTCCGCGATCGTCGTGGTGTTCTTCCTGCTGATCCTGCTGATCAGCCTGCTGCTGCTGCGCGTGCGCCAGCGTGAGGCCTGGCGATGAACCGCCATCGCCTCCGCCGTTCGCTTGGCCGGGCAGGGCTGTATGCGTCGGTCATCCTGCTGGTCTCGCCGGCGGTGCTGTTCTTCCTGTGGATGTTGTCGCTGTCGCTGAAGAACGAGCTCGACAACACCGCCTATCCCCCGGTGTTCATTCCGCATCCGCCGACGCTGGCCAACTTCGTCGATGTGTTCGCGAAGAATGACTTTCTCACCTATACGATCAACTCGGTGATCGTGTCGTTCTCGGCCACCGGGCTGGCGCTGCTGTTCGGCGTGCCGGCGGGCTATGGCATCGCCAAGGCGAAGGCCACCAAGGCGGCGGCGCTGATCCTGATTGCGCGGGTCACGCCGGGACTGTCGTACCTGATTCCGCTGTTCCTGCTGTTTCAGTGGCTCGGCATGATTGGCACGCTGACACCGCTGGTGATCACCCATCTGGTGATCACCGTGCCGATCGTGGTCTGGATCATGATCGGCTTCTTCGAGGGCCTGCCCGGCGAGCTCGAGGAGGCCGCGCTGGTCGATGGCGCGACGATCTGGCAGGCCTTCCTGCATGTGGCGATGCCGCTGGCGCGCCCCGGCATCATGGTTGCGATGATCCTGTCGTTCATCTTCTCGTGGAACAACTTCATCTTCGGCGTGGTGCTGGCGGGGCGGACGACACGGACGCTGCCGGTTGCGGTGTACAACGTGCTGACATTCGAGCAGATCAGTTGGGGACCGTTGGCGGCAGCCGCGCTGGTGGTCACGGCGCCGGTGCTGCTGCTGACCCTGCTGATGCAGAAGGAGATCGTCGCCGGCCTGACCGCGGGTGGCGTGAAGGGCGGCTGAGTCCTATAAGCCCCCAGTCCGACCAGGAGGAAACGAATGATCCGCCGTCGCCAATTGCTGGCAGCCGCCGCGCTGGCCGCCCCTGCCATCGTGGAGCGCGCCAACGCACAATCCGCGTTCGACTGGAAGCAATTCAAGGGCCAGTCGATCGAGGTCAACTACCAGCTCTCGCCGCGCGGCGACGTCGCCAAGGCACATATCAAGGACTTCGAGGAACTGACCGGCATCAAGGTCGGCTTCGAGCAGATCCCCGAGCAGCAGCAGCGTCCGAAGGTCGCGATGGAGATGGCCACCGGCCATCCCAGCTTCGACGTGGTCAACGTCGGCATGCACGTGCAGAAACGGCTGATCGAACGCGCGAAGTGGATGGACGACCTCAATCCCTTCATCGCCGACAAGTCGCTGACGGCGCCGGACTTCGATCAGGCCGACTTCAGCAAGCCGTCGATGGAGGTGGCGACCGGTCCCGATGGCAAGCTCAACGTGCTGCCGCTGAACCAGGACCTGTTCATCATCTTCTGGAACAAGGAGCTGTTTGCCCAGAAGGGGCTGCAGAAGCCGCCTGCGACGCTCGACGAGATGATGACCATGGCGCATCAGCTCACCGATGCGTCGAAGGGCGTCTATGGCTTCGTCGGCCGTGGCCTGAAGAATGCCAACATGACGTTCTGGGACGACATCCTGTTGAAGTGGGACCAGGAGACGGTCACCCCCGACGGCCGGAAGCTGCTCACCGATACGCCGGCCGCGATCGAGGCTGCCGCCTGGTACCAGAAGATCATGCGCGAATGCGCGCCGCCGGGCGTGATCGGTTTCAATTGGAACGAATGCCAGACCACGTTCATGCAGGGGAGGGCAGCGATGTGGTGGGACGGCATCGGCTTCTCCGCGCCGCTGATCGATCCGAACAAGTCGAAGGTGGTGGGCAAGGTCGGGTTCGCGCCCGATCCCGCCGGCAAGGTGCGCAATTGCGCGACCTTCGTCGATGGCATCGGCATTCCAGCCACTGCGAAGAACAAGAAGCCGGCCTGGCTGTTCGCGCAGTGGGTCACCGGCAAGCAGATGCTGACCGAGGTGCTGCGCACCGGCTCGGGCACGCCACCGCGTCTGTCGTGCTACGCGCAGGCCGACGTGCTCAAGAGCAGCGCGTTCCCTCCGGAATGGTTCGACACCACCGAGACCAGCCTGAAGATGGCCCGTTCCGGCCTGCCGGTCATCGTCCCGGTGACCGAGTTCCGCGACACGCTTGGCACGGCAATCACCAACGTTGTCGCGGGCGCCGATCCGGGCACCGAGCTCAAGAAGGCCACGGCGGCATTTCAGCCGGTGCTGGACAAGTCGAACGAAGCCTGATTGCGATACCTCCCCCTCCCCTTGCGCGGGAGGGGGCGGCTGGGGGAGGGGTTCTATCCGCCCCCTAGAAACTTCTCAGTCCAGCTCTTGTAATCGCCATCGCGCGTGACGCGCCGCATGGTCTCCGCCGACGCCACCCCTTGCAGCTCCGCGGGCTTCGTCCCCTCCCGCAGCGCCTTCAGCGTGTTGTAAACCGCCTGCACCGCAGCCGAGAACGGCTGATGGCCCTGAAGCGCAATCCGTACGCGCCGGCTCGCGAGATGCTCGCGGTCCAATCCAGCCTGACCACCACCCATCATCAGCGGCAGCTTCACCGCCGAATGGATCGCATCGAGCTGCTCGCGCGTCACGCCGCCGGCGAAGAACAGCGCATCGACGCCGGCCGCCTCGTACGCCTTGGCACGCCGCACCACATCCTCGGTGCCCGTCATCGCCGCGGCACTGGTGCGCCCGACGATGACGAACGACGGATCCTCGCGCGCAGCAATCGCGGCGCGCATCTTCCCCACGCCTTCCTCGAGCGAAATCAAACCCGGCTGCTTCTCGCCATAGGTCTTCGGCAGCAGGGTGTCCTCGATGCACATCGCCGCGACGCCCGCGGTCTCCAGCTCCTGCACGGTGCGCATCACGTTGAGCGCATTGCCGTAGCCATGATCCGCATCGACCAGCAGCGGCAGCTTGCCGGCGCGGTTGATGCGATACGCCTGTGCGGCGAACTCGCTCAGCGTCAGCACGATCAGGTCCGGCGCGCCCAGCACCGTAAACGAGGCGATCGATCCGGCGAACATGCCGACCTCGAACCCAAGCTCCTCGGCTATTCGTGCTGATATCGGATCGAACACCGACCCCGGGTGGATGCAGTGCTCGCCCGCGAGCACGGCGCGGAAACGTTGCCGCCGATCGGTCCAGTGCATGTGTGCCTCCCCTAACTCAGCTGCATACCGAGCTGCTGATACATCGACAGAAAATCGAAGTTGTTCCAGGCCTCGGCGATCTTGCCATTCTCGATCCGCGCGATGCACATGCCGGTGAAGCTCGCCGGCTTGTTGGTCGGCCCGGCCACGACGCCAGGTCCGGTATGCGTCCCGGTCACCGAGCAGCGCA
>DASXNR010000141.1:0-8903 GCA_036494925.1 Acetobacteraceae bacterium
GAACGGCAGAACGAAGCGGGCCGGGCTCAGTTCTCCCTCGGTCACCCGGCCAAGCAGATATTCTGCCAGGCGCTGAACCGCCGAATGGAGCTTGAACGCATAGATCTCCTGAGTCAGCGCCAGTGTCTCCTGCAGCGAGTAATCGAGCAACCGCTGGCCAAGGGCAGGGTTGCCGCTGATCGTCGCCCGAAGCTCCGGCACCGGAAACACGATCAGCCGCGTCGTCGTGAATGTGCGCGCACCGGCAGGGGCCGGCAGTCCCAACAGCGCAGACGCCAGACAAAGCGGCCGGACCGGCTGCAGCACGTCCACCAGACTCTGCTTGCCGTCCGTCCTTGTGTGGGTGGCGCCGATGTGACCCGCAAGCAGGAACGTGACCTCCTGCAAGACCTCGCCGCAACGAAACAACTCCTCGTCCGGGCCAACACGGACGAGATCGGCGGCATCGTTGAGCCGGCCAAGCAGATCGGCACCGCATTCGCCGAGCGCGGGCAGAGTGCGCAGCGCTTCCACGCCAGGCTTCATTCAATGTCTCCGAATCCACCACGTCCCGAATCCAACACGTCATAGAACGGCAGGCCCGTTGATATCTATCAATCGAAAGATTGCCTATTGGTGCCGGCCCAGGCCTGGGTTACCAAACCACGGACAGGATCCGATGAGCCTGCCCGGTTCAACGCCCGCACGATTGAACAGAAGGAAAAACCATGGCTACGTTTACCTGGACAAACGCGGCTGGCGGAAATTGGGGTGTCGGCGCCGATTGGAGTCCCACCGCGGGGGCGCCGCCAGGCGTGACCCCCGATGTAGACGTGGCGATGCTGAGCAGCATTTTGTCCGGCAGCAGCAGCTACACAGTGACGGTGGCGACTGGCACAGCCTTCGACATCAGCCAACTGCAGATTGGAAGGACCGGCGACGGCGCCGCTCCGGCGCTTGCCATCGATGGAACCCTAAAAACAGATACCCTCTCTTACATTTCCACCAGCAACACTCCGACGGTCCTCAATATCAATCCCGGCGGACTGTTCGATATCCGGACCAGCATCCTCGACAGCGGTTCTCACATCGAGACACTCGCCATATCGGGGATGAATGCCGGCGGCCATCTGGAGCTGGGAAGCCTGTCGGTCGTCAACGCCAGTGTGCATGCAAGCTTCCAGAATGCCGGCATCGGCGTGGTCAACACCGGCGTAATTGAATACCTGTCCGGCTTCCAGCCGGGCAGCAGCACCAGCCAGGTCATTTCCAACGTGGCGTGGGGCGACAGCTTCATCATTGATGGCGCCGACTTCACCGGCGACACGGCGACGCTGACCGGCACCACGCTGACCGTGAAGAACGGCGACACCACCGTGTTCACGATGAACAACGTGACGGAGCAGCACAACGCGAATGCACGCTTCGCAGTGCACGGCGACGTCATCAGCGCCGTCTGCTATGCCCGCGGCACGCTGATCCGCACGCCCGACGGCGACCTGCCGGTGGAACGGCTGCGCCCGGGGCGGCAGGTAACGACCCTGGTAGACGGCGAGCCGGTCGTCCGGCAGGTGAGGTGGCTCGGCCACCGCCGCATCGACCTCACCAGCCACCATCGGCCGGAAACCGTCGCGCCGATCCGCATCCAGCGCGGCGCCTTCGCCGACGAGCTGCCGCGGCGCGACCTGCTGGTCTCGCCCGACCACGCGATCTTGGTCGAAGGCACCCTGATCTGCGCCCGGCAGCTGGTGAACGGCACCACCATCCGCCAGGAGGCCGGCTGGACCGCGGTCGACTACTACCATGTGGAACTCGATCGCCACGCCATCCTGCTGGCCGAGGGACTGCCGGCGGAAAGCTACATCGACACCGGCAACAGTGGGTTCTTCGCCAACTCGGGCGCGCCGCTGGTGCTGCACCCCGACCTCACCGACGAGGCGGGGTATCCGACCCGCGAGGCCGGCTCGTGCGCGCCGTTCGTGTGGGACGAGGCGAGTGTGCGCCCGGTGTGGCAGCGCCTGGCGGAGCGGGCGGCCGCGATCGGCCGGCCGGTGCCGCAGCCGGCCACCACGGCGGATGCCGGCCTGCGGCTGCTCGCCAAGGGCCGCAGCGTCAGGCCGATCTACGGCGACGACGATCTGGTCATCTTCACCCTGCCACGTGGCGCCCGCGAGGTGCGGCTGGTGTCGCGCGCGGCGTCGCCGACCGACGCGCGGCCGTGGCTGGAGGATCGCCGCCGGCTGGGGGTGCGGGTGGCGCGCATCGTGCTGCGTGGTGCGGACGAGGTGCGCGAGGTGCCGGTCGATCATCCCGATCTGGCCGGCGGCTGGTGGGCGGTCGAGCGCGACGGGCAGGCGATCAGCCGCTGGACCGACGGCGAGGCGGTGCTGCCGCTGCCGGCGATGCGCGGCGACATCATGCTGGAACTCCACCTGGCCGGCGCGATGACCTATGTCGAGGAAACCGCACGCGCGGCCTGACCGATCCAATCGAGGGAACTCAAGGGAGGGGTCGGCGCATCGCCGGCCCTTTTCTATTTTGCACGGACCATCGCGGCGACGAGGCTATGGAGGCTGACCTAACTAACGGAAGTGCCGAGGTCGTGAGTTTGCTGCCGCTTGCAACCGGCTATTGGCCGCGGTCACAATTCCTCGAGAGGTGCGCCGCGGCGATGACAAATACCGAAGGGCCTGCTGATACGTTATCTGGGTCGGATCGGGACTGGGTAGACCATATTCTCCGGTCCCAGTGGCTTCTGCCTGACAGCCAACACCCGATACGCGCCGAGGTGATCGGCCACGACGAGATTGGTATGGGTCGTCACCGAACCTCAATCCGCGATGCAATCGCAGCCCGCCCAAGTGGCACAATGAATGAAGCCCTGAAACTATGTCTCGTCCATGATGGCTGGAAGGTAGTCCCCTTACAGGTCTATCGCCCGTTGGCTTATTATGCGGCGTTCGGCAATGCGGAGGTTTTCGCCTGCCTGCGCATCGCCATCCAATCGCTGCTCACTTTTGGCCGTTGGACGCATGATATCGCGGTGTTGACCTCGGACGCGGATCTGGCTGCGGTCGCCGCGGCGCTATCGCCTCTGAAGCTTGGCGAGCGCTTGCATCTCATAACAGTGCCCGGTGCCGACATCCTCGATTGGTGTCTGGCACGATATCGCATCAACGCGGCCGCGGTGTTCCGCACCCATCAGCCCCTATTGTATCTCGATACCGATGTGTTCTGCGACGCTCCACTGGATGCGTTGTGCCGGGACCTCGCGCGGTCGACGAAGATCGAAGCCAAGGCCGAAGGACCGTTGTGCGAAGGCGAACCCGAGCCGCACGGTCATTGGTATGGCTGGCGTCTGTTGACGGCCGACGCGCTCGCGGTCGATCGGATGGACCGAGGCTTTTCGACGGGCATTGTGGGTTTCGCCAACATCGGCGTCGCAGCAGACGCATTCAGCGCGATCCTGCGCTCTGCCTATGGCCACGCGGCATTGACCGGCGACCGCCGGTTCTTTGCCGGGTACGATCAACCGATTGCGAATTATGTGCTGAGAAAGCTTGCGGTCGTTTCGTTCGCTCTTATGGAGGGAATTGCCAGCTTTTGTCGTGTGCAGCCCGGGGCACGGCCGCTTCCGGGTCCGGATCGGCCCAGGGGCCTGGTACACTTCAACGGTGTCGTCGGTGACGCAACATCCAAACGGGGCGCGATGGAACATTACCTCGCGTGCCTTGGAGCGCCGTCTCCTGGTTAGTTGGAGCGGTTCCGGGCAAAGTGGAACCGCGATGGGATGATGGGTTTCGCTGCGCTTCTGCCCATCCTACGGGAACGCGCCTGCGCCAGCCCATGGGATCTAATGCGCGTCGGCCCAGGTTCGGCCGGCACCGGTCTCCACCACCAGCGGCACCGAAAGTGTCGCGGCACTCTCCATCACCTGACGCGCCAGTGCGGTCAGTGCCGCCACCTCATCCTCGGGTGCCTCGAACAGCAGTTCGTCATGCACCTGCAACAGCAGACGCGACTTCAGGCCCGCGTCCCGCAGCGCCTTCGGCAGCCGCACCATCGCGCGCTTGATGATGTCGGCAGCGCCGCCCTGGAGCGGCGCGTTGATCGCCTGGCGTTCGGCGTAGCTCCGTCGCGCCGGGTTCTTGTCGGCGATCCCCGGCACCCAGCATCGACGCCCGAACGCTGTCGTCACATGGCCGTTGATCCGCGCTTCTTCCTTGGTGCGCTCCATGTAGGTGCGGATGCCCGGATAGCGCATGAAATACGCATCGATGTAGGTCCGCGCTTCGCCCGGCGTGATGCCAAGCTGCCGCGCCAGGCCAAAGCCGCTGATGCCATAGATGATGCCGAAATTGATCGCCTTGGCACGCCGCCGGGTCATCGGGTCCATGCCCGCCATCGGGATGCCGAACACCTCCGATGCGGTACGCGCGTGGATATCCTCGCCGCGGGAGAAACTCTCGCGCAGCGCCGGGATGTCGGCGACATGTGCCAGCAGCCGCAGCTCGATCTGCGAGTAATCGGCGGAGACCAGCGCGTGTCCCGGTTCCGCAATGAACGCATGGCGGATGCGGCTGCCTTCCTCGGTGCGGATCGGGATGTTCTGCAGATTGGGATCGTTCGACGACAGCCGGCCGGTCGCCGCGACGGATTGTGCGAAGCAGGTGTGGACGCGCCCGGTATCGGGGTTGATCTCCCCGATCAACGCATCGGCATAGGTGGACTTCAGCTTCTGCAGCTGCCGCCAATCGAGGATACGGGCCGGCAGTTCGTTGCCCTGGTCGGCCAGCGACTGCAGCACCGACGCATCCGTGCCCCAGGCGCCGGTCTTCATCCGCCGCCCGCCGCCCAGCTTCATTTCGTCGAACAGCACTTCACCGAGCTGTTTCGCCGAACCGACGTTGAACGCGCGGCCGACGAGCCGGTGGATGTCCTTCTCGATCACCGCCATGCGCTGCTCGAAATCCACCGACATGCGGCGCAGGTCGTCGGCATCGACCTTGATGCCGGCGCGCTCCATCTCCAACAGCACGGGCAGCAGCCGGCGTTCCAACTGCTCGTACAACGCGAGCGCGGAGTTGAAGCGTAGCCGCGGGCGCAGCGCCTGCCACACGCGGAGCGCCACATCGGCATCCTCCGCCGCATAGGCGGTGGCGCGTTCGATCGGCACCAGCTGGAACGGGACGCGGTTGCGCCCGGTGCCGGTGACCTCGTCGTAGCCGAGCGGCGTATGGCCGAGATGCAGCTGCGACAGCTCATCCAGCCCGTGGCCATGCATGCCCGCCTCCTGCGCATAGGAGATCAGCATTGCATCGTCGAACGGCGCGGACGGGGGGAAGCCGGCGCGCTGCATCACCAGCATGTCGAACTTGGCGTTCTGATAGATCTTCAGCACGCTGTGATCGGCCAGCACCGGCCCCAACGCATCGATCGCCGCGGCGATCGACACCTGCTCGGCCAGGCCCTCATGGCGCAGCGGCACGTACGCCGCGCGTCCCGGCGCCACCGCAAGCGACAGTCCGAGCAGCGGCGCGCGCGTCGCGATCAGCCCGTCCGCCTCGGTATCGATCGCGATGAACCCACAGGCCGCGATTTCGTGCAGAAAGGCGCGCAGTGCGGCTTCGTTTGTGATGGTCGCGTATGGCCCGAAGCCGGAGGCAACCTCCGCGGGCTTCGGCGGTTCGGCCAGCGGCAGTACCGCCTGCGCGCGCCGCGGCGCCGCCTCGACCGTGGTGGTGGCCGGCGCCACCTCCAGCCCAAGCCGCGTCGCGATGCTGCGGAAGCCCTGCTGCTTCAGCCACGCCGCCAGCACCGTCTTGTCGAACGGCCGTGCCTGCAACCGATCGATGGGCGTCGGTATCGGCGTATCGGTCCGCAGCGTGACCAGCTCGCGCGATACGCGTGCGCGGTCGGCGTGCTCGATCAGGCAATCGCGCCGCTTGGATGGCTTCATGGCCGGCGCCGCCGCCAGCACGCTGTCCAGGTCGCCGAACTCGTTGACCAGCTGCGCCGCGCCCTTCGGGCCGATGCCCGGAATTCCCGGCACGTTGTCGACCGGATCGCCGATCAGCGCCTGCACGTCGATCATCTTGTCCGGGGTGACGCCGAACTTCTCCATCACCTCGGCGGGGCCGATCGGCTTCTGCTTGATCGGATCGAGCATCTCGACGCCTGGGCGGATCAGCTGCATCAGGTCCTTGTCGGACGAGACGATCGTGGTCTGGCCGCCGGTGTCGCTGTTCGCCTTGGCATAGGCCGCGATCAGGTCGTCGGCCTCCCAGTCCTCCAGCTCGATGGCTGGAACGCCGAATGCCCCGGTCGCCTCGCGCACCAGGTTGAACTGCGGGATCAGATCGTCGGGCGGCGGCGGACGGTGCGCCTTGTAGTCCTGGTACAGGCGGTTGCGGAACGTGGTCCGGCCGGCATCGAAGATCACCGCGATGTGGGTGCCGACATGCTCGCGCAGCAGCTTGGCCAGCATGTTGGAGAACCCGAACACTGCGTTGACCGGCGTGCCGTCGGGCCGCGTCATCGGCGGCAGCGCGTGATAGGCGCGGAAGATGAAGCCCGATCCGTCGATCAGGATCAGATGCAGCGTCTGGTCAGGCGCCGAGGCGTCGCCGGTCTCCAGGAGCTGATTAGTGTCCGGTGCCGTGGCCCGCTCCTTCGTTCAGCACATAGAGTCGCGAGCAGTAGGGGCACAGCACCGAGCGGTCCTCGATGTGCAGGAACACGCGGGGGTGGCCCAGTGCGGTATCGCCGCCATCGCAGGCGACCGTGCGGTCGTCTACCTGGATGATCTCGGTCGGGCTGGCGGCGGGGCCGTCCATCTTGCTGCTTCGCATCCTCTTGGGCAGGGGAGGGCCGTATGATAGCGATGCGACCCATGCTTTCAACCTCCGGCTCCGCTACCCCATGCGCTTCCGGCTGTTGAGCGCCCTGATTGCCGTCATGTTCGCTGTGAACGGCTGCGCCGAGCACCTGGTGCCCCCGGGCCCGACCGCCGCGCCGCCGCGCGAGACCGCCGATAGCTTCGTGATGCCGGACGGGATGCGGCTGCCGTATCGCACCTGGCTGCCGGATGGCGCCCCATGGGCCGTCGTGCTGGCATTGCACGGCATGAACGACAGCCGCGATGCCTGGGAGTATCCCGCCCCCGAGCTCGCCGCGCACGGGGTGGCGGTGTTCGCGCCCGACCAGCGCGGCTTCGGCGATACCACGGTGCGCGGCTACTGGCCCGGCACCCAGGCGCTGGTGGACGATGCGCGCGCCATGGCGGTGCTGCTCCGCCAGCGCTATCCGCACGCTCGGCTGATCCTGCTGGGCGAGAGCATGGGGGCGGCGGTGCTGATGTGTCTCGCCACCGCGCCGCACCCGCCGCCCGCGGACGGCTACGTGCTGGTCGCCCCCGCCGTCTGGGGGCGCGCCGAGATGAACGTGTTCCTGCGCACCGGACTGTGGCTGTTCGCCAACCTGGTGCCCGGCTTCACCGTGACCGGCCGCCTGGCCCGGGTCACCGCCAGCGACAACCGCGAGGCGATCAGGCGGCTGTCGCAGGATCCCCTCACCATCCACGAGACCCGCTTCGACACGGTGCGCGGCCTGGTCGACCTGATGGATGCCGCACTCGCCGCCGCGCCAAAATTCCACGCGCCGGCGCTGTTCCTGTATGGCGGCAAGGACGAGCTGATACCGGACCAGGCAACCGCGGCGACCTGGCGCGGTCTGCCGGACGCGCCGATCCGGGCGTTCTATCCGGCCGGCTACCACCTGCTGCTGCGCGACCACGAGCGGATGACGCCGATCGACGACATCCTGTACTGGATCCGGCATCCGGACATGACCCTGCCGTCGGGCGGTGACCAGGCTGCGACGGCGTGGCTCGCGAAGCAGGACTGAATGCAGGGCTTTGATCCGGATCGGCTTTCGCGCTATGGGATGGCGGTCTGGACCCGTAGCTCAGCTGGATAGAGCGTCGCCCTCCGAAGGCGAAGGTCGCACGTTCGAATCGTGTCGGGTCCGCCAAGGTTTTCAACCCACGAGCCGTCCGACATGACAGGCACGATGCCGGATCAGAGTGCGGGATGAATGGTTCGGTCGGCCGAATGGCGCCTGGCTACCGGCGCGCGCCGGGCGTGCCGGATGGCGGGACGGCTCGAGCGGCCAGGCGACCGGGCGCGACCGATGGCTGCGGCAGGCCCATGCCGGTTGGACCCGGAACCGCGCGTTCCCGCTCGCGGATCGCGGCCGCGGTGGGTTCGCGGTGGCCGGGGTCCGGCGGGGCCACTCCGGGCCAGGACGATGAGGCGGACCGCGCGGGGTCTTGCCGGCGTCTCATTGTATCGCTCCGCGGGACGATTGCAGCAGCAGCGAGACCCGGCTCATTCCGCGGCGACCGCCAGCGGCGGCGGGTCGAGTGCCAGCAGGATCGGGCTGGTGCCGTGCACCAGGCCAGCGACGATCTCCGGCTCGGGCGGGCCGTAGTCGAGGTTCGCCGGCAGGCCACGCGCGGCACGGATCTGCGCGGCGCGCCGCGGGTAGAGGATGGCGTACTGCTCGACCTCGGTGAGCTGCTCGAAGCCCCGGGCGAGGTCGAGGCCAGGGGCCGGATCGGGGTCCGGGCCAGGTCTGAGCGCGGCCAGGGCGACGGGCCGGGGCGCCGGCTCCGCCATCGGGCCCGGATCGTGGTCCGCGCCGGACTCCGGTGCGGGTTCGGGCACCACCGACTCGCGGAACCAGTAGCCCGCGCGCTCCATCGCCGCGGGGTGCATCTCCAGCAGGGCCTTGTCGCGTGCCGCCTGCATGCGCTGGTAGTCGCGCAGCAGGCACCGCATCTGGCCGAATATGGACGTGGTCCGGGCGCGGCATTGCATGGCGGCGGCGGGTCGTGCCGGCGAGGCGCAGGCACTCGGTGCCGT
>DASXNR010000142.1:0-12103 GCA_036494925.1 Acetobacteraceae bacterium
GCAATCTCGTGCCGGTGTGGTCGGCTGCTGGCGGCATGCGCCCGAGATTGCTTCGTCGCGGTGCTCCTCGCAATGACAATCTTAACCCGTGGCGCGCATCTCCGGTTCGGTGCGGAACGCCGGCATCACCTCCTTGGCGAATCGGCGCAGGTTTTCCCGTGACGTGCCACCGCCGTTCAGCAGGATGTATTCCACGCCCATGTCGCGCAGTTTTTCCACCTTGCGCGCGATCTCGTCGGGGCTGCCGTACAGCGCGCTTTCCTCGCTCGCCGCGCGGGTGTCGGAGAATGCCATGATGCTGGCGGTGTTGTTGCCGTCCGGGCGCTGCGAGATCGTGTGCAGCCGGCGCTGCGCGGCGAGGCGGCGATCCAGCGCCGCCTCCTTCTCCGCGCTGTCGCGTGCCACGTAGAACGCGCGCGCCACTCCGACCTGGCTCGGATGAAACGCAAACCCGTTCGCATGCATTGCGTCGCGGTAGGTGGCGAACCGCTTGCCGGTTTCCTCCAGCGAAGCGAACTGATCCAGCAGCAGATTGTGACCGCGACGTGCCACGCGGCCGATCGATTCCGGATGGCCGGCGCCCTGCCAGAACGGCGGATGCGGCTGCTGGATCGTCGGCGGCTCGACGATGATGTCGTCGAACTGCCAGTACCGGCCGTGGAACGAGAACCGTTCGTTCGCGGTCCACGCCTTGGTGATGATATCGATCGATTCCTCGAACCGCGGCTCCGCCTCCTCCATCGGAATGCGAAAGCCGACGAACTCGTTGTGGCGGTAGCCCTTGCCGATGCCGAAATCCAGCCGCCCGCCCGACAGCAGATCGACCGTCGCCGCCTGTTCGGCGAGCAGCACCGGATTGTGCCAGGGCAGCACGATCACCGCGGTGCCGAGACGCAGTGTGCGGGTGCGCGCACCGATCCAGGTGAGCAGGTTCAGCGTCGCCGAGACCTGGCCGAAGCCGGTGAAATGATGCTCCACGATGAATGCGCTCTGATAGCCGAGCGCCTCGGCCTCGATGACATACTCGATGTAGTCCCTGAAGCCGGCGGCGCTGTCGACGTCGGGTCCGCCACGCTGCGCCTGTGCGGCGCCGAATAGTCCGAACTGCATCGCGTCACTCCTGTTCGAAAGCCTGGCGCAGCCAGCGGCAGGATTCGGCCATCGCTGCACCTGCCTTGTCCACCTTGCCGACCCAGAAGAAGAAGCCGTGGTTCATGCCGTTCCAACGCGAGGTGATCGCCGGCGTTCCGGCGGCACGCAGGCTCTCAGCATAGTACTCGCCCTCGTCGCGCAGCGGGTCGAATTCGGCAGTGACCACCAGGGCGGGCGGCAAACCGGAAAGATCCTGTGCCCGCAGCGGGGACACGTAAGGATCGGCTGCCTCCGACGGATCGCCCAGGTAGTGGTCCCAGAACCAGACCATGGTGTCGCGCGTCAGCCCGTAGCCATCGGCATTCTCGCGATATGACGGCGTTCCCGGCGTGTGGTAGTCGGTGACCGGATAGATCAGCAACTGGCCGAGGAGGGGTGGGCCGCCTTCGTCGCGGATCCGCAGCGCCGCCGCCGCCGCCAGATTGCCTCCGGCACTGTCGCCACAGACGGCGATCCGATCCGAGTTGCCTGCCAATTCGGCGGCGTGTTCAGCTATCCATCGTGTGGCGAACACGCAGTCATCGAGACCGGCGGGATATTTGTGCTCCGGCGCCAGCCGATAATCGACCGACACAACCACGCATCCGGCACCCGCACAAAGGTGGCGGCACATGCCGTCGTGCGTATCCAGACTGCACAGCACGAAGCCGCTGCCATGGAAGAACGCCAGCAACGGAAACGGCCCAGGCCCGGGCGGACGGTAGATGCGCAGCCGCAGGTCGCCCCCAGGGCCCGCGATGCTGCGTTCCGCGATTGCACCGACATCGGGCGCGGGCGCCATCAGGCGGATGCGTCCCTCATACTGCACGCGTGCGTCGGGAACCGACAGAGTGTTGGTCGCCGGCACGCCGGTTCCCAGGTCGAGCAGAGCCTGAATTTGCGGATCGACGGGCATGTTCTTTATCCGGCCTTTGGTTGCACCACGATGGTTGCCATTGGAAAATGCGTGATCGGTCCGGTGAACGGTGGAAACCGGCCGAACGACGCGCGCATCTCGTGGCGCACCGGCGAATTGAGCGCCGCGGTCAGTGCCGCCTGATCGTCGAACACCACCTTGTTGCGCTGCATGTGCGTGACGCGCGGCCAGGGCAGGCCGCCGCACCAGTCTATACAGGTGTAGATTTCAATCTGCCGGATACCAGGGAACCGCGCCATGATCGGGGGGTGATCGGCGATATAATGGGCGAGCCAGGCGGGCAGGTCCTCGGCCGCGCCTTCATACGCGACGAGATAGGTGCATGGCAGTGCGCCTGGCGGCGTGCGGAAGCGTGGATCGGGCACCGGATAGCGCCGCACCAGCATCGCCTGCTGGGTGGCGCCGACACCCTTCAGCGCGTCGAGGCGTTGCAGGTGGCCGCCGGGCGCCAGTGCGGCTTCCAGTGCCGCGATGTCATCAAAATAGAGCTGCAGCGCAAGCCCGGGCGGCGGGCCGTCATCCAGGTACGGGTCGCTGGTATTGGATGGCCTGAAGATCAGTCCCTGTTGCAGCGCGGGCGTGGTGGCGATCACGTCGGATAGCCACGCCACCTCCGGCGGCGCGTCGCGGAACACTGCGAACCAGCAGATGGTCACGCGCGGAACAGTCCGGCGACGGCGGCCGGCGCGTAGCCCGGTGCTACGCGCACATCCACCACCGCGACCGCGCCACCCATCACCGCCTCAATTGCATCGTGGAATGTCGCCGCAAGGTCGGCGCCTTCGGTGATCGGACCGAAACCGAGCGCGCCCTGCGCGCGGGCAAGCTGTGCCAGGTCGATCTCCGGATCAGCGATGCGCTGACCGATCCAGCGGTTCTCCACCGGCCGGTTGCGCATCCGCGCCACGCGTTCCTGATGCAGTTCGTCGTTGAAGAACGAGCGGTTGTTGGCGACCACCACCAGCAGCGGAATGTTGTAGTGCACCGCAGTCCACAGCGCGGTGGCGCCCATCAGAAAGTCGCCGTCGCCGCACACCGCGACCGGCAACCGCCCGCTGCCGCGCAGTGCCAGCGCCGCACCGACGGAGATGCCCGGCCCGCCGCCGATCCCGGCGCCGCCGGTCGAGCCGATGTAATCCAGCGGATGGTGCAGCGGCCAAAACGCGGCGCTCCACGACACCGACGTGTGCAGCAGCGATGCGGGCCGCGTGCCGACCGCCTGGCGCAACGCATGCGTCATCTGCGCCACACTGATCTGGCCTGACTCGGCCGCCGGCTCGGGCGGCGGCGGTGCGGGCTCAATCGGCGCGAATGCTCGTTGCGGGAGTTCCGCGAGCAAGGCGGCGACCACGGTATCGGCGTCGGCGGCAATGAACAGATCGGCGGGCGGCAATGCCTGGTGGTCCATGCTCCAGCCGTTGTGAAGCTGATGGTCCAGCGTGACCGCGATCACCTTCGCCGCCGGCTCGACCGTGCCGCATGCGACCTTGAGCGCTCCCGCCAGATCCACCCAGTCCAGGCTCAGAATCACATCGGCGGCTGCGACGGCCTTCGCCGCTTCCGGCGGCAGGAAGGTCGCCGGTGCGCCGAGGTGCAGAGGATGGTCGGTGGGGAACACCGCGGCGCATTTGAGATCGGTCACCACCTGGGCGCTCAGGGTCTCCGCCAGCGCCACACGGTTGGCCCATTCCCGTTCGCCGCGCGAACCCCGACCCATCAGGATCACCGGCCGCTTCGCGACGCGCAGCATCGCCACAACACGCGCCGTCTGCTCCGGCGCGACCGCGGCCACCATCTCCGGCACAAACCGGGAAGAGTCGATCGGCGGCAGCGGATCGGCGAGCGGCGCCTCCTGCATGCCGGCGTCCAGGTTGATGTAGACCGGCCCTTTCGGCGCCGACCGCGCCAGCCAGCAGGCGCGCAACAGCGCTTCCCGCGCCGCCTCGGGCGATGCCGGCTGATCGTCCCACTTGGTGTAGTCGCGGAGCAGCGCACCCTGATCGCGCGCGGTGTGGATCCAGTCGATCCACGGCCGGCGCTTTGGCGCGTCCACCGGACCGGTCGCGCCGAGCAGCAGCACCGGCATGCGGTCGCACCAGGCGTTGAACACGGCCATCGTCGCATGCATCAGCCCGACATTGGAGTGCACCGCGGCCGCCATCGGCAGTCCGGTCACCTTGGCGTAGCCATGCGCGATCGCCACCGCGTGTTCTTCGTGCAGGCACAGCAGCATCTGCGGCTGCACGTTGCCGAGGTGGTTCACCAGGCTGTCGTGCAGGCCGCGATAGCTGGAGCCGGGGTTCAGCGCGATGAACGGAATCTCCAGCGCCCGCAGCGTTTCCGCGACGACATCGCTGCCGAACAGCGCATTGCCGGACGGCAGCGGCAGCGGCCGCTCGATCGGCATGCCGGTGCTGTCGGCAAGATGGTCCGTCCTGTCAGCCATGCTTGGGGTCCTTGTTCCAGTCCGTCGCATTGCTGTGCAGCATGAACTCGCCGACCCGCAACGGGGCGTATTTCGGCGGGTTGCCCGGCCCTGCGCAACTCGGGAGGCAGGCTATCTCCGCGTCGAAATCGGGAATGGCGAAGAAAGCGACCGAGTAGCGCTCGGTGCCGGAGCGGTTGATGACGCGATGCGGCGTGGAGGCGAAGCGGTCATCGGTCCAACGCGCCATCATGTCGCCGATGTTGATCACGAAGCTGCCCGGGATCGGCGGCACGTCGATCCAGTCGCCGCCATGTTCAACCTGCAAGCCGCCGACAGCGCCTTGCGCCACGATGGTGAACGCGGTGGTGTCGGAATGCGGGCGCAGGCCGAACTGCCTGCCGGTGGTGATCGGCGGATGCGGCGGATAGTGGATCAGGTTGATCTGCGTCAGCGGCTTGCGATAGGCGGCGAGGAACCACGCCGCGTCCAGGTCGAGCGCGAGCGCGAAGGCACGCAGCAGCGCCTCGGTCAGCCGCTCCATCCGATCGTAGTAGTCGATCAGCGTTTCCCGCCATCCGGGCAGATCGTCGGGCCAGCGATTGCGCGCGTGCACCCGGTTGCCGGCGACGACATCGGGATCATCGTCCGGGAGTTCGTGCTGGTACTTGAAGCTTTCGTTGAGGTCGGGTGCGTCGGCCTGGTCGGCATAGATGCGCGAGCCGAGCGGCTGATAGCCGCGGTTCGGTCCGATCGCGAGCCGCAGCTTCATGCGCGCTTCCAGAGGCTGGGCGAAGAATCGTCGCGATGCCGCGAAGATCGCATCGATCGCGCCGCGCGGGACGCCGTGGCCGGTGAGATGGAAGAAGCCGGTGCGCTCGCAGGCATCGCGGATCCGACACGCGACCTGCCGCTCTCGGTCGCCCGCGAGGAACGCCGCGAAGTCGATCGCTGGCACGCGCGGTGCGGTCGGGTCCACCTGGGGCACTCGCAGCAATTTTATGTACCAAAGTTAATGTGGCCATCAGAGCATTGTCCATATAGCCTTCTGCCCGCACCACTTCAGAGAAGGAAAAGCACGATGCCCTTCGATGCCCTGGTCACCGTCACGCGACAGAGAGCACTGTCCGACATCCTCGATGATCACCGCCTGAACCCGGTCCCCTGGGAAATGCTGGCGGAACACAAGGTGGCACAGCAGAGACGATACGGCCCGAGCTTCTGGTATCGCCACCAGTCCGCGGTATCGATCATGCTGGTGGTCGCCAGCCCCGCCGCGGGAGCGGTCGTCGCCATGAGCGGTGGCTTCTCCGGGCATTCCGGCGTCCTCGCGATCACAGGCAGCTTCGTGTGGATGTGCATGGTTGCACTGCTCACCGGCACCGGCATCATACGACTGCGTGCTGGCTCGCACTGGGAAGAGCGCGAGGTACCGGCCTATGGCGATATCCCCGAGCCGATCGCCAAGGTGGCACGCCTGCTGCGCGACGAACTGCCCGGTTCGCGACTGATCCTCGGCGAACTGAAGCGGCAGGAGACCGTGCTCGATCCGTACCTGCTGATCGAACACAACGGCGAATGTGTCTGCCTGGGTATCTGGGAGAATGACGAGGTGATCGCCTGCGCGGGTTGATCACTCGACGTAGGTGACCTTCGGCGGAGCCCATCCGCGGGCTGGCTAGGCGGCCAGCTCCCGGAGGGAGCACGACGCGTCTCGCAGCCTCGCTGCCGCCACCCGCTTGCGGCGGCCGATCATCATGCGTCCAGCCATGAATTCCGCCGGCGCATTGACCGCCTCGACCGCCTGGACGGTGCCGTCTTCCGTCAGATGGAAGATCGCGAAGGACCCCGCCACGGGATCGCCGCGCACCGCGAGCTCCGTCACGTCGAAGGGGAGCCCGGCGATCTGGAGCCGAACCTCGTATTGATCGGACCAGAACCACGGCACCTCCGGAGCCGGCGCCGGTCGTCCGCACAAATCGGCGGCGGCCTGCTTGGCCTGCTCCAGCGCATTCGGCACGCTCTCGAGGCGGGCGGTCCGGTGATACAGCGGCAACGGCCGATGGGTGCAGTCGCCGATCGCGTGGATGGCGGCGTCCGCGGTCCGCGCGGCGGGATCGACCACGATGCCGTTGGTGCAGGCAAGGCCGGCCGCGCGCGCCAGCGCATCGTTCGGTGCCGCGCCGATACCGACCAGCACGGCATGGCATGGAATCGTGCCGCCATCCGACAGGCGCACCGCGGCGACCTCGCCGTCGGCGCCCTCGAACGCCTCGACCGCGGCGTTCAGCATGATGTGCACGCCGGCGGCCGCGTGACGATGCTGGAAAAAATCCGATAGCGGGCCGGACGCCACGCGCGCCAGAACGCGTGCCTCCTGCTCGATCACCACCACGTCGGCGCCGAGAGCGCGCGCGGACGCCGCGACCTCGAGGCCGATGTAGCCGGCGCCGACGATCACGATGCACGCGCCGG
The DNA here is from genome assembly GCA_036494925.1 of Acetobacteraceae bacterium. Taxonomy (GTDB): domain Bacteria; phylum Pseudomonadota; class Alphaproteobacteria; order Acetobacterales; family Acetobacteraceae; genus JAMXLO01. Next base: position 6,969 of record DASXNR010000142.1, read on the forward strand.
GGCGAAGGACCGGCCTGAGACGATCGGTATCGGCCAGCGTGCGCAATGCGAAGATGCCGGCAAGGTCGTGGCCGGGCACCCGAAGTGACCGGGCATGCGAGCCGGAGGCGAGGATCAGGTGGTCGTAGGCAATATGCTCACCGGACTTCAGGCTCACCGTTCCGGTGGAGCGGTCGATTGCCGTCACATAGCATGAATGCCGCAGATCGATGCGGTTGTTCGGATAGAACGCGGCTGGCCGCAACAGCAGATCGGCGAACTGACCCTCACCTTTGAGCCACGCCTTGGAAAGTGGCGGGCGCTGATACGGAGGGACCGGCTCCGCGCCGAACAACGTGATGGGCCCCTGCCAGCCATACTGGCGCAGCAAGGCGGCGGCAGATCCACCGGCGTGGCCCGCACCGACGATAGCCACCCGGGAAGATACGTCGTTCATCCGGGAAGCCTAAGCATCACCTCTGGAAACGCAAAGACCCCCGCACGCCTCGGCGTTGAACGGGGGTCACGTTGCGAAGGTTATGTTCTTCGCGCCCGGCGCTGATCGCCGAGCTACTGCGTGGACTTTGTGATTAGTCGCCGGTGCCACGTCGGTCGGCAACTGGGAAACTGCCCGGTGGAGTCATGCTGCGATGCACCCTCCTCTGCCGTGAACAACCAGATGCTGCTCCCGATGATGGTTCGATGTCAAGCGCTAAGCTGCGCAACAAACAAGATATCCACTGCTGAATACTTGAGTATTCCGTTGCCGCTCACTCCGCTGCCGCATCCTGTTCGATCGTGATCACGTCACCTGCGAGTGTTGTACGGCGCACATCGCGCACCTCGTTGCGATCGAAGCGACGCGCACGATGCATTGTGGTGCGATTGTCCCACATCACCAGATCGTATGGCCGCCAGGCATGCGAATAGACGAACTCGCGCTGGGTCGCGAATTCCGTCAGATCGCGCAGGAATATGCGAGCTTCCGGGATCGTCCAGCCCTCGATCGTGCCGGCGTGCGAGGACAGGAACAGGGACTTGCGCCCCGTCACCGGATGCGTGCGCACGAGGCGCTGTCGCACTGGCGTAAACGAGGCGATCTCCTGCTCGGTCAGCTCGGTGAAGCCGATTGCCTGACGCGAGTAGATCAGCGAATGCAGGCAGACCAGGTCTTCCGCCTCCGATTTGGTACGCGCATCGAGCGCGTCGTAGGCGGCACGCATGTCGGCGAAATCGGTGTTGGCACCCCATGACGGCAACACCCGTCCGGACAGCAGCGAGTACTTCGCCGGCACAGCGCGGAACGAACTGTCCGAGTGCCACAGCCGGTCGCCCAACTTGAAGAACCACACGCGATCCTCGGCTGAGATGATCCTGCCGTCCTTGTCCAGATTGGAGAAGTCGGCCATGTGCGCACCGAGCCGGCTGTCAACGCGCTTCCGGATGTGGCCGCCGGTCGCATAGTTCTCCAGCTCGCCGAACTGCCGGGTGAAGGCGAGTTGCTGCTCGTCGGTGATGTCCTGGTCCGGAAATACCAGCACGGCGTAGCGGTCCATGCCCGCCTCGATCGCCGCGGTCTCATCGTCGCTGAGCGCCTTGCCGCAATCAATTCCCGAGACCTCGGCTGCGAACGCCGGATGCAGTTGGCGAAACGATACCGGCATGTGTGTCGATCCCCTGTGGTGCGCCTGCCATTGAAGTCCTTTCCCGCCACCGCCGTCCAGGGTAAGGGGTACGCGGAGGTGCCAACATGTTCATCGCAATGAACCGCTTCCGGGTAGCACCGGGTTCCGAGGCGGACTTCGAAAAGGTCTGGACCAGCCGTGACAGCCATCTGTCGGGCGTGCCGGGCTTCACCGCGTTCCACCTGTTGCGGGGACCGGAACGCGAAGATCACGTACTGTACTCGTCGCACACGATCTGGCGCAGCCGGGCCGACTTCGAGGCCTGGACGCGGTCGGAGGCATTCCGCCGCGCGCACAGCGATGCCGGAGGCAATCGCAGCCTCTATCTCGGTCATCCTGAATTTGAAGGCTTCGACGTCATCCAGACGATCGAGCCCGGCAGTCACTGACAGGGAGGATTGATCGATGCGCTTCGACGGCAAGGTGTGCCTGGTCACCGGCGCCGGTTCGGGCATCGGCCGCGCCACCGCGATCGGCTTCGCACAGCGCGGTGCCAAGGTGGTGGTGTCCGACGTGAACGGCAACAGCGCCGAACAGGTCACGGCCGAAATTGCCGCCTCCGGCGGTACCGCAACGACGGTCGTCGCGGACATGGCCAACGCGGCCGATATCGACGCAATGGTGGCGCGCACGGTGCAGGAATTCGGCCGGCTGGACGTGCTGCACAATAATGCGTTTGGCGTACCGCCCGGGCTGCGCGACAAGCGGCTCGCGCGCGTCGCGGACACCGATCAGGCGGTGTGGGATTATACCATCCAGGTCGGTCTCACCGCAGTGATGCAGGCGACGCGCGCTGCCTTGCCGATCATGCGGCAGCAGGGCGGCGGTGTCATCGTCAACACCGCATCGATCTCCGGGCTGTTCGCCGACTATGGCATCACGTCGTACAACGTCATGAAGGCCGGCGTGATCAACCTGACGCGCGGCACCGCGATCGAATACGCACCGTACGGCATTCGCTGCAACTGCATCTGCCCCGGCGCGATCGACACGCCGCTGCTGCAGCGCGCCTATGGCATTCCAGGTTTTGTGGAGGCAACGCGCGCCGCCATCCCGATGGGCCGCTTCGGCAGGCCGGACGAGATGGCCAACGTCGTGCTGTTCCTGGCGTCCGACCTCGCGTCCTATGTCACCGGCGCAGCCTTTGTCGCCGATGGCGGACTGACCGCACAGACCGGCATTCCCACGCGATTCAGGGACTAGGACAAAGCGATACCCGGTTCACCGCTGCAGTTTGTCGAGCGTGATCGGCAGGTCGCGCACGCGTTTGCCAGTCGCGTGATAGATCGCGTTGGCGATTGCCGCCGCGACGCCGACGATGCCGATCTCGCCCAGGCCCTTGATGCCCAATGGATTGATCTTGTCATCCGGCTCGTCGACGAAAATAACCTCGATATCCGGCACGTCGGCGTGAACCGGGACATGATATTCGGCAATGTTCGCATTCATGATGCGGCCGAATTTATGGTCGATGAGCGTCTCCTCGTGCAGCGCCATGCCGATGCCCCACACCACGCCACCGATGATCTGGCTGCGCGCCGTCATTGGGTTCAGGATCCGGCCCGCGGCTACCGCGCTGACGATACGGGTAACCCGGATGACGCCGAGCTGATCGTCCACCTTCACTTCGGCAAACACCGCCGAATGCGCGTTGTGCGCATGGGCGCCGCTGTCGGGAAAGGTGGTGGTTCTCTCCTGGTCGATGCGGTCGACACCGCCATGCCGCATCGCTTCCGCGATCGATACCGCGTGCGACACGTTCCGTTTGCTGACCAGCCGGCCGTCGTTGAACGCGACCTCGCCGGCTGTTGCGTCCGCCAGCGGCGAGCCTGGCATCTGCTGTGCAAGACGCAACAATTCCCCGCGGACCGCATCGGCGGTCGTCACGATCCCGTTCGACACCGAGGCCGCCATCCATGATCCGCCCTCCACCGGCGATTGCGGCAACGTCGAGTCACCAAGCCTGATGGTGACGCTGTCGAGCGGCAGCCCGAGCGTCTCGGCCGCGACCTGCGCCATTATGGTATAGGTGCCGGTGCCGATGTCGGAGGTCGCGCAGGATACCTCCGCATGACCGTTGGCCGAAAGGACGATCCGAACCGCTACCGGTACCTGCAGCGCTTCCCAGACGCCGGTGGCCATGCCCCAGCCCACAAGCTCGGTACCGTCGCGCATCGAGCGCGGCTCAGGGCTGCGCCTGTCCCAACCGAAGGCTACCGCGCCGTGACGGTAGCAATCGCGCAGGCCCTTGCTGCTGTATGGCCGGTCACCGTGCTGATCGCGCTCCGAATAACACCGCAGGCGAAGCTCGAGCGGATCGAGCTTGAGGGCGACCGCAAGTTCGTCCATCGCGCTCTCGAGTGCGTAGAGGCTGGTCGCCGCACTCGGCGCACGCATGTCACACGACGTCGCAAGATCGAGCCGGGCGAGTTTATGCACATATTTTGCGTTCGCGCTCTTGTAGAGCAGGCCGGACCAGCCGGTCTCTTGCCGATAATAGTCCTCGTGTTGCGACGTCACCGTGACGGCTTCGTGCGCGATCGCGTCGAGCGTTCCCGCAGCGTTAGCCCCAAGCGTGATCTGCTGGATCATGGCAGGCCGGTAGCCGAGGCTATACATCTGCTGACGGGTCAGCACCAGGCGCACCGAGCGCTTCAGCGCGAGCGCCGCCAGCGCGGCCAGCACCGCCTGGTATTGCGGCCGCAGCCCGGAACCGAACGCGCCGCCGACAAAGGGTGACAGGACGCGCACATGGTTGGGTTCCATTTCGAGCACGCTGCAGAGATAGCGCTGCACATTCTGCACGCCCTGCGTCTTGTCGTGGATCGTCAGCTTGCCGCCGTCCTCGTAGATCACCGTGGAGGCATACAGTTCCATCGGGTTGTGATGCTCGATCGGGACATGATACTCGCCACTGTGGCGCACCTCGGCCGCGGCGAACGCCTGTTCTGCCGTGCCGCGCGACCTTGGCGGGGCGAACGGGTTCTCCGCCAGGCTGGCGGGCGATTGCAGCGCGACTGCCGCATCACGCTGGCGGTGCAGGTGAGTGACGTGCTCGTCCCGGTCGTATTCCACCCGGATCAGCGACGCCGCGAAGCGGGCGATCTCTGGCTCTTCGGCAACCACCAGCGCAACCGGCTGGCCGCTGAACCTGATCCGGTCGTCGTGCAGCGGCCGGTACGGCGAACCTTCCGGCGCCACATCGTCCTTGTAGGCGCTGTCGGCGCTCGCCATGCGTGGCCGGTTGCGGTGCGTGAGCACGTCGAGCACGCCGTCGATCGAAAGCGCCTCACCCGTGTCGATGCGGGCGATGCGGCCTTTGGCAATGGTCGATGTGACCACATAGGCGTGCACCAGACCGGGCGCATCGAATTCGGCGGCATATTTCGCCGCGCCGGTCACCTTGGCGCGGCCATCGACGCGCGGTGTGGCGGATCCGATATAAGTCGTCATGGGTTCGCTCGCTTTCCG
>DASXNR010000143.1:0-23062 GCA_036494925.1 Acetobacteraceae bacterium
TTGAACGGATATGGGCTGCGTACCTTTTCGTTTCTCGGCATTCATGTCTATGTCGCCAGCCTCTACCTGGAGCACCTGAACACCGATCCCGAGGCAATCCTGCGCTCCCCGGAAACCAAGCTGCTGAAGGTCAGGTTCCAGCATGGCGTCAGTGCCGAGCGGGCCCGGGAGTCCTGGCGGCATGGCTTCGAGAACAATTGCCTGGCTCCCTGCCACCTCGATCCTCAGGACGTCGAAAAGTTCCTTGCCGAGGTGCCCGCCATGCAGGCAGGCGACAATTATTCCCTGCTGTTCACTCAGAACGGTGCCGTCGTGAGCGTCAACGGGAAACAGATCGGCACAGTCTCGCAGCCGAAGTTTGCCGAAGCGATGCTGGCGACGTTCCTCGGCCCCAAGCCGGGCGCGCCGAGCCTCAAGCGGGAATTGCTCAGAGGCCACTCGTAGGTATCATGCGGGGCTTCTGAGGCCGTCACGAGGGGGAACGAATGCGGCTGCTGCTGGCGACCTTGTCGCACGAGACCAACACGTTTTCTCCCGTGCCGACGAAGCTGGAACGCTTCTGCCGCGACGGCACGATGTTGCTCAGCGGGCAGGACGCGGTCGAATTCTTCCGTGGCACCGGCACATGCATGGGCGGCTATCTGGCGGTCGCGGATGAGATCGGCGCCGAGGTGGTGGTGCCGGTGTGCGCCAGCGCGCCGCCGAGCGGGCCGGTGGACAGCGATGCCTACGAGACCTGCTGCCGCATGATCACCGACGCGGTGACGAAGGGCGGGTTCGACGCGCTGTGGTTGGATCTGCATGGCGCGATGGTCACCGACCGGTTCGACGACGGCGAGGGCGAGCTGCTGCGCCGTATCCGCGCGATTGACGCGACCACGCCGATCTGTGTCGCTTACGACATGCATGCCAACGTTTTCGATGCGATGGTACGCAACGCGCAGATCGTCACCGGCTATCAGACCTATCCGCACATCGACCAGCGGCAGACCGCGGAACGCGCGGCACGGGCGCTGCTGCGGACGATGCGGGGCGAGGTGCGGCCGACCGCCGCGTGGGGCAACGCGCCAATGCTGCCGCATGTGATGGCACAGGGCACACATCAGGCGCCCAACAGGGACCTGCAGGCGATGTGCGCGGCGTGGGAGGCAAGCGGCCGGGCGCTGGCCGCCAGCCTGTTCGTCGGCTTTCCGCATGCCGATGTCGAGATGGCGGGTTTGTCGGCCGTCGTAGCCACCGACAACGATCCTGCCGCTGCGCAGGCGATGGTCGATGAGCTGATCAGCGCCGCGTGGATGGCACGGCGCGAATTCATGTTCGAGATCGAGCCGCTGGAGGCGTCGGTACGCCGTGCCAAGGCGCTGGCTGCACCGGGGCAGTTGCCGGTGGTGCTGCTCGATCACTACGACAACTGCGCCAGCGGCGGCACGATGGACACCACCGACACGCTGCGCGAGATCATCCGCCAGGACCTGGACGACGTGGTGTTCTTCGGCATCTACGATCCGGATGCGGTGGAGCAGGCGGTCCAGGCGGGCGTTGGCGCGACGGTGACGCTGTCGATCGGGGCGAAACTGGCGATGCCGCAGTTGCCGGTTGCCAGCGCGCCGCTGACCGTCACCGGCGTGGTGCAGACGATCTCGTCCGGTCGTTTCCAATTGAAGGGCGGGCTGACGCCGGGGCTGCGGATCTACATGGGCCGCAGCGTCGTGCTGGATACCGGCAAGGTGCAGATCGTGCTGCTGAGCCGGCATATCGAGCCGACCGCGCAGGAGATGCTGCAGGTTCTCGGGATCGATCCGTCCCGCAAGAAATACGTGGCGATCAAGAGCCGGGTGCACTGGCGTGCCGACCTGGGCAAGATCGCGCGCGAGATCGTGGAATGCGCCGGGGTCGGCGTCTGCACGTCGGACTACGGACAGTTGACGTTCCGCAAGGTGCGCCGGCCGGTGTTCCCGCTGGATCCGGATCTGCAATAGGTTTTGGTGCTTAACAGGAACGGGCGGCATCGGACCTGGGTCGTCCGTGGCGAGCACGGGCTTCTATTTTGACCACCGCCGCTACCTCTATTTGCCGAGGGCTTCTATCGTCTGAAGGATTGGCGCGGGCGAGAGCTTGATCAGGCCGGAATAGGGGGTGCTCAATTCCGTGATCAGGAAGATGGGGCTTGCCACTGAGACTGCGCCAACTGCCAGTCCAGCTACGCTGGCGCGATTGACCCGTGCCAGCAAATAACGATGGTCAAGCTGAGCCAAGACTGGGATTCATTCAGTTGCAAGGACATCCGAAGACGCTGGCCGTTGATCAACCCGGCAAATTCTGCGGCAGTCGCCAATAGATACTGGCGTGAAGCCGGGGCCCTCTCCCGCAGGGCGTTGAGAGCCGGAACAGGCTATCCATGCGCCGACCGCCTGTTCGATGGACGGAATAGTTGCGGCCTCGCCGCTGTCGCGCCAGAGGCCGATCCCACGTTCCGTTCTCGATCCGTCGCCGATTGTCGAGTGCAGGAACGCCGGTCAGGCGTTGCGCAACTCGCTCGAACTCCCACGCCACTTCGAGGCGCTATCGGAAGGCCGAGCACCACGATCTGCCGAGACCACCCGCGCGGTGACTGCGTCGCGCTGGTGCATGCTGCCGCGTTGGCGCCGGCGCTCAGTCGTCAGGTTGCAGCTTGTTTAGATCGTCGGCGTCGAGGGTCCGTTCGAGAATCTGATGCCATGCCGCTTTGGCGTCTTTTAACGAAATCGCCGAATCGTCCGCCCTCAGCCTGAAGACGAGATTATACTTGTTCGTGATTTTTCGGCTCGACGACGTCCAATCGACGATCGTAAACGCGTTCAACGCCGAGTCGATTGCTGCGGACGTCGTCGTGATTTTGATGCCAGACGATTTTTTGGTCCCTTCTTGAATGGTCGCGAGCGCCGAATCTATCCGCTGTTTGTCGCCTTGCAGAGTAAAATGGACAATTTCGTCTGCGTCGTTACTCGCCGATCCTGCCAGGTTGTACTCGATGGCCTGTTTCATGACCATGGCGCGGAACCCCACATGCTGGTCGTTTCCGGTGACGGTTGCCTGAACAGCTTCCTTCTTGGGCATGATTCTAGCTCCTCCAGAACGTTGCTAATCGCACGCAGTCGAGATCATTGTAGCGCAAGTCGCACGGTGGTGAACTACCGCCTTCGCCGCGAACCGGGCGCCGGGGAGACGCGGAATTAAACCGAGCACTCGGTGCGAGCTTCACTCCAGTGAAGCCCTTCGCTTCATGCGACCGGGGAAGGCTGGTCGATGGAATTCCCCCGCTCATCCATAGCGACACGCGCGCGCCATTCGAAGAAGTCGTGGCCGGCGTGGCGCCGCCGGCAATGATCGGCTTTCTTCTCAGCGCATGCCGCGCCATAGTCGGCGAATGGTCCCGCTTTCGGTGCTCGATCTCTCCCCCATCGTCGAAGGCAGCGACGCCGGCCAGGCGTTGCGCAACTCGCTCGATCTCGCGCGCCATGTCGAGGCGCTGGGCTATCGGCGTTACTGGATGGCCGAGCACCACAACCTGCCCGGCATCGCCAGCGCCGCGACCGCGGTGGCGCTGGCGCATGTCGCCGCCGGCACCCGCAGCATCCGCATCGGTGCCGGCGGTATCATGCTCCCGAATCACGCGCCGCTGCTGATCGCCGAGCAGTTCGGCACACTGGCAGCGCTGCATCCGGGGCGGGTCGAACTCGGACTGGGCCGCGCGCCGGGTTCGGATCAGATCACCGCGCGCGCGATGCGGCGGACGCTGCAAGGCAGCGGCGACGAGTTCCCGCAGGATGTGATCGAGCTGATGGGCTATTTCCAGCCGGCGGAGCCGGGCCAGCGGGTGCAGGCGGTGCCCGGTGCCGGCCTCGAGGTGCCGATCTGGATTCTGGGCTCCAGTACCTACGGTGCGCAGCTTGCGGCTATGCTCGGCCTGCCGTTCGCGTTCGCCTCGCACTTCGCGCCGGCGATGATGATGGAGGCGATTGCGATCTATCGCGAGCGGTTCCGGCCGTCAGCACAGCTTGCGGCGCCCTACGTGATGCTGGGCATCAATGTCACCGCCGCGGACACCGACGCCGAGGCGCGGTATCTGTTCTCGTCGCTGCAGCAGTCGTTTCTGAACATGCGCAGCGGGCGTCCCGGCAGGCTGCCGCCACCAGTGCCGGATTTCGACGCACGGCTCGATCCCTACGCGCGCGCCATGCTGGACGATGCGCTGGCATGCGCGATCGCCGGCAGTGCGGCGACGGTGCGGGATGGGTTGGACGCGTTCAGCCGGCGCACCGGCGCCGATGAGCTAATGGTGACGGCCAACATCTTCGACCACGACAAGCGCAAGCGGTCGTTCGAAATTGTGGCCGAGGTGGCGATCAGCAGGTAGCCGCTGCAGAGTTTCGTCACCAGCGCCGCCAGCTGATCGGCGCACTGACCCCACCCATCTTCCCATGTGCCTCGCGATCGGCGACCGTCGAATGCCGCACGCGGGCGGTGTATCGTGTTCTCGTGCCTTCGTCCTCGATCTTTTGCACCGCGGCTTGCTCCTGGCTTCGCAGCACCCGATGCATCGCCTACAGTCGCAGTGAGGCACTCTCTTTTCCAGGGGGGAACCATGATCATCGACTGTCATGGCCATTACACCACGTCGCCGCGCCAGCACGAAGCATGGCGCACCGAGCAGATCGCCGCGCACGGCGAAGGCAAGGCCGCCCCGCCGCGCCCGGCGGTCAGCGACGACGAGATCCGTGCCAGCATCGTGAACGGGCAGTTGAAGCTGCAACAGGAGCGCGGCACCGATCTCACCATCTTCTCGCCGCGTGCTGCCGGCATGGGGCACCACCTTGGCGACGCGCGCACCTCCGAAGCCTGGGCCGCGGCCTGCAACGAACTGATCCACCGCGTCTGCACCCTGTTCCCGCGCAACTTCATCGGCGTCTGCATGCTGCCGCAGACTGCCGGTGTTTCGCCGGCGAACTGCGTCGCGGAACTGGAACGCTGCGTGCTGGAATACGGTTTCGTCGGCTGCAACCTCAATCCCGATCCGTCGGGAGGATTCTGGAAGGACCCGCCGCTCGGCGATCGCTACTGGTACCCGCTGTACGAGAAGATGGTCGAACTCGACGTGCCGGCGATGATCCACGTCAGCGCGGCCTGCAATCCGGCGTTCCACACCACCGGCTCGCACTACCTGAATGGCGACACCGCCGCGTTCATGCAGTGCCTGACCTCGGACCTGTTCAAGAATTTTCCGAAGTTGAAGTTCATCATCCCGCATGGCGGCGGGGCGGTGCCGTATCACTGGGGTCGGTTCCGCGGCATCGCGCAGGACATGAAGCTACCGCCGCTGACCGAGCATCTGCTCAACAACGTGTTCTTCGATACCTGTGTGTACCACCTGCCGGGGCAGGAACTGCTGGCCAAGGTCATCCCGCTGGACAATATCCTGTTCGCCTCGGAGATGATCGGTGCGGTGCGCGGCATCGATCCGGAGACCGGGTATCCCTACGACGACACCAAGCGTTACATCGAGCAGCTGCCGCTGGCGCCTGGCGACAAGGCCAGACTCTACGAAGGCAACGCACGGCGTGTCTACGGTCGGCTTTCGGCACAGCTTGCCAAACAGTTCGGCCAGTAGCAGCGCAACGCGCTACAGCCCGACTTCCTCGCCTGCCGTCAGCCGCCCGACGATGTCGTCACGCCATCGGGCAAAGTCCTCGCCGCGCCACGCGTCGTGACGCCCTTCGGCATAGGCGAGGGCGTTGCGGTGGTAGACCAAAGCATTGCGCCGCGTGGCCAGGAGATTGTCGCGCGCCGTCACCACCTTGCCAGGCACGCCCATGACCACCGAGCCTTCCGGTATCACAGTGCCAGGCGGCACCAGCGCCATCGCGCCGACCACGCAGCGCCGGCCGACCTTGGCGCCGTCCATCACCACCGCGCCGATGCCGATCAGGCAGTCGTCCCCGACCTCGGCGCCGTGCACCACGGCACGATGCGCGATGGAGCAGTAGTCGCCGATCGTCGTGCCTCGACCACCGCCGACATGGATTACCGCGCCGTCCTGGATATTGCAGCAGCGGCCGATGCGTACTGCGGCGCCCTCGGCGCGGATCACTGAATATGGCCAGAAGCTGCTGCCCTCTTCCGCGCTGACGCGGCCGTAGATGCGCGCGGTGGGGTCGACATAGGCCGGCCGATCCAGGCGGACGTCCGGGCCGAGACTGAAGGGCATGATCGAATATTCCCGATGGCGTGGACAAAGCGTGCCGGAATGGCGCCGCCGCGGCAATCGCAGGCAACAACTCCCCGCGATTGCCGGTGACCGCGCGGCCCGGCGGTGCGTTCCCTCCGCGAGATCACGAGGACGAGGCGATGAGAAGCAAAATGATCATTGCGGCCGCATTGCTGCTGGTGACTGCGCTGGGCGGCTGCGTGGCGTATCCGGGGTATGGTTACAACTACGGTTACCAACCTCGCTATTATGCCGCGTATCCGGGAAACTATGCGTATCAATATCCCCCGTACTACACGTCCGATTACAACGGCTACGCTAATACCTATCGGACGATCAATGGAGGCGCCAGGTAGTACCGACTGCCGTAGCCGCCGAGTACCTTAGGCACGCAGCACCTCATTGCGCGGTGCGCAGCAACGAAGCAGTCCAGCGCTGGATCGCTCGAGCGCTGGATTACGCTGGAACCGGATTGCGACCGCCTACCAACGATCTGAACAGAGCCAGCTGACCGTCGGTGGTCGCATCCCAGCTGAACTGCTCGGCATAGGCCCTGGTTGCCGACCGTTCCGGAAGGTTTGCGGACAGACGGCGTACTGCCGCCGCGAGTCCGTCCGGTGTGTTCTCATCGGCGATCGTACCGGCCGCGGCTTCACGAACCACCTCAGGGTTGCCCCAGATGTTGCTGGCGACTACCGGAGTGCCGCAGGCCATCGCTTCCAGCAAAACGTTCGCCCAGCCTTCGCGACTGGATGCCAGCACAAGGATGTCGGCCGCTCCGTAGAGCGCGGATAGCTCGGCATGCGGCCGTGCTCCCAGCAGCTTGACACGTCCCGTCAGGCCCAACCGCTCGATCAGCGCGACAAGGCTTTCGCGTTGCGGCCCCTCGCCAACGATAAGCAGGTTGAAATCGGGCAGCCGCGTCATGGCCTCGATCGTGCGATGGTGTCCCTTGCGTTCAATCAGATGGCCCACCGAAAGAAGTGTCGGCCGTGTGAGCCCGAGCGTGGCACGGACCGTGGCGCGATCCAGCGGCTGGAACAACGTGGTATCGACGCCGTTGCGCAGGACGGCCACCTTTTCCTCGGGAGCGCCCAGTGAAATCAGCTCGCTTTTGAGTGCGGCGCTCACGGCGACCAGCGCCGCAGCCCCCGCGATCGTCCGGCGGATCAGCGCGCGCGGAACTGCGTAGCGCGGAATCAGATTGATGTCGGTGCCGCGCGCCGTGACGACGGTGGGAAGCCCCAGCGTCCGACCCAGCCAGACCGCCGCGACGCCGTCCGGATAGACGTAGTGTGCATCGATCGCGTCGAAACGATGACCGAGCGCCAACAGCCGCCGCAGCGTCGGCAATGCAGCGCGATAAAGCAGATAGGGTGCAGCCGACATGCCGATCCGCGGGATGACCGGAAAGCGTGGGTGGTGCACCGTGATGCCGTGGCGCAATTCGAGTGCCGCCACGCTCGCATGCCGTGCCCAGTCGCCGAACCGGGGCGACCGGCTCGGAAACCACGGAACAGGGGCGACGACAATGCTCCGGGCGTGTTGGCTGGCGATGAGATGACGCAGCCGATTCTCCACGAATATTCCGTGGTTGGGCCGCACATTGTTGGGATAGAGCGTGGAGAAGGTCAGGAGCCGAATCGTTTCCATTGCCGCCTCGGATGCCGACGATCCCGCCAACCGGCGCGCGGCGCTGGCTCGTCTCCCTGCGGCTCCATTGGATCGCTCGTTTTGAAGTCGAATGGCCACCAGGTGTTGCTCGGCTTTGAACGATCGGTGCAGAACCAGACCACCAACCAGCCGACCGCCAACATCGTGAGACCGAGCAGCGCGTCCTGCATATCCTATGCCTTGATACGACTGGCGGCGCGGCCTGTCACCGCGACAGCGCCAGACGTGTCGGCATTGCCCTCGCCGCCAGGCGACGCTCGGAGCCGCCCTCGCCCAGCGTCGCGGCCACGTGCCGATGCACTGCCATCACGGCTATCGGCCGCACCGGAAGCTCAAGGAACAGGGCGGCAGATCGCACTTTTCACCTTAACATCGCCGGGCATCGCCGACGCTTGTCGCCGCACCGTCACTACCCCTTGTTCAGCTCATCAAGCAGCTTCTGGGCCTCGGCCTTCTCGCCAAACTCGCCCTTGTTCGCCACCACCGCGTTGAGCATCTTGATTGCCTCGTCGCGTTTGCCTGCCTCTTTCAGGGCGACGGCAAAATGGTACAGGATACGCGGATCGCTCCCCGCCTGCGAGGCCGCCTGACGCAGCAGCGGCATCCCCTGAGCGACATTTCCACTCGATACAAGTATCCATCCGAGGGTGTCCGCCGTCTGGCCGCCGGGTGACAGGACGTAGGCCTGCTGCGCCAGCCCCTGGGCACGCTTGTCGCCCTGCTGCTGATAAACCCAGGCAAGATTATTCAGGGCAACCGGATCGTGCGGCTTCTTGTCCAGCACGCGTTGCAGGCTCGTTACTGCTTCGTCATAGCGCCGCGATGCGATATAGATATCGGCAAGCTGCTCGGTGGCGACCACGTCTGCCGGATGCTGGGCGACCCAATCCGACAGCATTTTGACCGCCGCGTCGCTCTGGCCGCTGCGCAACAACGCCACATCCAGGCGTCCGACCAGCATCTCCGATGGTGCTGCGGCCAGCGCGTCCTGGTAGGCCCGAACAGCGTCGGCCGGTCGGTTTGCCGCCATATAGATGTCGCCGATCAGCGCACGTGCCTGCTGGAAGTCGCGGTCCTGCTCCTGCAGCTGCTTCGCCGTCGCCACGGCGGCGTCGACGCCACTCGCCTTCAGGTCCACCATCGCGTAGTCCTGGTAGAGCTGATAGTTGCGGGGACTGACGGCCATGCCTTCCTTGATCAGGTTTCGCGCATGTTCATAGTCGCCCGTCTGCAGCAGCAGACTTTCCAGGGCGCGTCGCGCTCCGAGGGCCGATGGGTCCAGCTTCAGGATTTGGCCATAGGTGTCGCGCGCCTGGTCCTTCTGCTCAAGCGCAATCTGTGCCGCCGCCTTCGTGCCGAGCAGCTCGACGCTGTTGGCGGCGTTCGGGTCCTTGTTGATCAGCGCAAGCGCCTCCGCCGGTTTGCCGGAGCGGATGTAGAGATCGCCGAGGCTTGCGGTCAAACGTGTGTTGGCGGGTTGCGCATCGCGGGCCTTTTCCACCAGCGCAATCGCCTGTGGCATGCGGTCGGTCTGCGCGAACCGGGACACCAGCATCGATAGCGCGGGTTCGGCGCTCGGATTCTTGTCCAGCAACGTGGTCAGCAACTGTTCTGCCTCAGTCGGCTTGCCCTGCATCGCCGAGACGCGCGACAGGTTGATTTGTGCCGGCACAAAATCCGGGTTCTTCTTCAGGACATCGTGGAACTTCGCGGCCGCGCCGTCGACGTCGAGCTGCGCCAGTTTCAGCAGGCCTTCGAGGTTCTGCACCACCGGCGTATCGCCCTGCGCGGAGCGGACCTTTTCGACGGCGTCGGCCGCCTTGTTCAGATCGCCGGTCGCCAGCGCGGCAAAGAACAGCGCCTCGCCGACCTGGGGCGCGGTGGGAGCCAGTTCCAGGGTGCGTTCCAGATCGACCATCGCGGACTCCGCCTGACCCGCTCCCATGCGCGCACTCGCCAGGCGTGTCTGCAGTCCGACGTCGTCCGGTGCCAGTGATTCGGCCTTCTGGAATGCCTTCACGGATTCATCGCTGCGACCGGTCGCGGCATAGGCGCGGCCGAGCAGGTCATACGCTTCCGCATCGCCCTGACCCGACTCGACCACCTTGGCCAGCGATTCGGCAGCGAGATCCGGACGACGTTTGGCGAACTGAATCCGTGCCAGCACCTTGTAGCCGGCGAGGTCATTGGGTGTGCGCGCAATGTAGCGCCGGATCGCATCCTCGGCCTGCGCCAGCTGGCCGAGCTGCTCCTTGACGACACTCTGCAGGAAGTAGCCACGTGGAATTCGCCCGATATAGGCATTGATCTTGTCCAGCGTCGCGTCGGCGGCCTTGTAGTCCTTCGCCTGCACCTGAATCACCGCCTGCAGATAGATCGCCTGCACATTTCCCGGTGTGGCCTTCAACACCGCGGCAAGGTCGGTCTTCGCCTTGTCGGCCTTGCCCGTGGCGATCAGCAATCCGGCACGGTCCAGCAATCCCCGGATGTTGCCCGGCTGATCCGTCAGCATCTGGTCGAGCACGGCAAGCGAGCCCGTCGCGTCGCCCTTCGTACGCAATATCTCGGCTTTCGCCAGCAACGCCTCGGGCGATTTCGGCTGGGCGTTGATGGCGCGGTCGATCTTGGCCTGTGCACCGGCAATATCGCCGCGTGATGCCAACAGCCGCGCGCCGGCGAGCAGCGGTTCGACCGCGTTCGGCGCGGTCTTCTCGGCCAGCGTGAAGGAAGCCTGTGCGTCGTCCATATTGTTCAGCGCGATCTGCGCATAGCCGCGCATCACCAGAATCGACGCGTCGAGCACAGGGTCCTTGCCGTCGGGGTGCAGCTCGGCGAGCAGATCCTTTGCCTTCTGCTGCGCCAGCATCGTCTGCGCCAGCAGCGGCACGACCTGATGCGGATCGAAGCCGCGATCTCGCGCGGCCCGCGCCTCGCGCTCCGCCGCCACCGCGTCGCCGAGCTCGAGGCTCACCTTGGCCAGCCAGAAATGCGCCTCCGCGTTCTGCGGATCGGATCGCACGGCGTTGCGCAGGTTGATCTGTGCCGCGCGAAGGTCGCCCTGCTGCAGCGCCTTGCGCGCATCGGCAAGGTCATCAGCGCGCACCGTCGCGGGCAGGATGCCTAGCCAGACCGTCAACAGAAGCCAGCCGAGATGCCGCTTGCGCATGCTATGTGACCTCATTCCATATCAAGTCTGGGCTCGTCGGCCTCCGCATTCGCGTCCGCCGCCTTGCCAGGCTCGATCTCGATGCCATGCACTTCCATCAGCCCGTACAAAGTTGGGCGGCTGATACCCAGCAGTTTGGCTGCGACCGACAGCGTGCCATTGGCGCGGGCCAGCGCAAGCTGTAGTACCTCGCGCTCCGCCCGCAGCCGCGCCGCCCGCAGATCCAGCGGCATCACGGAGCGCGTCGCGGGTGCCAGTTCCAGGTCAGCGGCATCGATCAATCGCCGTTCGGTCATGACCACCGCGCGCTTCATGCGATTCTCCAGCTCGCGCACGTTGCCAGGCCACGTATGAGCTGCGAGCGCGGCATTCGCGGTCTCGGTGAAGCCGCGGATGTTGCGGCCGAATTCCCGATTGAACCGGGCCAGGAAGTAATTGGCCAGCAGCAGCGCGTCGCCGCCGCGTTCGCGCAGCGGTGGAATGCGCACCGTGACGGCATTCATGCGATAGAACAGATCGCCGCGGAACGTGCCCTCGTTGACCCGTTCCTCGAGGCTCGCGTTGGTCGCAGACACGATACGCACATCCACCTGGATACGCTGCCGTCCGCCGATGCGCTCGATCACCTGATCCTGCAAAAAGCGCAGCAGCTTCACCTGGAGCGTGTGCGGCAGGTCGCCGATCTCGTCGAGGAACAGCGTGCCCCGATTTGCACTCTCGATCTTGCCGATCGTCTGTTTCACCGCCCCGGTGAACGCCCCGCGCTCATGACCGAACAGCTCAGATTCCAGCAAATTCTCCGGGATCGCGCCGCAGTTGATGGCAACGAATGGCTGCTTGGCACGTGGTCCAAGGTCGTGCAGCGCCTGCGCCAGCGCCTCCTTGCCGGTGCCGCTCTCACCCAGGAGCAGTACCGGCACATGCGTGGTTGCAAGCTTCTCGACATCACGGCACACCTTCAGCAGCGCCTGATTGGCGGTAACGATGCGTTCGATCGGTGAACGTGCCGGCATCGCGGCAAGCCGGCGGTTCTCGTCCTCCAGCCGATGCAGGTTGAGGCCGCGCTCGATGATCGTGCGCAGCACCTCGAGTTCCACCGGCTTCTCGCAGAAATCATAGGCGCCGAGACGCACCGCCTTCAGCGCATTCTTGCGTTCACCGTTGCCGGTGACGACGATCACCTTGGTCTCCGGCGCGATCCGCAGCACCTCTTCCAGCGTGGCGAAGCCCTCGGACACTCCGTCAGGATCGGGCGGCAAGCCAAGATCCATGATGGCGACCGGCGGATGTTCCTTTTGCACCGCCGCTATCGCCGAGGGACGCGCACTCGCCATCACCACGTCGCAGGATTGGAAGGCCCAGCGATACTGTGACCGCAGCCCTTCATCATCCTCGACCACCAGCAGCTTCGGTTTGACCGCCATGGCAATGCGTCAGGCCGGCAATGCCGCGGTATCGGCGACCGCCAGACGGACCGATGGCAGCAGCAGGCGCATCGTCGTGCCACCGGGCCTGCCGCTCAACACCAGAAGATCGCCACCCGCCTCGCGCAACAGCTCGCGCGCCTGATACGCCCCGATGCCGTGCCCGCCGCTCTTGGTCGTGGCGAACGGACGGAACAGCTCGTCTCGGATGAACTCCGGCGTCATGCCCGGTCCCTCGTCGACGATGTCTACGACCACGCTGAGTGCCTCGTGGCGCAGCAGGACGCGGACCGGGCTGGCTGCTCCAGACGCCTCGATCGCATTGTTCAGCAGATGCTGCACCACTGCATCGAACGACTCAGGATCGATGGCCACGCCGGCGTTGCCGCTGTCATCGGCCAACTCGACCACAGTCCGGCCGATCGCGCCGGTGGATTCCACGATGTCGCGCAGCCGCTGCAACGGTTGGATCAGCGTTCGGCTGCGCTCCTGATGATCCGCCTGCAGCCGCGTCAGCAGGCGCGTGACCTTGGCCACCGAGGCGCGCACCGTCGCCAGCATGTCGCGCTGGAATTCCGGATTGTCGGCATGGATCTCGGCGTTTGTGAGCAGCATCGAAAGCTGTCCGGAGACATTTTTTATGTCGTGAATGACGAAGGCAAAGCGCTGGCTGTACTCGCGCAATTGTTGGGTCTGCGACAAAACCTGCGCCGCCAGTTGCTCGGCGACCCTGCTGGCCACCTCGCGCCCGATGATGCGTAGCAGATCGAACACCTCGCGGTCCAGCTTGAACTGGCCTCGCGAGCGGGCCAGCACGACAAAGCCGATCAGGCCACCTTGATGGTTGAGCGGCACGGCGAGCCAGGTGCGGGTCAGTTCGCCCACCCATTCCGTCACCGTATCCGTCTTGTCGAGCTCGATGATCCACTCGCCATTGCGGAATTCCCCAAGCAGGGCGTGGCCCGGTGCAATCGGCTGCGTCACCGCCGGCATGTTCCACGAGCCGGCCCATTGGAACGCCACTTCCTCGGGCGCGCGCACGAACAGCACGCCGCCCGGGCTGTCCACCACCTCGGCCGCCGCGCGAATCGCGCGCACCGGCAGGCTGGTGTGTGCGGCCGGGGCGGTGAGGGTGTCGATACAGCGCATCCACTCGCGTCGATAATCGTAACGGTGGCTGAAGAAGTTATCGACCACGATGGCGCGAATGCGCGAGCGTGCGCTGCCGGAAGTGAGCAGCACCGCGATGGTCAGGACCCCGGCGAAGATCAGCGATACTTCGGCGACGTAGCCCCATTGCGCGCCACCGTGGCGGAAAATCTCGCCGGTCGCCGCCAGCCCAAGCAGGAACACGCCGCTCACCACCAGGGTCGCGGTATGGAACACGACGTCGCGCGAGACGTGAAGATCGATCGACCAGCGCCGATTGCGTGCCGCCGCGATGGCGATCAGCGGTACGGCAAGTGCCGTGGCGCTGGCCCGCCCGATGAACAGGGTCTGCGACACGCGGTGGAACAGCGCGGCATCGGCGTAGAGCACCAGATCGTACAGGAATAGGCCGGCGAGCGCGACGCAGAGCAGGTTGATGTGCCAGCGCGCATCGCGCGGCGTGTTGAGATAGAGATTTTCCAGCAACAAAATGTTGCAGACCGCGAAGCCGAGACGGATCGCGGTGCCGGCCGACCACAGCGAGGCGTTCGGCTGACTCGTCAGCACGTCGATCAACGGCAGGCCGCCGACCAGCAGCAAGGCGAGCAGGCCCATTGTGGTGAACACCTGGCGAAGCTGGCGGTGCACCGAGACCGCACGGCGATACAGGTGCAGAATGAAGCCGTACCACGCAGCCGAGCGGGCTATCTCCAACCAGCCGGCGACGCCGCTGGCCGGATTGCTCCACGCGGTCAGGGCGACCGCAGCCGCCCACGCGGCGGTGACCAGGCATGCGCCGGCCAGCCAGATCGCGGTGCGGCTTGGCGAGCGGCGCATCAGAACCAGCGCGGCCAGCGCGGCATACAGAACGGCGCAGCCAGCGTGCAGCAGGATCAGGGCAGGGAGCGACTGAATCATGCCTCGGTGATCATGCCGCGCTGCACCATCCGGACAACGTCAGCGGGCACCTTCCCGAAACAGGATGACACGGATGGTGGCAAGCAGGATCAACAGGTCTAACAGCAAGCTGCGGTTCTTCACGTAGTAGAGGTCATAGGACAGCTTCTGCCTCGCATCCTCGACCGATGCACCATACGGATAGTTCACCTGCGCCCAGCCGGTGATGCCCGGCTTGACGTAGCTTCGCTCCGCATAGAACGGAATGATCCGGCCAAGCTGCTCGACGAAATGCGGCCGCTCGGGGCGTGGGCCGATCATGCTCATCTCGCCGTGCAGCACGTTGATGAGCTGCGGCAACTCGTCGATGCGCATTGGGCGGATGAAGCTGCCGACCCGGGTAATGCGAGGGTCCTGCTGGGCTGCCCAGCGCGGACTGCCGCCCTTCTCGGCGTCGATCGACATGCTGCGGAACTTGAGCAGCGTGAACGGCCCGCCATGCAGCCCGACGCGTTGCTGGCGATACAGCACCGGCCCCGGACTCTCCAGCCGGATCAGTACCGCGGTCAGCAGCATCAGGGGCAGCGTCAGCAGGAGCAGTGCCAGACTGACGCCGATGTCGAAACTGCGCTTGATGACACTGCTGAAGCGGCTGTTGGCAAACCCGTCGGCGAACAGCAGCCAATCGGCACGGATGCTGTCAAGGTCGATACGGCCGAGATGCTGCTCGCAAAAGCCAGCCTCGTCGAGCACCGGCACACCGCGCAGCTTGCGGTCCAGCAACGCCCGCACCGGGAGTGTTTCAGGATCGGCGGGGCTGCCGGCCACGACGATGCCCCAGATGCGCTGGCGTCGCAGCGCGGCGAGCGACAAAGGCGGGTCAACGACGCTCGCGCCGGCGTCCCGCGCCGCGACCACCGGCTCGAACAGCCGGCCCCGCCCACCGGTTGCCAACTGTCGCAGTCGTGCGATGCGCGCCGGCGAACCCAGCACCAGGATCCGCCGGATGAACCAGCGCTCGCGCATGATCCGGGTGAAGATCAGTCGGCTTGTCAGGATGCACACGAGCCAGACCACCACCACTTTGCTCAACAGAAGCACGGCGTGGCGTGACAACCCGATACTGAAGCTGCCGCTCACCACGAGCACGGCGGGGAAGGCAAGCAGCCCTGCGACCCCGGCGTTGATCAGGAGCCGGCGTCGCTCGATGCAGATTTCCGGGCGATAGAGGCCGATGGCGGCAGCCGTGCACACGATGGTAAAGGCCAGCACGGCGGCGAGAGTGGCTGTCTCGAGCGCCGCCGCGTGGGTTGCGACGGCGCTGGATGCCTCCCCCAGGCCCGGGAGCATGCCTGGCATCGCCAGCATCCCGTAGATGACCAGGAACGACAATGCCAGTTCGCACAGGCCGAGTAAGGCCATCTCGAGCGACATCAGGCGTCCCAGGACACGCGTCATAACCGTCTCCCGCAGGAAGGCGCCGTCGCCACAAAATGCGCACGAACCGGAAACAGGACATACCGTTCCGTCAGCCGGTCCACCGGCGCTGGCGCCACCGGTTTGCCTTGCTGGCATGCATCCAATCGAGCCAGTTTGTCCACAATTTTAAGTGCCAGGCCTACTCGCCACAACGTTGCACCTCTCCTGTCAGGAAAGCTTCATGGTTGAAACCATTGACGTTTCTTTCGTTGTTAACGTGCATCGGTCCGGGCGACAAGGAGGGAAATGCGGTGACAGCAAAAAGTTTGTGCAACCTGCGGATGCTAAACTAAGTTTGTTTCGTGGTTACTGGTGATTGCACAAACGCGTTCAAGGTGGTAAAACCTTATCACAAACTGGAGAGCGGCCGCCACACCCAAATTGGGGCTTGCGGTCACCGGACCGAGGCGCGTAGCTCACTGGCAGAGCGCTGCCCTTACATGGCAGAGGAGGGGGTTCGAATCCTTCCGCGCCTACCAGGCCGGCCGGTTGCGCGGGTCAATGAACGTGGAGTCGCCGTGATTTCCCTGTTGCGGGCTTTTTCGATGGTTGCCCTGGTGATCACGGCACTGTTGGCGGTGGCATGCTCGTCCAGCACCGCCCCACCCGCTGTGTCTACGCCGTTGGTGCGGACGCCCGACAACATGGCTCCCGGTGACACCGCGCCGATGGACCAGTACGTGATCGGTTCCGGCGACTCTCTCAGCATATTCGTATATCGCAACCCGGACCTCAGCGAGGGCGGGGTCTCCGTACGTCCCGACGGCAGGATTTCGACACCGCTGATCGAGGACATCACGGCGGCCGGCAAGACGCCGACCCAGCTTGCCCGGGAAATCGAGGTACGCCTCAAGAAGTACATCCAGGATCCCAACGTGACCGTGATCGTGCGATCCTTCATCGGGCCGTTCGACCGCCAGATCAGGGTGATCGGCGAAGCGACCGAGCCCGCCGCGATTCCCTACCGCGATCACATGACGCTGCTCGACGTCATGATCGCTACCAAGGGGCTGACAAAATATGCCGCCGGTAACCGGGCGGAAATCGTTCGGCACGATGTTGACGGCAAGCAGACCGCGGTCAAGGTCAGGTTGAACGACCTGATCAAGGACGGCGATATCAGCCAGAACATCGAGATGCAGCCCGGCGACACCCTGATCATTCCGCAATCCTGGTTCTGAAGGCGGCAACAATACGATGGATTCAATCCGGGCACTTCTAGAGCAGTACGCGCGCGCAGCGTGGCGCCGCCGCTGGATCGGCGTGTTCATCACGTGGCTGATCTGCGGGGTGGGCTGGGTCGGCGCCTACCTGGTGCCGAACCAGTACGAATCCAGTGCGCGCCTGTATGTCGATGCCGATGCCATCCTGACCCCGCTGCTACGCGGGCTGGCGGCGGAGTCCGCCCCGACCAGCCAGCTTGAGGTGCTGCAGCGTACCCTGCTCAGCCGGCCCAACCTCGAGAAGCTGGTCTCGAAGACCGACCTCGATCTCAGCGTCGCCAGCCCATCCGACCGGGAGCGTCTGCTGACCAGCCTCGCCCTCGAAATCAAGGTGACGCCACAAACCAGGAACCTGTTCACCATCACCTATCGCAGCAAGAGCCCGAAGCTGGCGCACGATGTGGTCCAGACGCTGCTGTCGATATTCGTCGAGAGCGCCACGGGCTCCAACCGCACCGACATGGAGAATGCCAAGCGCTTCCTGGAACACCAGATCTCGTCCTACGAACAGCAGTTGCGCGCGGCCGAGAAGCGCCGCGCCGATTTCCGCCTCAAATATATCGACATCCTGCCCGGCAACCTCAATCCTGACCAGCCGTACACGGCGGCGACCGAGGGCGTCCGCAACACCCTGCGTGATATGGACGGCAATTTGCAGGACGCGGTGATCAAGCGGGACACGCTGCGCCAGGAGCTTGCCAATCTACCTGCGATGCTGGTGGCCGAAGACAATTCCCGCCTCCAGGGTCAAGTCAGGACCAGACTGCAGGACGCGGAAGAGCAGCTCAGGATGATGCTGCTCAAGGACACGCCGCAGCATCCCGAGGTGATCGCCCAGAAGAAGCTGATCGAGGCGTTGCGGTCATCGCACGAGGGGTCGGCGCCGGCAACAGCGGTCTCCGCCGCCAAGGGTGACGGCTCGGCAGCGGCGGACGCCGGCAAGCGTTCGGTGCCCAATCCTGTCTATGAGCAGCTCAAGGTGCGACTGGTGGACGCCGACAGCGCCCTCGCCTCGTTGCAGCGCCAGCGTGCCGCCGAGGCCGAACTCCTCGATCGGCTCGACAAGATACAGCGTGAACAGCCGGGCCTGCTGGCCGAATACCAGAACATGGATCGCGATTACAGCGTGCTGCGCAGAAACTATGAGGAACTGCTCAGTCGTCTGCAGGCCGCCAACCTTGCCCAGGCCGCCGATACCCAGGCCGACAAGGTCAAGTTGCAGATCGTCGATCCGCCTGAAACGCCGCGGCTGCCCGTAGCGCCGAACCGGCTCCTGCTGGTGTCCGGCGTCCTCATTGCGGGGATGGGCGGCGGCGTCGCCTTCACCATTCTGCTCAGCCAGCTCGACCGATCATTCTCGACGGTCGATCAGCTCCGCAATCTCGGTCTGCCGGTGCTGGGCGGCATCTCGATTCTGGGTCAGCCGCCCTTCCTGCACCGCCTGTTGGTCGCGGCCCGTTTCAGTGTGGCTGTTTTCGCCTTGGTCGGCGTGTACGGGGGACTGATGCTCCATATTCTGCGCGCGGCGGCGCTGATCTGAATGATCGGTCCCAAGTCCGCGCATCTGGTCGAACGGGCGGCCGAGCGCCTGCTTCAGGCAGGCGTGCTGGAGGGTTCCGCGGCCCAACTGCTCGAGCCGGACCGCCTGCGCCCGCTGCCGTCTTCGCGGCCGAACGGCGACGACCTCCCGAAATCCCCTGTCGCAGCCGTGTCTTCGATCGATCTGCTGGGGCCGCCCGACATGCCGATCGGCGAACTGCAGCAGACCGGGGAACCTGCCGCGCTGTCGCCGCGTCCGTCGATCGAGATGGCCGCGTTGGCGCGCGCCGGCATGTTCGACTGGTCGCACGGGCGCAGCCGCATTTCCGAAGAATTCCGCTTGGCGCAGCGCCAGATTCTGCGCGCGGCGTTCGCGCCGACAGCCGAGGCGGGGGTGTCGAACCTGCTGATGGTGACCAGCGCCAGACCGGGCGAGGGCAAGACCTTCACCGCGGTGAACCTTGCCGGCAGTGTCGCGCTGCAGGGCGACAATCACGTGCTGCTGATCGACAGCGATTCCAAGCGGGATTCGATCTGCCAGGCGCTCGGTCTGGCCGACGCGCCGGGCGTGCTCGACCTGGCCGCCAATCCGAACCTGGACCCCGGTGAGGTGATCCTGCGGACCGATATCGAGAACCTGTCGCTCTTGCCGGTGGGCCAGGAGCGCGGCCGCAGCTCCGAGCTGTTCGCCAGCCGCGACATGACGCAGTTGATCCAGCGCCTCGGCCGTCGCTACTCGGATCGGCTGCTGGTCCTCGACGCCGCGCCCTGTCTTTCGACCAGCGATCCGGCGGCCCTGGCGCCCATCGTCGGACAGATTCTGTTCGTCGTCGAGGCCGAGCGGACGCAGCGCGAGGAAGTGGAGGCGGCGCTCGACCTGATCCAGGCCTGCCCGCTGATCATGATGCTGCTGAACAAGGTGCAGGTGACAAACCGCTACACATTCGGAGCCTATTCCAACTACTACTCATCCTGAGCTTGCACCGACGCAGCAGCGTAGGGACTATGCGTGTCGTGACCGTCCCTCTCGGCATCCCCGCGCGTCTGAGCTGCGCCGTCGCAGTAGCCTGCCTGCTGGGCGGCCACTCGGCACTGGCGTTCATCGTGAGCGAGCCGGACAATCCGTCGGTCGTGACCAATGCACCGGAGCCAACCGATGCCGACCTGCGAAATCAGCTCCAGATGCACTCCGGCTTCGGTGCGACCGGCGCTGGGGGCGGTTGGACGTTCGTCCCGACGGTGAGTTTGCAGGAAGCCTTTACCGACAACCTGCTGGACACCACGAACAACCGTCGCTGGGACCTGCTCACCATCCTCACGCCGAGCATTGCCATCACCGGCGACACGCCGAATGCTCAGGTTCTGTTCGAATACGGCCCGCAGTTCCGCCTCGCTGCCAGGACGCCGCAGGAGGACAGCATCAGCAATCAGTTGCTTGGCAGCGGGCTGTTCACCATTGTGCCGGACGAGTTCTTTGTCGACGCACGAGCGGTCGCGGGAGCCACGCCGGCGAATGGCGGCTACGGCTCCTTCGGCGCGGGTCTGGCGCCGAGCTTTGGGAGCTTCGGATCGCCACTCACCTCGCTCAACTCGTCGGGCAACACGGCGCTCTCCAACCAAAACCTGGTTCAGGTCAACAGTTATTCGATCTCACCATACTGGCTGCATGACTTCGGCGACCTCGGCACGGCAAGGATCGGCTATCAGTTGAGTGAATCGAGCATTTCGCCGGCTGGCAGTTATATCCCGGTGTTTTTTCCGACCGGTCACAACAGCTCCTCCAACCTGATCAATGAAGGATACGCCCAGTTCGATACGGGCAATTACTTTGGCGACATCCAGTATCATGCTGAGGCCGACGCTCAGATAGGCAACGGCACCGGGTTTCAAGGCAATTCACAACAATACTACGTACTCAACCGGCTCACTTATGTGTTGAACCGCGAGTTCTCTGTCTTCGGTGAGATCGGGTATGAGAACCTGACCTACGGCGGTACGCCAACGACCCGGATCGACGATGCGATCTGGGGTTTCGGCACCACGTGGACGCCAAATCCGGACAGTCGGATCACCATCGCAGTCCGTAACAGGTACGGCGACACCAATGTGGATTTCAACGGATCCTACCAATTGACAGCGCGCACCCAGATCGGTGCGAGCTACACAACGGGCGTTCAGAGCAACCTGCAGGGCTTCCAGAACCAGCTCAATCAAGCCACCGTAACGCCCACAGGTCAGACCGTGAACAGCGTGACCGGCGCTCCTCTGTTGGTCGGCACCAATGGGCTCGGGGTCCAGGCGGGCGTGTTCCGAGTCAAGGCTTTCAACGCGAACGTAACCACTGTGCTTGATCGCGACCAGTTCACCGCCTGGTTGCAGATTTCCGAGTCCACGACAGAGGCCGCGGCCCCGGTCGGTACCAACTTCACGTCCAACGTCTCCGCCCCGCCGGTGGGTTCCACCAGTACTGCCAGGTCGGTGTTCGGGAACTGGACACATCAGATCAGCGAGGACCTGACATTGAGCAGCGCAGCCTCGTTCAGCACATTTCGCACATCCGGCAGTAGCAATCAGCAATCCTGGGCGGTCAGTATCGGTATACAATATCTTATCAGCCAGACATTGGCGGCCACCGCGAGCTACTCGTTCTATGACTACCTTACGCCGACGCGAGGGTTCTTCGTCCCGTCGGGACAAAATCAAAGCTACTACCAGAACCTCGTCATTGTCGGCCTTACCAAGCAATTCTGAAGCAGCACCGTGTACGAGAAATATTACAACTTTTCCGGTATCCCCTTTCAACTGACCCCCGACAGCCGGTTCTTTTTCGGCTCGAGCGGCCATAGCCGTGCGATCGCGCATCTGGTCTATGGCCTGGCGCAGGAGGAAGGCTTCATCGTCGTCACCGGCGAGGTCGGCGCCGGCAAGACGACGCTGGTCGAGCAACTCTGGTCGCAGCTCGACCGGCACAGCTACGTGATGGCGCGGGTCGTTACCACGCGGGTTTCCGGCGATGATCTGCTGCGTCTCGTGGTGGCCAATTTCGGCGTGCCTGACGACGGCGGCGCCGACAAGGCGACCCTGCTGCGCCGGTTTGAGCGCATGGCGCGCGATCAGCGCGCCGCCGGCCGGCGTTGCCTTCTGGTGGTGGACGAGGTGCAGAACCTGAATATGGCGGCGCTCGAGGAACTGCGCATGCTGTCGAACATCACGGTCGACGGCCGCGCCTCGGTACAGACAATCCTGCTCGGCCAGCCGCAGTTCCGCGCCACCCTGGCCAACCCGGATCTCGAACAGCTTCGCCAGCGTGTCCTCGCGTCGTACCATCTGGGACCGCTCACCGAGGCAGAGACGCGGGCTTATATTGAGCACCGGCTGAAACGCGTCGGCTGGAGTGGCGACCCATGCTGGGAGGATGCTGCCTTCACCTACCTCTATCGCTACACCGATGGCATCCCGCGCCGGATCAACACGCTCTGCTCGCGTGTGTTGCTGTACGGCGCCATCGAGGAGGTACACGCCATAACCGGCCCGATGGTGGAGACGACCGCAAATGAACTGAGCCAGGATCTCGGCGCAGGCCTCGCCGCTCCGCAGCCAGCCGCGATATCGATGTCACTTGCTTCGGCGTGTGCGCCTGACAGCTCTGCCCTGGTGCGGCGGATCGAGGCACTGGAGCAGACGTCCTTGCGACAGGACCGCGTGTTCCGTCGCCTGATGGACCTGCTGAGCGCGGTGGCGGACCGATGAAGCCCGGCATCCGCAATGCGATGACGGTCGACGTCGAGGATTATTTCCAGGTGCAGGCGTTCGCCGGCTGCATCGACCGTGCCGCGTGGCACCGCATCGCGCCGCGTGTCGAGGCAAACGTCGATCGCATTCTCGATCAATTTGCCGCAGCAGAGGTCAACGCCACATTCTTCACCCTTGGCTGGATCGCCGAGCGCAACAAGCCGATGGTTCGCCGCATCGTCGCCGCGGGACATGAGCTCGCCAGCCATGGCTACGACCACACGCGTGCCGATGCCCAGGATCCGGCCACCTTCCAGGCCGACGTGAGTCGCACCAGGCTGCTGCTCGAGGACATCGGCGGCGTCGCTGTGCGCGGTTATCGTGCCGCCACCTTCTCGATCGGCACACGCAACCCCTGGGCCTTCCGCCAGCTGGAGAACGCAGGCTACATGTACAGCTCCAGCGTCAACCCGATCAGGCATGACCTTTACGGCATGCCCGATGCCCCGCGGGTCCCATTCCGTCCCGACGGCGG
>DASXNR010000144.1:0-7704 GCA_036494925.1 Acetobacteraceae bacterium
GATCGACGAAGGCCTCGCCTATCTTCGCGACGGCCAGGGCGCCGCCTTTGTCCGCAATCTCGGCGCGGACCTGCGCGACCATCCGCTGCCGGTGGCGTTGACCGGCATCGGCCTGGCTTGGCTGGTCGCCACCAGCATGACGAGGAACGGCACGGCGTCCACTCGCCGCGACATCGTGCCTTATGATCCCGCCGACGCGCGGACCAGTGCGGTCGACGACGGCCTCGCCGCGCGGGCGCGACGAGCCGGCGAATTTCTCCGGCGGGCTGCTGACGAGACCGAGGACGCCTTCGGCTCCCGCGTCGCGGAGGCGCGGTCAGGCGTGCTGGGCCTGCAGCGCGACGCGGCGGAGACAGCCGCGGCTTTCGCCGATCGGGTGCAGCAGGCATTCGAGGCTGCGCAACGGACGGCCCGGGAGAGCATGGAGCAGGTACAGCGCAGCGCCGGCGAGTGGCGCGACGAGATCGCTGAGCGTGGTCAACGTGCCGGGGAGGCCGTCGCACAGGCGGCACAGCGCGGGCGGGAGTTCGCTGCCCGGGCCGGTAACGGTCTTGCCGACACCGTCGGTGAAAACCCCCTTTTGCTGGGCGCTCTCGGACTGACCGCCGGTGCGTTGCTTGGCGCACTGGTTCCCCGAACCAAACAGGAGGAGGCGCTGATCGGGCCAGTGACCGATTGGGCCGCCGGCGTCACACGTGACACTGCCGATGAGGTCATGGACCGTGGCAGCAAGGCGGCAAAAGCGGCAGCGTCAGCGGCTTGGCAGGCGGCACGGGAGTAGCGTCTTGGTCACCGCTTGCTGCTTGGTCCGACGGTGTCCGCGGCGTATGCGCCACGTTGGCCCATGCGCCGCGGCGTACCCTCGGTGGTATCACGCCGGGTCTGACGCTCGGACTGTGCGTTGACCACGGCGCCCAGCAGGACGGCGAACGCGGACACATAGAGCCACGTCAGCAGGACCACGGCGCCGCCGAGTGATCCATAGGTCTTGTCGTAGCTGCCGAAGTGCGTGACGTAGATGGTGAAGCCGATCGACCCGACAATCCACATGACCGTCGCCGTGATCGCGCCTGGAGATACCCAGCGCCATCTCGGCTCGTCGCGGTTGGGTGCATACCGATACAGAATGGCAAGCCCCGCCATGACCAGCACGATCAGCAGCGGCCATTGCACGACCAGCAGGACCCATTTGGTCAGCGGCCCGAGATTCACGAACTGGGTCGCGGCAGGCAGCAGCGCGATGAGCGCGATCGCGATCAGACCGCCGGCGACGACGCCCGATGTCAGCAGCAAGACGATCAGGTTGAACCGCAGGAAGCTCCGAGTTTCCTTCTGCTCGTAGGCAATGTTGGTCGCGGTGACCAGACCGCTCATGCCACGTGAGGCGCTCCATAGCGCGAACAGCAGTCCGGCGGACGCGCCGAACCCGAGGGCGCCGCTGGACGCCGACGCAAGCTGGTGGAGTTCGTCGGTGAGCATCTGCCTCGATTGATCGGGAAGGATGCCGGTGAGCGCGGCCATCTGTCGTTCGATCTGAGCGGGATCGAGCAGCAGGCCATAGATCGACACCAGCGCAGCCAGCCCGGGGAACAGCGCCAATACGACGGCGTAGGTCACGCCGCCCGCGATCAGAAAGATGTTGTTGTCCGAGACCTCCTGCCAGCTGCGCCAGGCCACGTCCTTCCACCCGGCGGGAGGGATGTCACGTGGTCGGTCGGCATCACGACCACGGGAGGACCGGGTTGTTTGGTCGTCGGGCAAGGCCGCCTCCGCTCCATGGATGTTGAGCGGTAACGGAACCAGCAGGCCGACGTTCCTCCGATGTCAGCTTCGTGCCTGCTCCGGCCTGAACCTGACTCCCATGCGCGCATAGCCGCCACCGAGACCGATCGGTGTGCCATCGGCGCGCCAGCAGGCGGCGCCGGTCATCGTGCCGTCGGCATCGAACTGGATCGCGCTCATGCCGCCGCCGACGTTGCCGACCGCCGCCACATCGTGGCCATGGTCGCGCAATGTCGCCAGCACGTCGGACGGCACGGCGTTTTCCACCTCCACGCCATGGCCCTGGGTCCACAGACGCGGCGCTTCCACCGCCTCCTGCACAGTCATGCCGTGATCGATCAGGTTGGAGATCGCCTGCATCACGGAAGGAAAGATGCGCAACCCTCCGGGCAGCCCAAGCGCATAGCGAGGTTTGCCGCTTTGCAGCACCATCACCGGCGACATCGACGAGGTGATGCGTTTTCCTGGCGCCACGGAGTTGGCGCGCCCGGGATGCGGTGTGAACACGAACATGTAGTTGTTCGGGATCATGCCGGTGCCGGGCACGATGTAGCGCGCACCGAACAGCGAGTTGATAGTCTGTGTGCTGGCGACGATGTTGCCCATGCCGTCTGCCACCGTCAGGTGCGTGGTGTGCGCCCCTTCGCCCGGCGCCACCTCGGCGCTCCAGTTTTGCGCGCGTTTGGTGTCGATGCGCGCGCGGCGATCGGCCGCATAGGCTTTCGACAGCAGCTTCTCCACCGGCACCTTGATGAACGCCGGATCCGCGGTCGCCGCCGTACGATCGGCGAACGCGATCTTCAGCACTTCGGCCAGCAGGTGCAGCGTGTCGGCGGAGCCGAAGCCGAGTGCCCCGATGTCATAGCCTTCCAGGATGTTGAGCATCTGGATGATGTGCAGCGGTCCCGACGACGGCGGCGGCGGCCCGACGATGTCGAAGCCACGATAGGTGCCGCGCAGCGCGTCGCGGTCGATGGTGCGATAATGCGTCAGGTCCTCGCGCGCGAGGTAACCGCCGGACTTCGCCATGTGGTCGGCGTACAGCGTGCCGAGCGTACCGGCGTACAGCAGGTCCGGACCTTCGCGTGCGATGATGCGCAGCGTCTCCGCATAGTCGCCGGTGACCAGCCGGGTGCCGGCCGCGATCGGCGCTCCGCCAGGCAGGTACAGCTTCGCGATCTCGGCATCGCCCACCATGTCGGCGGCGCTATCGGTGACGCATTCGTGCAGATACGGCGTGACGCGGAAGCCACGCGAGGCGTGGCGGATCGCCGGTTCCATGACGTCGGCCAGCGGGAAGGTGCCGAACCGGGCCAATGCCTCGCACCAGCCCTTCAGGTTGCCGGGCGAGGCCACCGCGGTCGGGCCGACGGCGTTGGTGCGGCCGATCGCGTCCATCGTGCCGGGCGCGGCCCCGGGATCGGGTAAGTATGTGGTGGGGCCGGTGGCAAGCGGTGCGGTGCTCTGGTTGTCGATCACCACGTGGCGCCCGTCAGCCAGCCGGATATGCGCCATGCCGCCGCCGAGGATGCCGACCATCATCGGCTCGACCACACTCAGCGCGAAGAATGACGCGATCGCCGCATCGACCGCATTGCCGCCGGCGGCCAGCATTTCGGCGCCGGCCGCGGACGCCAGCGGATGGTTGGTGACCACCGTGCCGCGCGTACCCGTCGCTGGCTGCTTCTCGCAACGGAATGTCGTGCCGGCGCGAGTGCGCCAGTCGGTGTCGGGCATGGTCGATTCTTTCGTGGGTTGCGTGGGCGCGACGAACAGCGAGCCTACACCGCCTCGGCGGCGAAGCGGCGGGGCGCGGCACAGCAGCTGCAGCCGCCGGAATGGGCGCGGAACGGCGTGGCGGCCGCGGCCTCCGGTCGCGCACCGCCGATCGCCGGCAAGGTGAGACTGCGAGGCGCCGGATCGCCGCAGGCGGGGCAGGGCTGCGGCAGGTCGAATTCGGCGATCGGGTGGCTCTCGCTGAACGCGCCGCAGCGGCCGCAGTCGTAATCGTAGGTGGGCATGCAGGCCTCGCCATTCAGTTCCGGTGGAGCCGAGTTTGCCACTGCTGGGCGCCGCCGGTCCAGATCGGGCGCCGGGCGGTGATCCTTCAGTTCGCAATCCCGCCTACGCTTCGTGTCGGAGGCTCCCGTAAGGTGATCGGGCTCGGGCTCCGGGGCAGATCCAGCCTCGGACTCTGCATCTTTTTCGGTCATATATTCCGGAAACAACAGCCCCTTGAAAAGGCTGCGGTTGGCGGAAGTTCCGTAAGGTCTTGAATTCCGGGCCACCTGTCCTGTCCGCGCCGAGTATCGCTGCGCCGCAGATGCAATAGCCAGTGCGTTGCGGAATCCTGGCCCGTACCCTGCTGATCGCCGTCATCGCTGCATCGCGGCGCGACGGACCGAACCGATCGGCGCGGCGGTCAGCAGTGCCAGCGGTACGCCGACGGCCGCGACGACCGACAGGCGGAATACCAGCAGCCACATCGGCGACAACGGCTCGCCGATCGCCCGCGGCACAGCAAATGCGGCAACGGCTGCCAGCAGCGACACGACGAGCGATGGCACGCCGGCACGCAACAGCCGCAGCGGCGTCGTGCCCAACACCCGCGCGTTCGCCCACAGGATATACGGGCTGACGAACATCTGCGCGCCGAGCCATACCAGCACCGCATGCAGCGGTGTGGCGGGGCGGATCAGGAGGACGCCAGCCGCCGTCGCGACGGTGCCGGCGATGTTGGCGATCAGCATGTAGCGCGGCTCGCCGCGCGCGATTACCGCAACGCCGGCGGGAAACGCCAGGAACAGCCAGGTGGTCAGCGCGATAAGCGGCAGCGCCGCCGCGCCGGAAGGCTGCCAGATCGGTCCCAGCAGCGCTGCGACCAACGGCTGGATGGACACTGCCAATGCGGCGCATAGCGGGAACACGAGCAGGCTGGACCAGGCGAGGCAGCGATCCACGCCGGCGTGCAGGGCCGGCAGATCATCCTGCCGCTCCGACAGCAGCGGCAGCATCAGCCGCCATTGCGCGGTGAACGCGAGCTCCCGCACTGCATCGACCAGGCGGAACGCCATGTGCACCTGGCCGAGTGCGGCCGCACCGGCGGTGCCGCCGATCAGCAGCGCGAACAGGCGGTATCTGCCGTGCTGTACCAGCGTGCTGGCAGTAAGCGGCAGGCCGATCCTCAGCAGCTCGCGCAGCTTGCGTCGGTCCACGATGCGGCGCGGCCGCATCGGGCAGTGCACCAGCAGGGCGACAGCGCCGCCGCCGGAAACGACCAACTGCTGCACTACGAGCGCCCACGCGCCGGCTCCGTGCAATGCGCTGACGATGCCGGCCAGCGTGCCGAGCCCCTGGCCGACCAACGTGCGCAGCGCCAGCTTCCGGTAGGCGCGATTCCTGGTCAGCAGGCCCTGCACCGGCCCCGCCGCGCCGACCAGCGGCAGCGGCAGCGCGAGGGCCACCGACATCGTGGTCAGCCTGTTGTCGCCCAGCGACCATGCCAGCGGCTGGCCAAGCGCAGCCTGCAACACCGCGGCGAGACACCCGACCGCGACGGACACCGCGAAGGCGCTGGAAAATGCCGCTTCGTCCACAACACTGCGCTGCACCAGCGCGTCCGCGAACAGGGCGTTGACGCAGACCCAGAGCAGCACATGCACCGCGACCGCGGCGGCGCCGATGCCGACCTCGGCGGGGCCGACCAGGCGCGCCACGATGAACGCCGACGCAAACGAGAGCACCGCCGAAGCGGCTGCCTCCAGGCCCGACCAGAACACGTTGGCGGCATGGCGCTGCTTCATCGGCTGAAGACCGGCTTGGCGATCGTTCGCAGCGAGGCGATGCCCAGCACCGCGACCAGCGGCGGCAGCCACATGACGCGGCTCTGGTAGCGATCGTGCGGACCGGAGAGACCGCCGGTGATCGTGGCGTTGGCCAACAGCGCCAGCAGGACCGCGGCAGCGAAACTGCCGGCTGCATGCTGCCTGCCGGGTGCGCCGAGCAGCAATGCGAGGCACCCAGCGATACCGGCAAGCGCTGTCCCGAGATGCAACGTCTGCAACCACCGCGACACTTCGAGCGTGCCGGAATTCTGCCGGGAGGCGGTGTACGCGGCAGCCTCGAAGCGGGGAAACTCGCGTTCGATCCATGGTGTCACGGTGGCGGACCACGGCTGCAATCCGTCGCCGGTGGCGAACCGCGCCAGTTGCTGCACGGCGTTCCGCCCGACGGCCCGCAGTTCGCGGACTGGCTCCGCGCGAATTGCCGCAGTGATGATCGCGTCCGCCTCGCGAGAAACCAGCTTGGCGCCGCCAGCCTGCGCGACCGGACCGTCCGTACGCCATAGGAACTCGTCGGCGGTCTCGGGCAGCCGGTCGACGAACGCACAGAGCCGCCAGCCGGCCGCAGGACAGTCGCGGCGCAGCACGTCCGCTCCCGGACCGTCATAGATCACCCGCGTCAGCAGGAACACGTTGCCGTACGGCGACAGCGATGCGCGGCCGAATGCGATCAGATTGACCGACATCAGAGCGACCACAGTCAGAACGAGCGGTGTCACGCTCAGCAGCGCGGCCACGCCGCCGGGCCCCCGCAATGGGAGCAGCACCGCGAGCAGCACGATGGTAAGCAACACATGAGACTGATGCGCAGCGATCATGAACGCGGCGAATCCCACCAGCCAGATGCATTCGCGACGCGACAGACGTTCGCCGGCGGAAACCAGCAGCGTAAGGACGAGCACCAGAACGCCGGTGAACACGTCCGGCATGAGCTGGGAGGCGAACCAGGGCAGCGATGTCATCAACGCCATCGCGCCCGCGAGAGGCAACACCCACCAGACTGACGCATCGGGCAGCAACGCCCGCCGCACCAGGTGCAGCACGTGCGCAACCAGCAGCGCCTGCACGGCGATCGCCGGCCAGGTGGTGAGCGTCAGATGCAGTGGCAGCAGGAACAGGCTGTAGAAGATCGGCCGGTCCCAGCCAAGATAGTGCTCGATCGCCTGCGACACATAAGTGCCGGTGTCAGAGAACACCAGCGGATAGCCGTTCCAGAGTGCCGGCCACAACAGCAGCGTTGCGGCGAGCGCGATGGCGAAGACGCTCGCGGTGCGCCGCTCAGTCCGCATAACCGTTCGGGTGCGCCTCGCGCCATCGCAGCGCGGTGCGCACGATCTCGTCCAGCTCGGCGAAGCGTGGCCGCCAGCCGAGTTCGCGGTGCGCGCGCTCCGACGACGCCACCAGCACGGCCGCGTCACCCGGCCGCCGCGCACTGATGCGGTGTGGCACCTTGTGGTGCGACGCGCGTTCGACCGCCTCGATCACCTGCAGTACCGAATGCCCGGTGCCACTGCCGAGATTGACCGTGATGCTGCCGCGTTCCAGCCAGTCCAGCGCGAGCAGATGCGCATCGGCGAGATCGGTCACGTGCACGTAGTCGCGCAGGCACGTGCCGTCTGGCGTGGCATAGTCGTCGCCGTACACCTCGAGCTCCGCGCGCCGGCCAAGTGCCGCGTCGATCACCAGCGGGACGAGATGCGTCTCCGGCCGATGGTCCTCGCCGTAGCGTCCCGCCGGATCCGCGCCGGCAGCGTTGAAATAACGCAACGAGGCGTACCGCAGCCCGTGCACGCGCCCGGCCCAGAGCAGCGCGCGTTCGAGAAACCACTTGCTGTCGCCATACGGCGATTCTGGATCGATCGGCGCGTCTTCCGGGATCGGCACGGTCTTCGGCGTGCCATACAGCGCGGCGGTCGAGGACAGCACGAAGCGCGTGATGCCGTGGCGCACGCAGGCGTCGATCAGACGCATGCCGTTGGTTCCGTTGTCGATCAGATAGCGGAACGGCAGCCGCATGCTCTCGCCCACCTGCGACAGCGACGCGAAGTGAAACACCGCGTGCCACGGACCATCGGCCAGG
>DASXNR010000145.1:0-5989 GCA_036494925.1 Acetobacteraceae bacterium
CTTCCAGCCGGTCGATCAGCCGGGCGACGGTGATCGGCTCGACTTCCAGGATTTCCGCGAGTTCCTTCTGCGATAGCCCCGGCTGGCGCTCGAGCCAGATCAGGATGCCCCATTGAGCCCGGGTCATGCCGTGGGCGCGCGCCCGCTTGTCGGCATCGACGCGCAGCAACCGGGCGACGTCATGCAGCAGGAACATCAGGTCGCGTTGGAAATAATGCACCGTAAAGTGGTCCAATGGCAGCCACGGCTGATAATAAGCCACGTTATGATAAGGTGCCAAGCAGTCTCCCCATGCGCACGGCGCAGGGCCGATGCGCTCGCCATACGTATCCGGTCCCCAACCCTGCCCTCTGTCATGGCCGGGCCTTGTCCCGAACATCGCCGCCGGTAACCTGCTGACGGCCGGGACAGGGCCCGGCCATGACGGGAGACAGGCATGGGGGGCCCCACGACCTGGCTGGCGGTGGCGGTTGGCGGTGCGACGGGCAGCCTCGCACGCTTCTGGCTGGGCGCCGCAATGACCGCGCTGACCGGGCCGCGCTTCCCGTGGGGCACGTTGCTGATCAACGTGGTCGGCTCCTTCGTGATCGGCCTGGTCGCCGCCGTGACGCTGGCGCCGGCGCGCATCGGGATGCACCCCGACCTTCGAATCTTCCTCATGGTCGGCGTCTGCGGCGGCTTCACCACGTTCTCCGCGTTCAGCCTCCAGACCCTGGCATTGCTCCAGGCCGGCGACCTGTGGCCGGCGGCCGGCTACGTTGCCGGGTCGGTGGTGTTCTGCATGATCGCGGTCTGGGGCGGTTGGCTGTGCGGTCGGGTGTGAGCCCTGCCCGCTGCTTCCCAACCCGGCCGGAAATCGGCATAACGCGACAATCATTCCCAGTTCACGGGGCCGTGAAGGATTTTTAAACGCTCCGCGCCGTGCGGCGGCGCAGGATGCAACGTGAGGGATCCGGATGTCGGGCGAATGAAACTCTTGCTGACCGGCGGATGCGGCTTCATCGGTTCGGCGGTGGTGCGCCACCTGATGCGCTACAGCGACCACGTCGTGATCAATGTCGACAAGCTGACCTATGCCGCGTCGGAGGAGGCGCTGGAGGAGGCACGCGACCACAACCGTCACGCGTTGATCCGTGCCGACATCGCCGACGCCGACGCGATGCGTCAGGTGTTCGCGGCCCATCAGCCCGACGCGGTGATGCACCTTGCGGCCGAGAGCCACGTCGATCGCTCGATCGACGGCCCGGCCGCGTTCATCGAAACCAACATCGTAGGGACCTTCACGCTGCTCGAGACTGCGCGGCAGTACCATGCCACGCTGGTGCCGGCCCGGCGTGATGCCTTCCGCTTCCATCACATCTCCACCGACGAAGTGTTCGGGGCGCTCGGCCCGGATGACCCGCCGTTCGACGAGGCCACCCGCTATGATCCGCGCAGCCCATATGCGGCCAGCAAGGCGGCATCGGACCATCTGGTGCGTGCCTGGTTTCACACCTACGGGTTGCCGACCATTGTCTCCAATACCGCCAACAACTACGGCCCGTGGCAGTTCCCCGAGAAGCTGATCCCGCTGGTCACGCTGAACGCCTTGGAGGGCAAACGCCTGCCGGTGTATGGCGATGGCTCCAACCGGCGTGACTGGATCTTCGTCGAGGATCATGCCGCCGCGCTGGTGCGTGTGCTGCAGCATGGCGAGCCCGGCGCCACCTACGCGATCGGCGCCCGGCAGCCGCGCAGCAACCTGGAGGTGGTGCGCGCGATCTGCGCGGCACTCGACTGTCGTCAGGCGGATCCTGCCGGCCCGCGCGAGCGGCTGATCCACTTCGTTACCGACCGGCCAGGCCACGACTTCCGCTACGAGATCGACCCCTCGCGCAGCGAAGCGGCGCTGGCCTGGACCGCGCCGCATGACTTCGAGGCGGGGCTGGCGCGCACCATCGACTGGTATCTGGCGCATCGCGACTGGTGGCAGACAGTGCGCGCCGGGCGCTATGCCGGCGAACGGCTGGGGACCGCGGCATGAAAGGCATCCTGCTCGCCGGTGGCTCCGGCACGCGGCTGCATCCGATGACGCTGGCGGCGTCCAAGCAGCTGCTGCCGGTCTACGACAAACCGATGGTGTATTACCCGCTGTCGACGCTGATGCTCGCCGGCATCCGCGACATCATGGTGATCTCGACCCCTGAGGACCTGCCACAGTTCCGCCGCCTGCTGGGTGACGGCGGACGCTTCGGGGTGCGCTTCGCCTACGCCGAGCAGCAGCGCCCCGAGGGCATCGCCCAGGCGTTTCTGATCGGCCGCGACTGGATCGCCGGCGAGGCGTGTGCGCTGGCGCTCGGCGACAACCTGATCCATGCCGACCATCTCTCCACCCTGTTGCGCGCGGCGGCTACCCGGCCGCACGGTGCAACGGTGTTCGCCTATCAGGTCCGCGATCCGGAGCGCTACGGCGTGGTGTCGTTCGATGCCGATGGCCGCGCCGTGGAGGTGGTCGAGAAACCGACGGCGCCGCAGTCCAACTGGGCGGTGACAGGTCTCTATTTCTACGATCCGTCGGTCAGCGACCTGGCCCGCACCATCCGGCCATCCCGCCGGGGCGAGCTGGAGATCACCGACCTCAACAGGCTCTATCTCGACGCCGGCACGCTGGCCGTCGAACGCCTGTCGCGCGGCTGCGCCTGGCTCGACGCCGGCACGCCGGACTCGCTGCTGCAGGCGGCGACCTTCGTGCAGACCATCCAGTCGCGCACCGGCATGCTGGTCGGTTGCCCGGAAGAGGTCGCTTTCCGCATGGGCTACATCGACGCCGATATGCTACGCTCCCATGCGCGTCACCTCGGCAACACGGACCTCGGCCGAGCGCTGATGGAACTCGCCGAAGGGGAGCAGGAATGATCGTCGAGCCCACCGACGTTCCTGGCGTCCTGCTGATCACCGCACCCCGCTTTGTCGATGACCGGGGCTTCTTCTCGGAGACCTGGAACGAGCGCCGGTTCATCGAAGCCGGCATTCGCGGCCCGTTCGTGCAGGACAACCACGCGCGCTCGGCTGACCGCGGCGTGGTGCGCGGGCTGCACCTGCAGATCGCGCCCAACGCGCAGGGCAAGCTGGTCCGCGTGGTGCGAGGCTCGATCTGGGACGTTGCGGTGGACATCCGGCGCGACTCGCCAACCTACGGCCGGCACGCCGGCGTGGTGCTGTCGCCGTCGAACTGGCAGCAGCTCTGGGTTCCGCCGGGATTGCTGCACGGCTACTGCACGCTCGAGCCGGACACCGAGGTGATCTACAAGGTCACCGCGCCGTATGACCGGCAGGCGGAACGCGGGGTGATCTGGAACGACCCGACGCTCGCCGTACCCTGGCCGATCGCGGCGGCCGAGGCGATCCTGTCCGACAAGGACCGCGCCTTGCCTCGGCTGGCCGAATGCGGCGAGTGGCACACGCCGTGACATGACGGCGCCCATCCTGGTGACCGGCGGCACCGGGCAGCTCGCGACGGCGCTGGCCGAGGCGGAGCCGGTGCGGAGGCTGACCGTGCATCGCGTCGGACGTCCGGCGCTGGACTTCGACCGCCCCGCCAGCATCGCCGACGTGTTCGCGGCAAGTGCGCCGGCGCTGGTGGTGAATGCCGCGGCCTATACCGCTGTCGACACCGCCGAGGACGATGCGGACGCCGCGTTCCGCGCCAATCGCGACGGGCCGGCGGAGCTGGCGCGGCTGTGCCAGGCGGCCGGGATTCCGCTGATCCATGTCTCCACCGACTATGTGTTCGACGGGCGCAAGGGCGCACCCTATGTCGAGACCGACGCCACGTCGCCCCAGGGGATCTACGGTGCGAGCAAGCTCGCCGGTGAGCACGCGGTGCTGAGCGCGTGCTCGCGCGCGATCGTGCTGCGGACGTCCTGGGTCTATTCGCCCACCGGCAGGAACTTCGTCCGCACCATGCTCGCCGCGGGGCAGCGCAGCAGCCAGTTGCGAGTGGTGGCGGACCAGACGGGATGTCCGACCAGTTCGCAGGATCTGGCGGCCGCCATACTGGACGTGGCCGCGCGGCTGATCACCGACGGCTGGCACGAGCGCTACGCCGGCGTCTATCACGCTGCCGGCACGGGTGCGACGACATGGCACGAGCTCGCGACCGCGACGTTCGCGGTGGCGGCACGATACGGCATGGTGGCCCCGACGGTGACCCCGATCGCGACCCGGGATTGGCCGACGCGGGCGAAGCGGCCGGCTGACTCGCGCCTCGACTGCGGCAGGCTCGCGGCGGTGTTCGGGTTGCGGCTGCCGTTGTGGCAGGACGGGCTCGCCCGGGCGGTGGACGCGATCTTCGCCGCGCAGCCGCTCAGCCGAGCGTGATCGCGGCGGCGGCCTGCAGCCACAAAGCCGCCTGATTGACGCTGCTGCTTCACCGTCTGCAACGGATGGGGCTTGCAATGATCTCTCGAACACATCTGTGCCGCATGGCACTGCTGGCCGTCGTGCTGCTGGCGCCACTCGCCGCACGCGCCCAGAGCGATCAGCAACTGGTGGTGGACCGCGCGAGCCGCACCATCGCCGATCTGCGCCACGACAAGGCATTCGGCAATGCGCGACAATTGATGCATGAGGCGCGCGCGGTGCTGATCATTCCGCGGCTGTTCAAGGGCGGCTTCATCGTCGGCGGCGAGGGCGGCACCGGCGTACTGCTGGCGCGCGGTGCCAACGGTGCCTGGAGCGATCCGGCGTTCTACGCCATCGGCTCCGCGTCGTTCGGCCTACAGGCCGGACTGGAGCAATCCGAGGCCGTCCTGTTGGTGATGACCCAAAAGGGGCTGAACGCGCTGATGCGTGACCAGTTCAAGGTCGGCGCGCAGGCCGGCATCGCTGTTGCCACTCTGGGCTCCGGCGTGGAAGGCGCGGTGAGCGCCGGCGGCCCGGACATCGTGGTGTGGAGCTCGTCGAGCGGCGTGTATGCCGGGATTGCACTGAACGGCTCGATCATCAAGCCGCAGCCGGAGGACGACCAGGCGTTTTATGGCCGTCCCCTGACCACGCACGACGTGCTGTATGGGCGGGTGCCGCCGGCACCGCAGGCGACTGCGCTGCGGCGGGAGCTGGGCGGCGTCGGCTGAGGTTGCCCGGAGTGGGCGGAGCGTGGTAGTCCCGCGCTCTGCCGGCGATGGTGGGGGATAGTTTAGCGGTAGAACTCCCGGCTCTGGACCGGGCAGCCTTGGTTCGAATCCAGGTCCCCCAGCCACGAAATCACAATATCTATCAGCCTTCACGGCATATCCTTGCTGGATTTGAACCCGGTCCTCTCTAGGTCTCGGAAACGACGTCCCAAGATCGCGCTCTCGCCGGGATCGTGGTCGCCTCATCAGCCATGCCGCTATCGGACGAAATCGATGATTCGTCGGTCCACCGACCCTACCGCCGGCCCAAGGGTAAGGCGACCGGCTTATACGGCGCCGTAGATTTCTTCCACGGTGATAACGATCCAGGGTGGGGCCATCGTGATCGGTCCGTTGACGATGATCCGAGTGTCAATGCCGTCGCCGGTCCGGCAGTGATGGATAACGGTCCGGCGGGTCGGATGCACGATCAGGTAGTGAGCGATGGACGGTACGCGGAAATAGTCAGCTAGCTTGCCGCCAGTATCCGTCGATGCCGTGCCAGGTGACAGGACTTCGACGATGATCACCGGGTTCGGTGCCGCGATCGCGTCGTCAGCCATCGGCTCGCCGCAATTCACCAGGGCGTCCGGCTCGTAGTCACCGCCGCCGGTTTCCACCGTCGCGCCATCAGGCAGTGCCTGGCAAGGCACTCCGGCGTCGGTCACCGCGCGATCCAGGCCTTGTAGACTGCTCCCTTGACCCGCAGGTGCGCACCACGCTCGGGTGCCATCGCCACGATAGCGCCGTCCACGCGCTCGTAGCGACCCTTCGTCTGGGCTTCACACCACCGCCTGAATTCCTCGCGGGAGTAGTATCTGTCCGTCTCTGGTTGA
>DASXNR010000146.1:0-3191 GCA_036494925.1 Acetobacteraceae bacterium
CGAGGGCGGCGTGATCGCCGAAGCGCTGCCGGTGCCGCCGAAGCCACGCTCCGATCCCGCCCAGATCGCCAACGCCGCGAACATCCTTCGCCGCGGCCAGCCGACGCTGATCGTGCTGGGCGGCGAGGCGGTGCGCGCCGAAGCGCTGGAGAACGCCCATCGCATCGCCGCCGCCACCGGTGCGAAGCTGGTCGCGCAGGGCGCCAATGCCCGTATCTCGCGCGGCCGCGGCCGGGTGCCGGTCGATCGCATCCCCTACGTGGTGGATGTCGCGGTGAAGGCGCTGGCCGGCACGCGTCACGTCATCCTGTGCGGGCTGCGCAAGCCGGTGACGTTCTTCGCCTATCCGAACAAGCCCACCACGCCGGTGCCGGCGGACGCCGAGATCCACGTGCTCGCCCGCACCGACCAGGACGCCGCTGAGGCACTCGCCCGGCTGGCGGACGAACTGTCCGCCCCGCGCGCCGCCATCCCCGACCCCGGCCCGCGGCCCGAGCCGGTACGCGGCAAGCTCACCCCGGAGTCGGTCGCCGCCACTCTGTCCGCGCTGCTGCCGGACGACGCCGTGGTGACCGACGAGGCGGTCACCTTCGGCCGTGGCTTCTTCCCGTTCACCTACGCGGCACCGCCGCATGACTGGCTGAACTCCACCGGCGGCGCGATCGGCTGCGGCCCGCCGCTCGCCACCGGCGCCGCGGTCGGCGCACCTGGCCGTCGGGTGATCGCGCTGCAGGCCGACGGCTCGGCGATGTACACATTGCAGGCGCTGTGGACCCAGGCGCGCGAACGCCTGGACGTCACGACGGTCCTGATTTCCAACCGGAAGTATCAGATTCTGCTCGGAGAGCTCGCGAACGTCGGTGCCAATCCCGGCCGCACCGCCCTCGATATGCTGGACCTCGGCAATCCGGATCTCGACTGGACCAGCCTCGCCGCCGGCATGGGCGTCGAAGCCGCGCGCGCGGAGTCCTGCGAGCGTTTCGCCGACCTGTTCGCCCAGGCCAATGCGCGCAAAGGTCCGTTCCTGATCGAGCTGGCGGTCTGATCCCATGGCGATCGGGGCTCCGAGCCACAAGCGCCGCCGGCGCAGGCGGAGCAACCGCTCGCGGGTGGTGACGCCATCGGTGCGTCAGTCCCCGGTCGGCCGGCAATTCCAGCTCCGTTCCGCCGAGGTGCTCGGTTCAATCGGCATTGTGGTCGCCACGGTGACGCTGATCGCACTGATCTGGCTGATTTCCAGCCGCTCCATCGAGACCGAACGCAGCGACCTGCGCGCGCGCATCGAGGCCACGATCCACGGCCAGTCCTTGATACTCGCCGATCAGATCCGCCGCGAGTTGCTCGGTGTCCAGCAGTCGCTGACCATTCTGAAGGAGGCGTTCCAGGCCGATCCCGACCATTTCGACATGACTGCCTGGCGCACGCAGATGCCGGCGCTGACCGACGTCACCGACGATGCCTTCATCGCCGATGCGCAGTTCATCATCCGCCACGACATCAATCCCCCCGAGGTCGGGCTGGGGATCGGCTCCCGGGTCGCCGGCATGTACGGATCGGAGGCGGAAAAGCCCGGCCCCGAGGAGGACCAGGTCACCGAACAGACCAGGCAGAAGCTGCAGATCCGCCAGCATCTGTCGCTGATGCTGCTGCGGCTCGCTCATCCGGGCGGCTGGATCGTCGGCGCCAATTATCGCACCGACGCGCTGCGGCGGCTGTTTGCCGAAGCGAACCTCGGCGTGCGGGGAATGACGGCGCTGATCGACACGCGTCTCGGCCGGGTGCAGGCGATCGTTGGCCCCGCCGCCGCCAATGCCAACTATGACATCGCCACCTCGCCCATGTACGCCGCGATGCAGCTTCGGCCGGACGGCACCTGGATCGGTGCATCTGCGCCGGACGGCGCACAGCGCATCCACGCCTTCCGCCTGGTTCCCGAACACAGGTTCATGGTGGTCGTGGCGGTCGACGAGGCCGAGGCGATGCGGCCGGCGATAGCCTGGGCGCAGGATGTCCGGTCGCTGGCGCTTGCCGCCACCCTGGTGGTGCTGGCGGCGGCGGGAGTCGCCCTGTACGCGCTGTGGGCCTTCCGTACCAAGCGCCGGCTGCGGCAGACCCTGGAGCGGGAACAGCTCCTGGCCGCCAATGCGCAGGCGGAACTGGTGGATGTACGGGCGCGGCTGGGCGGGAGAGCCGGCCAGATCCAGGCGCTGTTCGCCGGCATCGAGGAGGGCGTGCTGCTCCTCGATGCGGAACTGCGCCTGGCCGAGTGGAACCAACGATTCCCCGGGCTGTTCGGGATCCCGCCGGAGGTCCTGCGGCGCGGCATGCAACTCGATGAGCTGCTGCGCACCCAGGCGCTGGACGGGGCAT
Organism: Acetobacteraceae bacterium; assembly: GCA_036494925.1. Classification (GTDB taxonomy): domain Bacteria; phylum Pseudomonadota; class Alphaproteobacteria; order Acetobacterales; family Acetobacteraceae; genus JAMXLO01. Next base: position 2,371 of record DASXNR010000146.1, read on the forward strand.
TCGGAGCGCTGGAGGATCCAGAGCACGAGGTGGCGATCCGCCAGGCGCTGTTGCAGATGGGCAATGGGACCCGGCCCTCGCTGTACCTGGCCCCCGGCGGACATACCCTGGCGGTGTTCACCACCCGGCACGCCGACGGCAGCCTGTTGCTGGTGATGCGCGAAGCCACCGAGCACGATCTGCGCAAAGTGCCGGAAGAGCCGGAGGCTGAAGTCCTGGCGGCCTCGCCAACCCCGGGGGCCGCTGCGGCGGCCTGACCGCCGTTAAGCCGCGGTAAGGGAATCGCCGGCAAGTTTCGTCGCATGACGACGATTTCCTGGACGGCGGGCGCTTCAGGCGCGTGGTCTGATGCGTCCAACTGGTCTCCGGCCTCGGTGCCAGGCAGTGGCGACGATGCGCTGATCGGTGTGGCCGGCGCGTACCAGGTCACGGTGGCCGGGGCGACCGCGACCGGCCTCACGCTGGATGATCCACACGCCACCCTGGTGTCCGGCGGCGTGCTGACGGTCAACGACGGGTTGATCATCGGCGCCGGCACGCTCGACATCGCCACCGGGACGGTCATCGCGACGGGCACGCTCGAGAACGGCGGCACCATCCTGGACACGGGCACGCTCGAGGCGTTCGGCAGCTATGACGCCGCCAGCCTGGAGCGAATCGGCGGTTCGGGTGGAGCGCTGCTGAAGTGCTGCGAGTCAGATCAATGAGTTGGAGACAATCAGCGGCCGATTTGCGCATGTAGTGGCGACCAAGGCTATTTCCTTCTGCCAGTGGATTTGATTCTGATGGCGCATGTACCTGCGCCACACGACTCGCAAGAA
>DASXNR010000147.1:0-10405 GCA_036494925.1 Acetobacteraceae bacterium
CATGGGTATTTCATGGGTGAACTCGGCATGATGCCACACTAAAGGTATGATATATAAAGACATTCTTCAGACAAATGGCAGCAGGTTGGTCTGGCTGGCGATGGTCTCGATCAGCTGCACCACCTCGCCGATGCGCTGCGCCGTCCGGTTCAGCCCCTCGACGGTGGTGTTGGTGCGATCCGCCTCGGTCACCGCCTGACTGGCGATCTTCGAGGACTCCTCCACCTGCCGGCCGATCTCCAGCACCGAGGCGGACAGTTCCTCGGAGGCCGTCGCCACCGTCTGCACATTGGCCGACGCCTGCTCCACCGAAGCCGCCACCGCGGTCGCCTGCTGGGTCGCCTGTTCCGCGGTGTGCGTCATCGCCTGTGCGGCGGACTGCATCTCGGTGGCCTGGGAGGCGACCGAGTTGACCACGCCCTTGATGCCCGCCTCGAAGGTGTCCGCCAGCCGGACCATACCTGACTTGCGCTCGGTCTCGGCTTCCGCCTTGTGCCGCTCGTTCTCGTCGCGCAGGCGGTCCGCCTCCACCATGCTGTCGCGGAACACCGCGACCGTGTCGGCCATCTGGCCGATCTCGTCCTTGCGCCCGACGCCAGGGATTTCCACCGTCTTGTCGCCGCCCGCGAGCGCCCGCATCGCCACGCACATGCGCACCACCGGCCGTGAGATGCCGCGGCCGATCAGCCAGGCGAGCGCCACACCGACCGCCAGACCGGCCAGCCCCAGGATCATCACCAGCGTGTTGCCATGGCTGATGACCGCCAGCATGCCTTGCTCAGTCCCGCCCTGCGCGGCGAAATTGCTGTCCTTCGCCTTGACTGCGCCCGCCTGCAGGGCATCCCCGGCCTGTCGCATGACGCCGTTCACCAGCGTTGTCTGTTCAGTGTCCAGGCTCACGGCGCGCCGAAAGGCCGACTGATAGGTGTCGATCAGCTTGGTCTCGGATGCAACGGTAGTGTTCAACTCGCTTCCCTTGGTGGCGGCGTCGAGCTGCGCCACGGTTCGCTTCAGTGCATCGAATTGCTGTTCGGCCGATTTTGCCGCCGCCTCGTCATGCCGGCCCAGGCGCTTGTTCACGTCGAGCCGTGCCATGAGGCTGAGCCGGCGGCCCTCGACCACCAGCGGCAGAAGATCGGTGTTTCCGGCCTTGGTCGCGCCCGCGAGCACAGACGAGAACCCGTCTGTGGTCTGCTGGCCCACCACATCGAGCACCTCGGTCTCCAGCTTCGCCTGTTCGCGATTGATATCGCGCTGGTGTGCGAAGTTGGCGGTGTACGACTCCGCCTGTTTGGCCATATCCTCCAACAGAGCATGGCGTTCCGGATCGGTGACACGTGCAAGCCCCTTGGCGATGAGCTCGTGCAGCGCGGTCCCCTCCTTGACCGCCATTGCCGCGGTATCCTCGTTGTCCGAGGCGACATATTCGCGGACATGGCCGCGATACTGCGCCACCGCGAGGTCGATATCGCGATAGATCGCCGAAGTGGCCACCAGCTCGGCGTAGCCATCGACCGCGCTGGAGACCTGCCCGAACGAGAGCCATGCGAGGGTGGAACTCACTGCCAGGATGAGGAGTACAACGGCGAACCCGATGGCGATCTTGCTGCCGATGCGGCAATTCGCAATGAAGCTGGCGATGCCCTGCATAAACCGGACTCCTCGGAACAACGAAGGGTCGCGACTATGCGCATCACCGGTAAACGATCGGCTAACCGCCCCCTGGGCCGAGGGCGCGCGGCAAGTTATTCTCGCCGCCGATCAACCAGCCGAGGAGGGAACCGATGGCGCCGAAGATCCTGCTGACCGACAATCCGCTGAGTGCCATGGACATCGCGCGCGAGCTGGCGCCGTCCGGTTTCGACACGGTGATCGCCCGCTCCGGCAGCCCGGAATTCAACGCCGCCCTGGCGGACGCCGAGTACATCGTCGGCCTCGGCGAGGTGAAGATGGACGACGCGTTCTACAAATCGGCGCCGAAGCTGAAGCTGGTGCAGCTGCTGAGTGCCGGCTACGACCGGGTCGATATCGAGGCGGCACGGCGCGCCGGCGTCCCGGTGAGCAACAACGGCGGCGCCAACGCGATCGCGGTGGCCGAGCACGCGATCCTGCTGATGCTCGCGGTGTGCCGCCGGCTGACCTGGCTGCACGAGATGGTGAAGTCCGGCCGCTGGCGCGGCAACGATGTGGCGAGCGTGCGACTATACGAACTGCACGGCCGCACCCTGGGCATCATCGGGCTGGGCAACATCGGCAAGAAGGTCGCGCGGCTGGCGCAGGGCTTCGGCATGGCGGTGCAGTATTTCGACATCGCACGGCTGAGCGAGGACGCCGCCGATACGCTCGGGGTGAAGTTCCGGCTGTTCAACGAGGTGCTGCGCACGTCGGACATCGTGTCGCTCCACGTACCGCTGATCCCGAGCACGCGGCACATGATGGGAGCGGCCCAGTTCCGGCTGATGAAGCCAACGGCGTACCTGATCAACACCTGCCGCGGCCCGGTGGTGGATGAACCGGCGCTGCACGAGGCGCTGACCAACGGCACGATCGCGGGTGCGGGACTGGACGTGTTCGACCAGGAGCCGCCGCCGGCGAACAATCCGCTGTTCACACTGGATAACGTGATCCTGACCCCGCACTACGCCGGGCCGACCTGGGACAATCAGTCGGCGCGGTTCCGCAACGGGTTCGACAACGTGGAGCGCGTGGCGCGGGGCGAGAAGCCGCTGTGGGTGATTCCGGAACTGCGGGAGTAGCGAAGGAAAGGAGCGGCTCGTGCCCCATAGTCACGGCGGGGCTTGGCCACGCCATCCACGTCTTTGCTGTCGGCATCAAGGAAAGACATGGATGGCCGGCCTCCGCCGGCCATGACGATGCGGCGTGCCGCCCCCTTACAGGAACGTCCCCGGCGGCTCGATGCCGAGCATGATCTGCCCCACTGACTCGAAATGCGCGGTGCGTGACTGGATCTGCTGCGACAGCGTGTGGATGTCGCGGAACCGCCGCTCGAACGCTGTGCCCAGGAAGATCGCGTCCACGCCGGCCGCCTTGTAGGCATAGTCCGCCACCGCTTCGGCCGTCTGGATCGCAAACGCGCAGGCCAGCCGCACGCGCGCTCGCGCCGGCACGTCGATCACCCACGAGTCGTCGGCCGACCAGATATCGTACAGAGTCTCCACCAGATAGGCGCGCGCCGCCCCCAGCCGCGCCTCCATCTGAGCGACGTTCGACTGCACCACCGCATTATCGGCGAGCCGGACAAAGTTGCGTGGCGTCTTGCGCGCCGCCAGCGCCTTGAACTCATCGAGCATCGCGCGCGCGATACCCATCGCGACGCCGGACACGCCGACGGCATAGAGGCCCTGCATCGGATAGGCATACAGCCGACCAGGCTCGCGCCGCAGCGAGGGATCCTCGCGCGTGCCGCTGAATGCCTCGGGCACGAACACGTCGTCGAGTTGGTACGCGCCGGACATCGTGCCGCGCATCCCGATCACGTTCCACGTATCGTCGAGCAGCGTCACCTGTGAGACCGGGACCAGCAGCGACCGCACCGTGGGATTGCCGGCCGCGTTCAGCCGCAGCGAACCATCGGGTTCCACCACATGGCAGTGCGCGCCCATCCAGGTCGCCTGACGACAGCCGGACGCGAAACTCCATGTCCCGCTGACTCGGTAGCCGTCCGGAACGGCGATCGCCTTCGACTCATTGGGCGGTCCCCAGGCGACGACGGCGCGTGGATCGGCAAAGACCGCGCGCGCGGACTCGGGCGACAGGAACGGCGCGATCAGTGCCGCGCTGTTGGCGACGAACAGGTTCCAGCCGACCGAACCGTCGTGGCGGGCAATCTCCTCGATCGCGCGCAGGTAGACCCACGGTTCCAACTCGTCGCCATCGATCGAGCGCGGCAGCAGCATGCGGCCCAGCCGCGCGGCGTGCAGCTGCGACAGCAACGGTTCGGGGATGCGCTGGGTGCGCTCGATCTCATCGGCGGCGGCCTCGATTGCAGGACCGAGTTCGTGCGCGCGGGCAACCGGGTCCGGAGCGCCTGACGTGACGAAGTTCATGCGGCTGGCCGTTTGGACATCATGGCGGCGATTAGAGCGCTTTAAGCCCGATAGGGAAATAGCGGCGATGCCGAGCGTCGCAGCGCCTATCGGCGCGGCAGCAATTCGTCCAGCGCGGCACACAGCGCGCCGACATCGTCGGCCGATGTGACGACGCCCGGTGACAGCCGCAGGGTGCTGCCGCGCGCGTCGCAATACAGGTGACGCGACCGCAGCGCGGCCACAACGGCTGGTGCATCACTGCCAGGCGGGACGGCGATCATCACGCTGCCGCCGCGCTGTTCGCTGCCGAGCGGCGAAGCGATCGTCCAGCCGCGTTCGCGCGCATGGTCGATGATGCGCCCGCACAGCGAGTGATTGTGGGCGCGAACCGTATCGATGCCGGCATCGGCGAGCCAGCGCAGTCCCGGCAACGATGCCACGGCCGGGACGATCGATGGCGTGCCGTGATCGAACCGGCGGGCGTCATCGGCGAAACGGAATTTTGTGAGGTCCCAGGAGAACGGGTTCGCCTGGCTGAACCAGCCGCGGAACTCCGGCTGGCAGTCCGCGAGCAGCGACGGCATGGCATAGATGACGCCGGCGCCCGGCACGCCGCACAGCCACTTCAGCGAGGTGGACACGACGAAATCGGCACCGCACGTGGCGGAGAACGGCAGCAGGCCGACACCCTGGGTGATGTCCACGCCGACCATGCTTCCCATGCGGTGGCCATGCGCGATCAACGTGGCGGCGTCGCAGCGGTGCGACGCGGTCGATGTCACCCAGGTGAGCAGCGCCACGCCCACATCGTCCTGCCAGTGTGCGACGAAGTCCTCGTCGCGCACATAGGCTTCACCGGCCCGCAACGGCACCGTGTCGAGCGTGAAGCCGAAGCGATGCGCCAGTTCGGCGAGCAGGAAGTGCAGGCTGGGGAAGCAGTCCTCGGCCACCAGCACGCGCCGTCCGCGCAGGTGGCGCGCGGGCAGGGCGCCGATCACGCTGTACAGCGCGGCGGTGACGTTCTCCGCCGTGGTCAGCGTTCCAGGCGGCGCATCGATCACCGCGCGCCAACGGTCGATGAACTCCTGCCGCAGCGCCAACGCTGTCGGCCACTGCGCATCGTCAGCGCGTGACCAGAACGCCGCGAAACGCGCCAGTTCGTCGCGCAGCGCCTGCTCCTTGCCAGGGAACGTGCCGATGGAATGATAGAGGAAGTAGCCTGCCCCGCTCATAGGGTTGAGCATGGATGGGCATCGACGCAGCCGCGTCAAGACCGCGAGGACTGGCGGGTGTTCCGCATGGTGCGACGGGAGTAGCGTCGCTGACGACTGAACGGAGGCAGCCGATGATCGAACAGACCCTGGACATCGATACCAAGTCAGGCGCGATGGAGACGTTCGTCTGCCATCCCGAGCGCGGCGGTCCCTGCCCCGCCGTGTTCCTGCTGATGGACGCACCCGGCATCCGGGAGGAATTGCGCGACATGGCGCGCCGGCTGGCTACCGTCGGCTACTACGTGCTGCTGCCCAACCTGTACTACCGTGCCGGCCGCGACACGATCTTCGGGCCGGATGTGCTGGAGCAGGGCAGCGCGGAACGTGAGCGCATGCGCGCGGTGCGCACCAAGATGACCATCCCGCCGGTGATGGACGATGTTGCTGCGATGCTGGACTTCGTCGATCGGCAGGATGCCGCGAAGCGAGGGCCGGTCGGCGCGCATGGCTATTGCATGAGCGGCCCGTACGCGCTGGCCGCCGCCGCGCGCTACCCGGATCGCGTCGCCGCTGCCGCGTCGTTCTACGGTACCTGGCTGGTGAACGACGCAGAGGAAAGCCCACATCGCAACCTCGGCAAGGTAAAAGGCGAGCTCTACATCTCCTGCGCCGAACACGACGAGTTGGCACCGCTGCCGATGGTCGAGGAATTGCGCGGGCTGTTCGCGCGCGCTGGTTCACCAGGGGAGATCGAACTGCATCCCGGTGTGCATCACGGCTTCGCCTTCCCGCAGCGCTGGTGCTACGACCAGCCGGCCGCGGAACGACATTGGGAGCGGCTGATCGCGCTGTACCGGCGCCGATTGGGGTAGTTCGCGGGGCGATGGGTTTCGCTGCGCTCTACCCATCCTACGGCATCTGTGCTCGCCAATTCGTAGGATTGGTAGAGCGCAGCGAAACCCATCAGACCCCAGCTTTACGGATCGTTCGTCGCGGCGCTAGGCTACTCACCAGTAGCCGCGCCTGACGAAGCGAAGGAACGTCCATGCTGCAAAGCCGAGAAGACATCCGCAAGGACACGGCAGTCGATGCGTTCACCGACGCCATCCTGCAACGCGACCAGCCCCGCACTGCCGAGCTGTTCTTCAACCTGGTACGGCGTGACGGGCGCTCGATCGGCGATGCACTCAGCGTGGTGACGGAGGCGGAGGCGCCATTCGTGCAGGTGCCCAATCACGTGGACGTACGCGACGGCCAGATAACGTTGATCAACAACGACCACACCATTCTCGGCCTGCGCACGTCCGCCGACCTGGTGCAGTATCTGCCGGAAGAGTACCGCCTGCTCGGGATGCTGCAGAGCGTGTGGTACATCCCGGCCGGTCTCGACATCTGGAACCAGTTGCGCGGCAAGTATCCCGGCCGTTATGCCACCATGAAAGGCATCAACGTGCCGCCGCCAAGCTACGGGCCGGTGGTGTGGAACGACGACCAGCAACCGATCGTCGAGGCCGGCGGTTTCGAGGACCGCCTGCACGCGCACATGATCGCCACCATGAGCGGCGACGTGAAGCGCTCCTACGGGCTGTTCCTTGGTCTGGCGGCGGACGAGGCGGTGCGGCCGAAGCTGCGCGACCAGCTGCTGTTCCTGGGCCTGATCGATTTGCAGGACACGGTGATGGGCCGCAAGGCGCGCAACACCGGCCACAAGGCCCTGCGTGCCCGCGCGGTGGTGGACCTGGCCCAGCATGTCGGCTGGGAACGCGCGCATGGGGTCTACTATACCGGCGTGCCGGACATGGCGATCGGGCCGCTGTACTACTCGCTGTACGACGCCGCCTGCGTGATCGTGACCGAGGCGTTTCCCGACGCCGGCAAGAGCCTGAAGCAGACCAACCAGGCGTCGCTGTCGCCGGAGCAGGTCGAGGACATGGTGCGGCTGCTGATGGAAGCCGATGGCCAGACGGTGTGGGATCGGATCACCACGCATCTGCGGAACGGGATTTCGCTGCGCAGTCTGGGCGATGCGATTCAGCTCGGTGCCGCGGAATTGGTGCTGCGCACCACGGTGCCGCGCAAGTTCACCGAGGGCCAGCACCCGTTCGACTACTGCAACACCGCGAACTACTGGATGCGGACGTCGGACAATCCGTATCAGCCGCGCATCCTGTACCTGATGGCGAACTTCGTGAACGACGCGGCGCGCGCCAACAAGCTGTTCAGCTCGGTGATCGAGCACGAGTTCGCGTCGCACGACCTGAGCGGCCATACGCCCGAGTCGCTGCTGCGGGAACAGGACGAAGCGATCATGGCGTTCGACGTCCCGCGTGCCACCGCGGTGGCCAATGCGTATCTACAGACCGGTGCGGATCGCCAGCAGCTGCTGGCCCGCCTTGCGGTGACCGCCTGCAAGTTCCAGGACGATCCGCACAACCAGAAGATCAGCCACTCGACGTTCGAGGAATACGGCCACAATTCCACCCATCTGCGCGACCGGCTGTTGCTGGCCACCGCGCGGCTGCTCGCCGGCTGGCCGAAGATGCCGGGCGAGCGCGACTGCTACGCTCGCTACATGAAGGAGTGGATCAGGCACTGAAGGAGAGGAAACATGGCTCGCGCATACAACGTCATCGACGCCGACGGACACATTCTGGAGCCGCTCAATCTCTGGAGCGACTACATCGAACCGAAATACCGCGACAAGGCGCCGAAGCTGATCCGCGATGCGGACGGCAAGCAGCGCCTGCAGGTCGGCGAGCAGTTGCTCGGCAGCAAGAAGGGTCTCGGCGCCCTGGGCGGTGTGGGCGCGCGTGATGGCACGGTGGTGGACGATGCCATGGAGTACGAACAGGGGCGCAAGGGCGGTTTCGATCCGCATGCGCGGATTCCCGACATGGACCTCGACGGGATCGATGCCGCGTTCCTGTATCCCAGCATCGGGCTGTTCGCCGGCGCGGTGACGGACCCACCGGCCGCCGCGGCGATGTCGCGCGCCTATAACCGGTGGCTCGCTGACTATTGCAAGCCGTATCCGGACCGGCTGTTCGGCATCGCGATGATCCCGATGCAGGACGTCGACCTGGCGATCGAGGAGATGCGCTACGCGCGCGAACAGCTTGGCTTCCGCGGCGTGTTCCTCCGGCCCAATCCGTACAACAACAAGATGATCCACCATCCCGACTACGAGAAGTTCTGGACCATGGTGGAAGAACTCGACATGTCGGTCGGGTTCCATGAGGGCGGCAACAGCGGCATGATGCAGGTCGGCATGGACCGCTTCGAGGAGCGCGGTGCACGCCACATCATCACCCACACGATGGAAATGATGCTGGCGTGCATGGCGGTGATCTGGGGCGGCGTGTGCGACCGTCATCCCAAGGTCCGCATCGCATTCCTCGAGTCGGGCGGCGGCTGGATTGCCGGCTGGCTCGATCGCATGGACCGGCACTTCGACGACAAGGGGTTCAACGATTCCGGCCTGTCGATGCGGCCGTCCGAGCTGTTCCAGCGCAACTGCTGGATCGCGTTCGAGCCGGTCGAGCACTGCCTGAGGCCGCTGGTGGACTATGTCGGTGCGAACAAGATCCTGTGGGCGACCGATTATCCGCATCCCGACGGCTTCTTCCCCGGCGCGCCGGCGATGGTGCGCAAGCTGATCGAGGGCGCGTCGAAGGAGACGATCAGCCAGGTGATGGCTGGCGGCGCGAAGGGATTCTACGCGCTGCACTGATGGTTTGATGGGTATCGCTGACGCCCAACCCATCCTACAGCGCCACAATGCGACCCACGCGTGGCATTCGTAGGATGGGTTGAGCGGTAGTGAAACCCATCAGGAGCAGCCGCTACGACCCGTACACCATCCGCGGCAGCCACAGCGTCAGCTCGGGCACATACGTGATGATGCCCAGCACGATCAGCAGCAGGATCAGGAATGGCAGGATGCCGCGGATCACCTCGCCGACCGGCGCATCCGATATCGTGGACAGCACGTAAAGGTTCAGCCCGACCGGCGGGTGCACCAGGCCGACCTCCATGTTGTGGGTGAAGATGATGCCAAAATGCACCGGATCGACGCCGAGCGGCAGCAGCACCGGTGCCAGGATCGGCATCACCAGCAGCAGCGTGCTGACCACCTCGAGGAAGCAGCCGATGATCAGCAGCAGCACATTGATCGTCAGCAGGAACTCCCAGGTCGCAAAGCCGCGATGCGCGGCGAAATCGACCAGTTGGCTCGGAATGCCGGATCCGGTCATCCAATGGCCGAACACCAGCGCCGTGGCGATGATCAGCATGATGACCCCGGCACTGCGCAGCGCTTCGGCGATCACGTTCAGCGTGCGGCTCAGCGGAAAGCCGCGATACACACCGAGGCTGACGATCAGCGCCGTCACCGCGGCCAGCGCCGCCGACTCGGTGATGGTCATGAATCCGCCGTAGATGCCGACCAGCACGACGAACGGCACCGCCATCGCCGGCAGCGCTCGCCACGTCACCCGCAGGCGTTGCCGCATCGGCAGCGCGGGCTCGGCCGGAAAGTTCTTCCGCCGCGCGTAGTACAGCACCCACGCGAAGAACGCGCCGGCCTGCAGCAGTCCCGGCAAAATACCGGCCAGGAACAATCGCGGCACCGATTGTTCCGTGACGATGCCGTACAGGATCAGCGCCAGCGACGGCGGGATCACCACGCCGATGGTTCCCGAGGCGCCCAGCACACCGAGTGCGAAGCCGCGTGGATAGCCGCGTTCCAGCATCGCGGGCAGCAGGATCGTGCCCATCGCCAGCGCGGTCGCCACCGATGACCCCGAGATCGCCGCGAACAGCGCACACGACACCACCGCCACCAGCCCGAGCGATCCCTTGATGCCGCCCAGCCATGCCGCAGACAGATCCACCAGTGCCTGCGCCACGCCACCGCGCCGCATGAACGCCGCCGCCATCACGAACAGCGGCAGCGCCATCAGCGTGGTGGAGTTGAGCTGGTCGATCATGTTCTGCGCCACGCCGACCAGCGGCTGGCCGGACACCAGGAACAGGATCGCGGCACAGGTGCCCAGCACCAGGAAGATCGGCATGCCCGCAGCGAGCAGGCCGAAGAACATCACCAGGAACCCGACGGTCCACATCTATCGGGACGGCGGCAGT
>DASXNR010000148.1:0-18934 GCA_036494925.1 Acetobacteraceae bacterium
ACATCGAGGGCGGTCCACCGGCCTGGTTGGCCATGGCATACATCGCGGTGTTCCCGTCATTCATCGCCTATCTGTTCTTCAACCGCGGCATCGAACTGATCGGAGCAACGCGCGCGGGCCAGTCCTGGCACCTGATGCCGGTGTTCGGCAGCATCCTGGCAGTACTGTTCCTGGGCGAGACGTTCTACCTCTATCATGCGATCGGCATCGCACTGATCGCGGCGGGAATTGTGCTGGCGTCGGTCAGGACGTGACGATGACGCTATCGAGACTTCTCGCCAACCGCCTCCGGCCGGTCCATCTCGAACAGGTTGGCCAGTTCGTCGGCGGCCTGCTGCTGGCTCTGGATGAGCTGCTGTTCGTCGCGATAGATCGCGTGCGTCTCCAACAGGTTCTTCTCATCGTGATCGCGGAACAACGCCACGGCGCGCTCTGCCGTCGCCTCGTCGACGCCGAGAATGGTCAATGCCTGCCTCGCAAGTTGCAAGCTGGAGTAGAAGGTCTCGCGCACCAGCCCATCAACGTCGCGGTCCAATAGCAGATGCGCGTACCAACGGTTGCGCGCCCGCGCCAGGATGGCGAGGTTGGGAAAGTTGCGCTTCACCATCTCGACCGTGCTCACGACGTCCGGCGGGTTGTCCAGCGTCACGACCAGCAGCTTGGCTTGCTCCGCACCCGCCGCGCGCAGCACGTCCGGCCGCGTGGGATCGCCGAAATACACCTTGGTGCCGAAGCGGCGAACCACCTCCACCTGGCCGGGATTGCGCTCCAGCGCGGTGAACTCGATGCTGTGCATACGCAGCACGCGGCCGATGATCTGACCGAAGCGCCCGAACCCGGCGATGATCACCGGCGTCGGAGCGGCATCGATCGTGTCGTACTCTGGCGGTGGCGCGCGCCGCAGCCGCGCCAGGATCGCTTCGGCGCCGGCGAACAGGATCGGCGTCGCGACCATCGAGGCGGCACTGACCAGCGTGGCGAATGCCGCATTGCCCGCATCCAGTGCGCCCGCGGCGACGGCCGCGCCGAACAGCACGAAGCTGAATTCGCTCGCCTGCGGCAGGGCGAGGCCGAAGCGCACCGCATTCGGCGTGTTCTCTCCGGCGATGCGGGCCAACCCGAACGCGATCGCAGCCTTGGCGGCCAGCAGTGCCGCGGTGGCCCCGGCCAGCAGCGTCGGCTGCACGCGCGCCAGCGACAGATCGGCCGACATGCCGACGGATATGAAGAAGAAGCCGAGCAGCAGGCCCTCGAATGGCTCGATATCGGCTTGCAGTTCGTGACGGTATTCGGATTCCGACAGCAGCACGCCGGCCATGAAGGCACCGAGTGACGGCGACAGGCCGGCGACGGTGGCGATCAGCGCGGTGCCGGCGACGATCAGCAGCGCCACCGTGGTGAACACCTCCGGCGTCTTGGCGCCGCCGATGGCACGGAACAGCGGCCGCAACAGGAACCGGCCGCCGATCAGGATGACGGCGATCGCCACCACCGCGCGCGCCACGTCGAACCAGGGCACATGGTCCGGCACGCTCTTGCTGGCCAGCAACGGCACCAGCGCGACCAGCGGGATGAACGCAAGGTCCTGGAACAGCAGCACCGCGAAGGCGTCGCGGCCGGCCCTGGTGGTCAGCAGGTCGCGTTCCGCGAGCATCGGCAGCACGATCGCGGTGGACGACATCGCCAGTCCGGCGCCCAGCACGACCGCCCCCTGCCAGGCGACACCGGCCGCATAGGCAAGCGCCGCCAGCGCGGCAGCGCTGATCACCACCTGCGCGGTGCCCAGGCCGAATACGGCGCGCCGCATCACCCACAGGCGCTGCGGGCGGACCTCCAGGCCGATCAGGAACAGCAGCATCACCACGCCGAGGCTGGCGATCGAGGCGATCGCGTCGACATTGGTGATCAGCCCCAGCCCGGCCGGTCCGATCGCGATACCGGCGAGCAGATAGCCGAGTACGCTGCCGAAGCCGGCGCGGCGCGTCAGCGGCACCGCGATGGTGGCCGCGGCAAGCAGGACGACGAGAGTGCTCAGCATGCGGTGGCGAGGCTACAGCGATGCCAGTGCATCGGGGAGTCGTGCGAGATCGTCGAGACGCAGATCCGCCTGCGCGATGTCGGGATGCCCGGCATGCATCCAGCCCCACGGGCCGCGACGCAGGAACACGGCGAGCATGCCCGCGGCGCGCGCCGGCAGCACGTCGTTGTCGAGCCGATCGCCGACATAGGCGACACGATGCGCGGGCTCACCGGATGCCGCGACGATCCTGGCGAAGAACTCCGCATCCGGCTTCGCGACCCCCCAGCCGGCGGAACTGGCGATAACGTCGGCCGGCAGGCCGATGCGTGCGAGCGCCGCCTCGGACTCGATCGGCTGGTTGCCGGCGACCAGCACCTTGATGCCGCGTGCACGGAGTCCGGCAAGGCAGGGGATCGCATCCGGATACAGGTCCTCGGCGAGCAGATCGTAACGCCAGCCCTGGGCGCGGCGCAGTTTGAGCGCGGTGGCGAGATCGAGATCGGGGCGGAACAGATCGAACACGCGGCGATGCGATTCGCCGCGCAGCATCGTCATCCCGAGTGTCGCGAACAGCGTCAGTCGCGGCACGCCGAGGAAATCTGCCCAGCCTTCCCAGTGCCGGGTCTCGTCGATCAGCGTCTCGCCGACATCGAAGCAGACCGCGCGGATGCGCATCTACGCTTCACGCATGAACCGGTTGCGCAGGACGCCGAGACCGGTGAGTTCAACCTCCACCACGTCGCCGTGCTTCAGGTCGGGTGAAGTACCGTCGGTACCCATCCAGATCACGTCGCCGGGATACAGCGTCAGGTAGCGCGTCATCGCCTCGATATAGGTCGGGATGTTGAAGATCATGTCGTTGGTCTTGAACCGCAGGCTGTCCTGCCCATTCACCCGCACGATGGTCTGCATCGCGTCGATATCGACATCGGTGTCGATCCACGGCCCCATCGGCTTGAACGTATCGGCATTCTTGCCACGCCAGAAGGTGCGGTCGCCGCGCTGCCAGGTTCGCTCGCTCACGTCGTTGCCGATGGTGTAGCCGAAAATGCACGACATCGCATCGGCCTTCGACAGATGCTTCACCTGCTTGCCGATCACCACGACGAGTTCGCCCTCGTAGTTGATCTTCTCGGTGGCGTCCCGCGGGATCACCACGTCCTCGCCGTGCGCGATCAGCGCGTTGTTGGCGCGGTAGCCGATGTCGGCCTTCTCGGGGAACACCGGCTGCACGCCGCGCTTTTCCGCCATCTCGCGGATATGCGCGGCGTAGTTGATGCCGGCGGCGTAGAAGGTGCGCGGGATCACCGGCACCTCCAGCCTCACGTCGGCGAGTTTGTGCGTCTTGCCGGTGGCGCTGTGCGTGCCCCAGGGTTCGCCGCTGATCTCGCTCACGGTGTCGCCGGTGAGCGAACCGTAGGCGGTGCGGCCATCGGCCGTGTAGCGGATCCAGCGCATCAGGCGGCCTCCACCATGAGTTCGCGCACCGGGCGCAGGAAGTCGGGGTCGAACACCTTGGTCGCCATCACCTGGCAGCGGCGCATCAGCCGGATCTCGTCCGGGCCGTAGTCGGCGATCGCGCGATGGATGGTGCCGAGGTGGTCCCACACCAGCAGGTCGTTCTCGGTCCAGGTGTGGGTGTAGCGGAAGCGCGGCTCGAGCTGGAACGCGAACAGGTATTCCAGCATCGCGTCGCTTTCGTGTTCGGGCAGTTCGTTGATCCGCATCGTGTAGCCGGGATTGCAGTACAGCACCTTGCGTCCGGTGATCGGATGGGTGAGGAACAGCGGGTGCACCACCGCAGGACGCCGGCGGCGCTGTTCGTCCGTCATCGGTGGCCGCGTTGACGCCTTGTCGCGGCGCATGTGCTCCCAGAACTTTTCGAAGTCGTGCGTCGCCGTCGCATCGGCGAGGCGCGTCGTGATCTCGGTCGGCAGTGCCTGATACACCGCGTGCATGTTGGCGAACTCGGTGCCGCCAAGCGGCGCGCCGTTACGGCGCGGAATGCGGATGCCGTACAGCACGTTCACGAAGCCCATCACGTCGCGATACGACATGTCGGTATGCCAGTCCTGGCCGGCGTCGGGCGAACCGATGTATTTGCCGTCCTGCTTCAGGTTCGACAGGACGCCGACATGCGCGGCGTCGTCCGCGGCGGCACTCGGGCCCTGGATCTCGCCGAAGCGTTCGGAGAACCGGCGCAGATCGCCGATGTCGAGCCGCTGATCCGGGAACCGCAGCACGCCGTTCTGGCCAAGGGCGAGCAGAATCCGGGCGAATTGCCGGTCATCCGCCTGTTTCACGTCGATGCCATGAACGGTTGCGCCGAGGACCGCGCCGGTCGGTTCGATGGTCAGCATGCATGGATCTCCATGTTGAGTCTGATCGACCGCAGCCTAATGCATTTTCGGTCTGACCGGAAATTCATGCGATCACCTGGCTCGATGGGTAGAGCGCAGTGAAACCATCATCTACTTCGACAGCGACACAAACCGCGCCGACGTCGACTCACCGCGGTCGGGATCGACGACGAGGCCCTTGCGCGCGGCCCAGTAGAGCTTCTGCCAATAGATCGGCAGGATGCCCGCGTCCTCCATCGCCACCCGCGTCGCATCGGCCAGCAGCTGATTGCGCTTCGCCTCGTCGAATTCCGTCGCTGCCAGCTTCAGCAGCGCATCGAACGCCGGATTGGAATAACGCGCGCGATTCAACGATCCGGTGCCTGCTTCCTTGTCATAGGTCGCCAGTACGCCGGACAGGCCGTTCAGCGAACTGCTCGCGACACTGCCGTAGCTGAAGATGAACAGGCTGTACTTCCGCGCCGTGGCCCCCGGTGCATAGACATTGTACGGCAGCACCTCGACGCCATTCACCTTCAGTCCGCCGCGCGAGAACATCTGCCCAAGCGCCTGCGTGAGCTGCGAATCATTGGGGAACCGGTTGTTCGATCCATGCAACGTCAGGCCAAACCCGTTCGGATAACCGGCGTCGGTGAGCAGTTGCTTCGCCCCTTCCGGATCGAACGCCATCGGCTGCAACGACGGGTCATAGCCGCCCATGCCCTCGGGCACGATCTGTCCGGCGGCCTCGCCGGCACCGGCCACCACGCGCTCGACGATCGCGGCGCGGTTGATCAGCTTCGACAGCGCCAGCCGCACGCGGCGATCCTTCAGCGGGTTCACCTTGAGCGGCGCGCCGTCCTTGTCGGTGATGAACGGACTGTCGTCGCGACCCTGATCCATCGCCAGATAGATCATCCGCGTCGAGGTGACCGAGAACAGCGCCACGTCCTGTCGGTTCTGGAACACCGAAATATCCGACGGCGAAATCTGCTCGATCACGTCCACCGCACCGGACAGCAGCGCGGCACTGCGCGCGGCGGCATTGGCGAGGAACTTCAGCGTCACCGTGTCGAATGCCGGCTTCTCACCCCAGTAATCGCGGTTCGCCGCGACCACCACGCGATCGCCGGGCAGCGCCTGGCGGAAGCGATACGGACCGGTACCGATCATGGCGCGGCCGGCGGAGAAATCCTCGGTGGTGACCGACGCACCGAGCTTCGCCGGCACGATGAAGATGCGCCCCACCATGTCCATCAGCAGCGGTGTCGGCTGATCGGTGTGGATGTGCAGCGTGAGCGGATCGACCACCTCGGTCTGTTGCACCGGGCGCACGAAACTGGCCAGCGGCCCCGGACTGTTCGGCACGTCGCGCGCACGCTGCAGCGAGAACGCGACATCGGCGCCGGTGAATGGCGTGCCGTCGTGGAACGTGACACCGGGGCGCAGCCTGATCTCCCAGGTGAGTGGATCGAGCAGCTTCCACGACACCGCCAGGCTGGGATGGATGCGCAGCTTCGAATCGAATTCGATCATGCTCTCGAACATGTTCTCGGCGGTGGCAACGTCGTTGCCGAGATCGGAGAACTGCGGATCGAGCGAGTTCTGTTCGGTGGCGCGGCCGATGGTCAGGTCGGCGGCGGACGCCGTCGCGCCGCCTAAAAGAATGCCGGCGGCAAGCGCCGCGCTCAGTGCCTGGAACCGCCGCATTGTCCGCGCCTCGCCGATGTGTTGCTGTTGCCGCAAACGCGATAGTGCGCACGGGAGCACAGCATGGCAAAGGTCGCAGTGATCACCGGCAGCAACGGCCTGATCGGCCAGGCAACCTGCCGTCGCCTCGCGCAGTCGGGGCATATCGCCGTCGGCATCGATGTCGGCGCGGAAGGCGCCGGCAACTGGCCGCACTACCAGTGCGACCTCACCGATCTGGCCCGCATGGGCGCCACCCTTGCCGCGATCGAGCGCGACCACGGGCTGATCCGCGTGCTGTTCAACAATGCGGGCATCTACCATCCGGAGCACGATTTTCTCGACGTGCCGCCGGACCAGTTCGACGGCACCATGGCGGTGAACGTGCGCGTGCCGTTCTTCGCCTCGCAGTGGGTGGCGAGGCGGCTGATCGCCGCCGGGCAGACCGGCGCGATCGTCAACACCGCATCGTCGGCCGGCCAGCGCGGCAGCACGGTGGTGGAGTACGGTGCCTCCAAGGCGGCAGTGATCAACCTGACCAGGAGTCTCGGCACGCGGCTCGGCCAGCACGGCATCCGCGTCAACGCGATCGCACCGGGGCTGATCAACACGGCGATGGGCGCGCGCACGCCGCCGGTCGCGAAGGAGCGTGCCAGGGCCAGCGCACTGCGACGCGCGGGCGAGCCGGACGAGATCGCCACGGTGGTGGATTTCCTGGCGAGCGATGCCGCGTCGTTCATCACCTGCGCGACGATCGACGTGAACGGCGGGGCGTAGCCGTGCAGGGCTGTTACGATGGAGCTGACGCCAGCAGCCCGTCGCGAAGCCGGCCCATGGCGCGTTCTATCCGTTCGGCCGACTGGGCGAAGCAGATCCGCAGATAGCCCTCGCCGGCCTCGCCGAACGCCACACCCGGCGCGACTGCGACGCGGTGCTCGTTCACCAGCCGCTTCGCCAGCGCCAGGCTGTCGGTCAGCCCTTCGACGCCGATGAACGCATAGAACGCGCCGTCAGGCGGAGCATGCCGCACGCCATTGAGGCCCGACAGCGCATCGCCGGTCAGTGCGCGGCCGGTGGCGCAGTGGGTACGGAAGCGCTCCACCGTGTCGGTGTCGTGCACCGCGGCGAGGCCGGCGTGCTGGATGAACGGTGCCACGCCGGAGTGCGTCACCTCGACCAGCTCGGTGACCGCATCGCGGGTGCCCTCGGGCACCACCAGCCAGCCGAGACGCCAGCCGGTCATCACCCAGGTCTTGGAAAAACTGTTGCAGACGATCACCCGGTCGTCCGGGTCCGCGACATCCAGCAGCGAAGGCGCGGCCGGAGCGCCGTCGTAGACCAGGCGCGAGTAGACCTCATCGGCGATCAGCCACACGCCGCGGCGGCGCGCGATGTCCAGGATGATGGCCAGTTCGTCGCGCGTCGCGGTCCAGCCGGTCGGATTGTTCGGGCTGTTCAGGATGAGGGCGCGCGCGCCTTCCAGCATCGCGTCCAGCCGATCGAAGTCCATGCGGAATCCGCCCTCGGGCAGCGCGATCAGTGCCAGTTCGTCCACCTGCGCGCCGCGCAGCCGCGCCGCGTTGCCGACATTCGGCCAGGACGGGCTGTGCAGCACCACGCGGTCGCCGGCGCGCACCGTCGCCGCCAGAGCCACGGAAACCGCGGTCATGCCTGAGGCGGTGATCTGGATCCGGTCCTCCGCCACCGGCCGCGCGTGCAGTCTGGTGAGATAGTCGGCCAGGGCGAAGCGCAGTTCCGGCAGGCCGCGCACGTCGGGATAGCGAGTGGCGCCGGCATCGAGCGCTGCCACCGCCGCTGCGTGCGCGGATGCGGGGCTCGGCTGGTCGGACTCGCCGAAGCAAAGCAGGTCGATGTCGGGCGCGGCAAATGCGATGCGGGCGATTTCCAGGATGCGGGAGCCGGGAATGCGGATGATGTCCATCCGCATCATCTGGTCCTGCCGCTGCTCGCACCCAACCCCCCATGCGCAACGCGAGTGGGCAGTCGCGTCAATCGACCCCGTAGACCGCCTTGGCGTTCGCCGGGAAGATCCCGCGCTTCTGCGTTTCGCTCATCCGGATCGGCAGCGCGTGTGCGGGGTCATCGAAATCCCAGTGCGGATAGTCGGTGGCGATCAGCACGCGGTCCGGGGAGTTGATGGCCGTCTCCATCGCCAACGTCCGGCTTTACTATGCCGAACGCGCGGCGCAGGTTGACTGCCACGCGGCATTGCCGCGGATGCCCGAGTGCAATGGGCCCGACCACAAGGGCTCGATCGGACACAAGCGGAGGAAACAACATGAACATCAGTCGTCGTCATCTGACCGGGCCACTGCCTGTTCTGGGACTGGTCGCGGTCGGTGTGCTGGGGCTCAGAGCAGCCCACGCCATGACCGCGGACGAGGAGGCTGTTGCGAAGCGGCTCGAAGCGTTTCGTACTGCTCAGTTCGTCGCCGACGCGAAGACGCTCGACGAACTCACCGCGGCGGAACTGAGCTACAGCCACTCGGACGCCCACATCGAGGACAAGGCGACGTTCATCAGGAACGCCACGGCTGGCAAATCGAAATTCCTCTCGCTGGAATACAAGGACCCCACGATCCGCGTGGTCGGCGACGCCGCGATCGTGCGGTTTCATTGGGTGGCCGAGAGCGAATCCATCCCCGAGGGCAAGAAAAGCTCCACCAATCTGGCCATCCTGATGAACTGGCAGAAGCAGGGCGCGGACTGGAAACTGTTGTCGCGCGCGTCCACCAAACTCTGACTGTCGTGACCCGGTCACGCGATGCGCCACTGCACCAGTGTGTAGGGTGACGGCGCATCGTCGTGCGGTTCGAATACCGCCTCGACCGCGGCACCGATCGTGACCTCCTGGTGCGGATCGCCGAGCAGGTTGCCCAGCATCCGGATGTTGCCCGCATCCGGCAACTCGACCAGCGCGGCGATATAGGGTCCGTGGTCGCGCAGCGCCGGATGCACCGGATGCCAGCAGCGCGTCCAGGTCCAGATGCGGCCTTTGCCCTCAATCGCGACCCAGCGCATGTCCCATGACCGGCAGTGATGGCACAGCCATTCCGGCCCCCACTGCCAGGTGTTGCAGGTGCCGCAGCGCTGCACCTTCAGCACGCGTTGCCGCGTGCCTTCCCAGTAGGGCAGGTCGAGGCCATCGGTTTCGGTGACCGGCGCGGGCAGACCTGCGGGCAGGTAGGTCATCACAGGGTCTCCTGCGAGCCGATGATCATCGTGGATACAGGTGTCACCATCGGACCGGCGATCACGCCGGCGACATGCGCATCGGGCACCTGGGCAGTCGAATGGCCGCGGATCTGCCGTACCGCCTCGATCTGCAGTTCCAGCCCGTGCATATAGCATTCCGCCAGGTTGCCGCCGCTGGTGTTCAGCGGCAGTTTGCCTGCCGGGGCCAGCAGGTTCTCCAGCGTGAGGAACTCGTTCGCCTGATCCGGCTTGAAGAATCCGTGCTCGGCCATGCTCATCAGCACGCCGCCGGTGAAATTCTCGTAGCTCTGCAGCACATCGACGTCGCCGGGACCGAGCTTCGCCATCTGCCACAGATGCGGCGCCACCGGTCCGAAGCTCGACGACGCGAAGTCCGGCGCGTTGAATGAACGCGCGGCGTTGCGATGGTCGGAGCCCTGTGCCGCCGCCAGCAGATAGGCCGGCTTCTGCCTGAAGTCCTTCGCGCGCTCCGCTGAAACCAGGATCAGCGCGGCAGCGCCGTCATTCTCCTGGCAGCAATCGAACAGGCGATACGGTTCCGAAATCCACCGCGAGGCATCGTACATCTCCTCGGTCAGCGGACGACCGTACATCACCGCGCGCGGATTGGACTGCGCGTGATGATACGACGCCATCGCCAGTGCGCGCATCGCATCGCGCCTGATGCCGTGTTCGTGCATGTAGCGCATGAACTTCAGCGCATAGCGCTGGGCCGGCACGAAGATGCCGTATGGATTGATCAGCGCGTTGTCGCCGCTGACGGTGCCGCCCGCGGCGGCGCGGCCGAAGCGCTGGAACTGGCCCTGCGCGAGCGCGCGATACACCACCACGATGTCGGCCTGCCCGGTGACGATGGCCGCCGCGCCATTGCCCACCGCGGCCGCGCCGCCACCTCCGCCGCCGCCCCACTGCATGTTCGACAGCCGTAGTTCCTTGGTGCCAAGCGCGGCGGCGAGCCGGGACGGATCGTTGCGATCGTTGCTGTAGGTCGCGAAGCTGTCGATCTCGCGCGGATCGATCCCGGCATCCTCGGCCGCCGCCAGGATCGCCATCAATGCCAGCTTGAATTCGGGCTCCGGCGACCGGCCGTGCTTGTAGTAGGTGGTCTCGCCGATCCCGACGATCGCCACCTTGCCGCGCAGGCTGCGCAGATCGGATGTCATGCGGCTCCTCCCGTTTGTCAGGTGGCCCGCAACCGGATTACATACTCATCGGTACGCTGTCCATACTGACAGTAGGAGGAAGCGCATGGACGTCGGCATTCAAATGATCTTTTCCACCTATGGCTGGTCCGGGATGCGCGACCGCGAGGCCTGGCAGGAGGAGATCCGTCTGGCGCGGCTGGCGGACGAGCTCGGGTTCGATTGCATCTGGTCGGTCGAACATCACTTCTTCGATTATTCGTTCTGCCCCGACAACCTGCAGCTCCTGTCATATCTTGCACCGCT
Organism: Acetobacteraceae bacterium; assembly: GCA_036494925.1. GTDB lineage: Bacteria > Pseudomonadota > Alphaproteobacteria > Acetobacterales > Acetobacteraceae > JAMXLO01. Next base: position 10,734 of record DASXNR010000148.1, read on the forward strand.
GTGCACGCATGCGGACCTCGGTACGGCGGCGATCATCCTGCCGTGGAACGACCCGCTGCGCGTGGCGGAGAAGGTGTCGGTGCTCGACCTGCTGAGCAACGGCCGGGTCAGGCTCGGGCTCGGCCGTGGTCTGGCGCGGCGCGAGTTTGCCGCGTTCCGCGGCACCATGGATGACTCGCGCGAACGCTTCGACGAGGCGTCGGCGATGATCCTGGAGGCGTTGCGCACCGGCTTTATCGAGGGCCGCGGAAAATTCTATCCGCAGCCGCGGATCGAGATCCGGCCGCGGCCGGAACGCAGCTTCGAGGGACGCACCTATGCGGTCGCCTCCAGCGAGGACTCGATCGAGGCGGCAGCACGCCTGAAGGCGCGGATGCTGATGTTCGCCGATCGGCCGTGGCCGGCACGTCTGCCGGGGATCGAGCGGTATCGCGCGCTGTTCGCCCAGTACAACGGTGCCGCCGCGCCTCCGGTGGTCACCGCCGATCAGTGCATCTGCGCCGCCACGTCGGCCGAGGCGAACCAACTGGCCGAGCGGCACATGGCCAGCTTCGTCGACAGCAATCTCGAGCACTACGAGCTGATGAGCACGCACTTCGCCACCGCGAAGGGCTACGACGCCTATGCCAAGAAGTCGGAGCTGGCGCGGACGGCGGGACGCGACGGTCTGGTGAACGCGCTGTTGCAGGTGGCGGTACGGGGCACGCCGGACCAGGTGCTGCGCGCGTACGAGGGGCGGCGCGAACTGCTGGGGGATTTCGAGCTGAACAGCTCGTTCCGGTTCGGCGGGATACCGCTGGCGAAGGCCGAAGCCTCGATGCGGCTGTTCGCAAAGGAGGTGCTGCCGGTGCTCAAGGGTTGGAAGCCCGTGGCCTCGGTCGGTATTGCCGCGGCCGCCGTGCACGCTTGACGCCCGGATGCCGGTGCGACCATTGCATCAACTATCCGGGTGGATCACCCTGGAGCTGCCAAGAGCCGACCTCGCCCGGAAACGGAGGTTGGCAGGATGAAGCCTGGATTGACCTCCACTCGAAAGGAACACTCCATGACCCGCTACACCCTCATCGCTGGTCTTTCGGTGCTTGCGCTCTCCGCCGGGCCCGCGTTCGCGCAGACCGCCCCGGCGCAGGGCACCGTCCAGCCGCGTCACGTGACGCACCCGGCGCCGGCCCACAAGATGCCCCGGGCGACAGCCGTGAATGCCGACCGGAGCGCGGACGACCTGAATGCGAAGGAACTGGCCTCGATCCAGCATGGCTCGCCGGCGCCGGCCACCACGCCGCCAGCGCCAGCCAAGACACCCTGAGGACCGACACCCGTTCGAATAACCGCGCTGAAACCGGCGCCCGCTCTTGCCGCGCGGGCCGGTTTCCGCCGCAGGCACCGCTTCCCCTTGCCGTCACCGTTCGCCGTCAGCGGTATCGATCAGGCTCGTGGCTGTGAGCGGCGGAGCCACTTGTCTAAACCGATGCGGCCTGTGCGCGCTTCGCCCAACGGCACGAGTGAGCGGTCCTCGACGCGGCCGCCCCAGTATCGGGCCTCGGGGTCACGCAGTACCTCGCGCGGGTCGCCGATCGCCTTCAGGTAACGGGCGATGAATTCGTTGAACGGCGCTCGTTCCGGGCCGGCGATCTCGAGGATGCCGTTTCGCGGCGCCGCGGGCGCCACCTCGGCGACGACAGGAGCAACGTCGTCCGCCGCGATCGGTTGGAAGTAGCAGGGCGGCAGCCTGACCTCGTTTCCGTCCGTACTTGAATCGGCGATGCCGCCGAGGAATTCCAGGAACTGTGTCGAGCGGACGATGGTGTAGGGGATGCCGGAGGCCACGACCAGTTTCTCTTGGGCGACCTTGGAAATAGCCGTTGTCGGACCGGTCGGTTCCGACGATCGAGAGCGCGACATGGTGCCGCACGCCCGCAGCAGCCTCCGCCGCGAGAATGTTGCGGCCGGAGGTCTCGAAGAACTCCAGCACCGCCTTGTCCTCAAACGATGGTGAATTGGCGAGATCGATCACCACCTGCGCGCCGGCCATGACCTCTTTGAGGCCCTCGCCGGTGATTGTGTTGATGCCGGTTTGGGGGGAGGCCGCGACGACCTCGTGGCCGCCCTCACGCAGGATGGCGACAGTCTTTGAGCCGATCAGGCCGGTGCCGCCGATGACGATGATCTTCATGATTCACCTCGCCTGTTGTCAGGAATCTGGACGCTATAGCCGGTGACAGCCATCGCCAAAGCCTCGCGCCATTACCGCGCGGCCTGCCGCGCGCTCAAGTCAACTTGATGTCAATGACTGCTCGCGCGAGCGGTCGATGAAGGCGTCTACTCCGGTGCTTCTTCCCGCTCCGTCCAGCCCGATTCCAGATGGTCGCCCGTGTGCGGCTCCAGATCGCCGATCTTGCTCAGGTCCGCGACAGGTGTGCCGTCCTCCGCAATGATCACGACATCCGCATAGCGCATCCCGAATTGTATGTCTTCTGGCGCATAGTTGCGGATGTCATTCACCAAAGCCGCGAGCGTCGGGTCGCGCGCTTCCAGTGTCACGAACAGTTGTAGGTTCGCCGCCATGGCTCGCGCCGTATCGAAGCCGTGCAAGGGGCTGCGTTCGTCCAGTACATGCATGAGTGTCCAGGTCAGAGGAAAGGCCGGGAGGTGCGCCCGCTCGAGCCGCAACTCCTGCACGCGGCGAAAGCGCGTGCCTTCAGCTGACGTGGAGGAAAGCAGCACGTTGAGCTTCGCCGTCGCGTCCAACAGCACAGTCGGACGCCCGTTGCCAACTCGCAACATCAATGTCGGCTTGCCGTTGTGCATCGCTACGACCGGTTTGGAGGCGAACACCAATTTAGGCCGTGGGCGTGAAAAGCGGACAAAGGTCAGGCCGGTCACGATGGCGGTGAAGCCGAGTCCGCCGACGATTTCGATCGCTGCGATTACATGGCCGTACAGCGTCGCGGGATACATCTCGCCATAGCCGACCGTCGCCAACGTCTCGATGCTGAAGAAGAAGGCGTCCGCGAAACTATGCGGCCGAGCGTTGGCCACGGAACCCGGAATCAGCCAATAGAGGATGGCGAAGACGACATTCACCAGCAAGTAGACTGCAAGCAAGGTTGCGAGGAACTGCGGCCAGGTCAGCGCAACTGCGAGGTGATAGGGATCGCGGATGTCGAAGCGGGAAACACCCTTCTTCTTGAACTCGTAAGAGCCGAGGCGAACCCGCGCTGCTCGTTCGTGGGGACGGCGCTCCATTCGGTCCCTTTTGCAGTGATGCGCCAGACGGCCTTCGGCACGGGGATAGCAAGGTGCCTATGGCGCGTCCAGCTTTAGAGATCGAGTTCGACCGCGGTTGTCGGCGTTGCGCAGCAGATCAATGCATTGCCTTCGGCGGGTGCATCCAGCGGCTCTGGCGCGTAGGCGAGCTCGCCTTCGATCAAGCCGCTTTCGCAGTTGTGGCATACGCCTGATCGACAGGCCCAACGCACGGGAACGGCACAGGCTTCCGCGAATTCGAGCAGGCTGCCGAAACGGGAGTCCCATGGCACGGCGAGACCGCTTCGCGAGAAAGTCACCATGGGTCCGCCGCCCGCAGGACCGTCAGGATGATGCGGCAAGGCTGCTTCGACGCCCGATATGCCCGGCGTCAGAGTGGACGTGGGCCCGAACACTTCGGCGTGGACCCTGGGCCACGGAATGCCCCATGCCGCCAGACCTTTCTGGAAATCCTCGAGAAAGCGGGGCGGACCACACAGGTAGAAATCCGAGTCTTGGGGAATTCCGAGCTCGTGGAGCAGTTGCATCGAGAGATGGCCCGGTCGATCGAAGTCCTGGCCGGGGGCGTCTCCGGGTGCCGGCCGACTGTAGATCACGCAGCGGCGGGACGCCGGGAGTGCAACGAGCAGATCGTCCGCCTCCTTGGCAAACGAATGGTGCGCCCGATCGCGGGCTGAATGCAGCCACCAAATCGGCCGAGACGCCACAGCGTTGGTAGCAGCCGCACCATGCAACATCGCCAACATCGGCGTGACGCCGACCCCGGCGCTGATAAGGACGACGGGAGTCGCGCCGGCCGCGAGCGTGAACGAACCGCGCGGAGCGCTGATCTCCAGGCGACTCCCCGCCCGGACGCTTTGGTGGAGAAAGCCGCTCGCGAGACCGCGCTCGTTCTTGACGCCAATCCGATAGTGTGGCGTTCCGGGCGGACCGCACAGCGAATAGTTTCGCGCAACTGCGGGAGCATCCGGACTCGGCCGGATGCGGACCATGACGTATTGGCCGGGTAGTGCCGGCGGCAGCGGCGAGCCATCTTCGGCAGCGAACTCAAACGATCGGACGTCCGCGCTTTCCTCGCGCGAAGCAACAACCCCAACCGGGCGGAAGCCACGCCACGCAAGCGGCGCCGACGCGCCAAGCCCGAGGCCAGCGTTGCCCGTTGTGCCTCCGGCTTCCGCCGCGGCAAGCAGCGCCTGCATCGAGCCTTGCCAGTCCAGGCTGAGTGCCGGAATTCGCACTGCGCGGCGCAAGGCTTCGAGCGGGTGCTCCGCGGAATAGAGCAGGGCATCGATCTCGGCGACCGTCATGCGCTCGGGGCCGTCAGAGAGCTTCTCGACCCGGTCGCCGGCGCCTATCTCGCCTTCCTGTATGACGCGGAAGTAAAAGCCGGGCCGGCGGTGTGCAACCAGCAGTGCAGCAATCTCAGGATGGTTCAGCCTGATGCCGACCCGGTAGCAGGTGTCGCGTGGCTGGCTGACCTCGACGACCGCGCCGCCGATCCGGAAGCGATCGCCGATGCAGACCTCGTTATCGGCGAGGCCTTCCACTGTGAGGTTCTCGCCGAAATTCCCGGCCACGAGATCCGAGCGGCCAAGATGGCTCGCCCAGTGGCGGTAGGAATCGAGCTGGTACACCATTATCGCACGTTGCTCGCCGCCATGGCCGCGTAGGTCGCCTTGGCCGTCGCCATCGAGATTCAGCCGACGAGCGAAAATCCGCCCTGTCACCGGCGTCTTCCAGACCGCCGTCCGAACCGTCCTGCCCTGCCACGCTACGTCGTTGGGAAGTCCGACATTGACCGAAACGATGACGCCCATCGTGGAACCTCCGGTGACGCATCCGAGTTCAGTTCAACTGGCTCGGGGAATAAAGCCAGGCACGCCCGTCTCCACCACTGTGTTGAACCGGATGTTCGTGGTGATGCCCTCGCGGATCTCCCGCATGGCGTCCTCAGGCAGGGTCGCTATGTCAAGGTTCGCCTGGATATTTTCGGGTCTGGTCGAGGTGGTCAGGAAGGCAGTGCCCCGCTGTACGGCCCAGGCCAGCGCAACTTGAGCGGGCGTCTTGTGGACGCGCTGTGCAATGCTTGTGATCACAGGGTCATCCAGCATTTTCGGACTCATGCCATGTCCCAATGCTGCGAACGCGAGCAGTACAATCCCCTGCTCCCGACAGAAGTCGAGCAGGTCCCATTCAGGCAGGTATGGATGGGATTCGACCTCCACCACGGCAGGCTTGATCCGCGCAGCCGCAACGATCTCGCGCAGCTTCTCCAATGTAACATCCGATAAGCCGATCGACCTGCAATGACCGTCGTCCACGAGACGCTCGAGCGCCCGCCACGTCTCGACCAACGTCACGCCGGGATCATAGATTACCTGACCGTGCTCATCTCGCGGGTCCTGCTCGTCGCCAGGGCGAAAGGCAAACGGGGTATGGATGAGATAGCAGTCCACATAGTCGACCTGCAGTCGCCGGCAGCTGGCGTCAAAGGCGGGTTTGACCCGCTCAGGACGATGGTTGGTGTTCCATAGCTTGGTGGTAACGAAGACCTCCTCCCGTTGGGCCGTTCCCGCCTTGAACGCCGCCTGCATCGCATCACCGACAGCCTCTTCATTGCGATATCGCTCCGCGCAATCGAAATGGCGAAATCCGACGTCCAATGCGATCTTCGTCGCTTGTCTGGTCGCGAGGGGATCCGGGATCAGCGTGCCAAACCCGACGGCGGGGATCGCGCCGGATCCATGGGTGAGAGGGATCCTCGTATGGCGAAGCGTATCGGGGGTTGCCATGCTTATACTCCTGTGTTCGAGGCCAGACTCTGTATAAGCGACGGATCTGTTCGATGTGGCGTCCGCATCTCAGTATACCCATTCGATCGACCGAGCGCCATGAAGAGGGAGAGACCGCGATCAGCAGTGACCGACGGGCAATCGAGCCGCGCGATACCAAATCGCGCATTTTGTTCTCGACCGCCGCGGCGTGATCAGAGACCTCTTCGTGACAGGCAGCCCAGGCCACCGGCCACGCGGCGGATGAATTGCACCTTCGAGGATGCCCGCTGGAATGCGCCGTCCCTTACGGACCGCGAGGCAGCTTTCCAGTCCGGACGAACTGTGGTCTTTCGACGCCGTCCATTTGGTCCGTTTTCAACGGGTGCCCGACATGACCGAGCAAAGTAACAAGCCTGGTTCGATCGATGCGCAACCGACGGCGAACGGCGATGCGTCGGCTGGCCATGATGCGAAATCCGCGCAGATTCCGTTGGAATCCCACCCGGTGCCGCCGGCGCCTCGAAAGGCTACGCGGAAGCGAACGCTTCTGGCCGGCGTGCTCGGTGTTGCTGTCCTGGCGGTTCTCGTCGTGTTCGGCATCCCGTGGGTCGAGGAGATGCTCAGTACCGTCTCCACCGACGACGCATACGTGAATGGACACGTGACATTTGTAGCACCCCGCGTGGCAGGACAGATCTCCCGCGTTCTGGTGGATGACAACAATCGTGTGCGCAAGGGCGATCTCCTCGCCCAATTGGACAAGGAGCCGTACCGGGTTGCGGTCTCCGAGAAGCAGGCAGCGGTGGACACGGCGAAAGCAGACCTGCAAGCGGCTACCGCGTCGGCGCGCGCGATCGAAGCGCAGGCAGTGAGCCAACGCTGGAACCTGCAGCACGCCGTGGAAGGTGTCGACAGCCAGGTCGCTCTGCTGCACGCGCGGGTCGCCGATATCGCCAAGAGCAAGGCCGCTCTGGTGTTGGCGCAGCTTCAATTCGATCGGGCGCGGGAACTCGTCCCCCGGGGGGATACGCCGCGCGAGGTGTACGACCAGCGGCAAGCGGAGCTGACGACGGCTGGTGCGCAACTCACCCAGACCCTGGCCGAAGTCTACCAGATCCGCGTCTCGCTGGGTCTGCCGGCGCAACCTGACGGCGGCGGCGATCTCGGCCAGGTGCCGCCCGACCTCGACGAGACCTTTTCGTCCGTCCTCGAGGCGCAGGCGGCGCTGATTCAGAGTGCCGCCCAGCTCGGTGTCGTGCACCCGTTCGACCAAGGTCCGAAAGCGATGCTCGACCAGTTCTACAAACTGGGCGACGTCGATACCACGTTCGCCCAGTTCGCGGCCAATGCCCCGGCCGTCAAACAGGCCGAGGCGAAACTCGAAGCCGCCGGACGCAATCTCGCGCAGGCCGAACTGGATCTTCGCTACACCGACATCGCCGCGGAGATCGACGGCGTGGTCACGCGGCGCAATGTCAATCCAGGCAATTTCGTACAGGTCGGCCAGAACCTGATGGCGGTTCGCTCGCTCAACGAGATCTGGGTCGACGCCAACTTCAAGGAGACCCAGTTGCGCGATCTGCGCATCGGGCAGCCCGTCGATCTGCACGTCGACATGTACGGCGGCAAGCACATCTTCAAGGGCCGGATCTCGGGCTTCACGGAGGGAACTGGATCGACCCTGGCGTTACTGCCGCCCGAGAACGCCACGGGCAATTTCATCAAAGTGGTCCAGCGATTGCCAGTCCGGATTGATCTCGTCGATTACGACGCCGATACGACACCGCTGTTCATCGGCACGTCGGTGGTACCCCACGTCTACATCAACAAGCCACCGACCGGGCCGGATGCCGGGAAGTGCCTCCAGACCTCCGTGCCGCAGTCTCCGAACTCTGGTCCAACCGCCAGCGCGTCCGGCACCAGGCAATGAGCGACACAGCACTGTCATCGACACCCCCGACTTCCCGATCCCGCGCGGCGACAAACCCCTGGATCCTCGCCGCCGTTGTCGTGGTGCCGACATTCATGGAGGTGCTCGACACCACGATCGCGGTCGTGGCGCTGCGCTATATCGCCGGCGGGTTGTCGGCCACGGTCGATGATGGCGAATGGGTCATCACCAGCTACCTTGCCGCCAACGCGATCATTCTGCCCATCACC